>CAZYDR010000090.1:0-3051 GCA_964645285.1 uncultured Alphaproteobacteria bacterium
CCCTTCCATGTGGCCGAGGTCTTCACCGGCTCACCGGGCGTCTTCGTCAGCCTCGAAGACACCATCGCCGGCTTCAAAGGCCTGCTCGCCGGCGATTACGACGACATGCCGGAAGCCGCGTTCTATATGGTCGGCACCATCGAAGAAGCGGTCGAGAAGGCCAAGCGCATGGCCGCCGAAGCCGCGTAGAGGCATAAGTCATGAGCGATACCAGCACTTCCGATACCGCCAACAAGGTCACCTTCGAGCTCGCCTCGCCCGAGGCGCTACTGGTCTCGACCACGGCCGACATGGTGGTGGTGCCCGGCGCCGAAGGCGACTTCGGCGTGCTGCCCGGCCACGCCCCGTTCATCTCGGAAGTGCGGCCCGGCGTCATCGACGTCTACCAGGGCGACAAGATCGAGGAGCGGGTATTCGTCGCCAGCGGCTTCGCCGAGGTCAACGAACAGGGCTGCACGGTGCTGTCGAACGAAGCCTATCCAGTGGAGGACCTCGACCAGGGCGACGTGCAGGAGCGTCTCAACGCCGCCCAGGAAGAGCTCAACGACGCCGATAACGATGACGAACGCGGCGGCGCCGAGAACGAAATCGCCCTGTGCAACGCCATGCTTGAGGCGATTGGCTAGGCTAACGGCTTCTCAAAGGCACCTTTGATTCCATTGTCGCCCGCGCTACCCTAATTTCATGCTGCTCCACTCAGGTCGGAAGGATATGTCCTTGGACCATTGGACGCTCGACGATATTCCATGGGACGACGTTGACCGCTCGGCGCTCGATCCCGGAACCGTCGCCCTGATCAAGGCCGCCTGCATGGTCGAGCACAACGGCGCCGACTACGCCACCTATCTGTGCAATGTGTTTCGCGGCGACGATGAATTCTGCGCGGTGGCGCGCCAATGGGCCGAGGAAGAAGTACAGCACGGCCGTGCTCTTCGCCGCTGGGCCGAGATTGCCGATCCCGATTTCGACTTCGACGCGGCCTTCGCCAAATTCACCGAAGGTTATCAGCTGCCGCTCCAGGCCACCGCCTCGGTGCGCGGCTCGCGCACTGGTGAGTTGATCGCCCGCTGCGTGGTCGAGGTCGGCACATCGTCGTACTACAGCGCGCTCCGCGACAGCGTGGCCGAACCGGTACTGGCCAACCTTTGCCATCGCATCGCCGGCGACGAGTTCCGCCATTACAAGCTGTTCCTCGGCCACATGCGGCGCTACCAGGTCGTGGAGAAGCTCGGTCTATGGCGCCGATTGGGGGTCGCGCTTGGCCGGCTGGTCGAGAGCGAGGACGACGAACTGGCCTTTGCCTATTATTGCGGCGCCGAAGACCCCGCGCCCTACGACCGCAAGCGCAGTATCCGCGCCTACGGTGGGCGAACCCTGCCGCTCTACCGCTTCGCCCACGTCCAGCGGGCCTTACGCATGGTGTTAGAAGCGGTCGGCCTCGATCCGCGTGGGCGCCTCAGCGAGGGGTTGATCGCTATCGGCTGGCGCCTGTTGCGTCTCCGCGCCGGCCAACTTGCCAGCCGTCAGGTGTTCAGAACGTCATGGAACTCGGCCAAGATGTCGAGGTAGAGCTGGCGTTTGAAAGGCACGATGAAGCGCGGCAGGTCCGCCGCATCGAGCCATTTCCACTCGGCGAACTCAGGATCATGAGCCTCCAGGTCGAAATCTGAATCGTGACCGAGGAACCGGGCGATAAACCACTTCTGCCGCTGGCCGCGATAGCGCCCGCCCCAGATCTTGCCGGCCATCTCGGTTGGCAGATCGTAGGTCAGCCAATCACGACTCTCGGCGATGATCTCCGCGTTGTCGCTGCCGGTCTCTTCCTTAAGCTCACGCATGACCGCCTGGCGCGGCGTCTCGCCTTCGTCAATGCCGCCCTGGGGCATCTGCCAGGCGGTGCCGGGGGTATCGATACGCCGGCCGCCGAATACCAGGCCCTGGTCGTTCAACAGCACCACCCCGACCCCCAGGCGGTAGGCCTGGAGATTACTTTCAGTTGTCATCATCTAATATCCTACTTATTGGCCAGCGCGCTGATCGGCGCCAAGACGAAGGTCTGGCCGTCAACGGCAAGCGCCCAGCGTCCAAGCCGCTCAAGAGTCACCGGGAAGGAATGGCTCACGGCCACCGAGTAGCCGGTGGCGCGGGCAATACGCTCAATCTCGCCAAGTCGCTGGTCGATGGCATGGCGCGACGCCTGGGCATCGATGAAGCGGTCGTTGGCGGCAGTTGGCAGGCCGATGGCGGCGGCCATCTGCGCCGCCACGCTGTTGGCCGACGTGCGGGCATCGAGAAACATCAGACCGCGCACTTTAAGCGCCGACAATATGGGTCGGAGATCGTCGGCCGATGCGGTAAACCGCGACCCCATGTTGTGCGTAACGCCGACATAGCCCGTGGCCCTGCCGAGATGCCATTTCAGGCGAGCCACGTTCTCGGCGCTGGAAAGCGTCGTCAACAACGGTTGGGGACCAGGATCGATGCTCGGATAATTGACCGGCTCCATGGGCAGATCGAGCAACACCTCGTGGCCGGCGGCTCGGGCGAGGTCGATCCATTGCTGCAGGTCGCGGGCGTAGGAGGCGAAGGCCAGGGTAATGGCCGCCGGCAATTTGATCGCTTCGGCGGTCGCCGCCCGGCCCAACCCAAGGCCAGCCACCACCACGGCAATGCGGGGCCGGGTCTCGTCGCTGTCGAACGGCCGGGCATAGGCCAGCCAGGTGGCGCTTGGCGCCGGCGTGGCCTGCGCCGGCTCATCCGGCGCCTCGGGCATGGCATCAGGCGTCACCTCGGGCTCGGCGGTCACTGGCGGCTCGGGTTCCGGCTCTGGCTCGGGTTCTGGTTCCGGCGCCGGCACCGGTTCAAGGGTCGCCATGGCGGTTTCCGGCTCTGGGACTGGCTTTGGTTCAGGGATTGGCTCTGGTTCGGGCGCCACGATTTCCGGCTCGGATTCGGGCTCTGGGACCGGCTCTGATTCAAGGGCCGGCTCTGGTTCTGGCGCCACGATTTCCGGCTCGGATTCGGGCTCTGGGACTGGCTCTGATTCAGGGG
>CAZYDR010000090.1:3151-14995 GCA_964645285.1 uncultured Alphaproteobacteria bacterium
GACGCCACGATTTCCGGCTCGGATTCGGGCTCTGGGACTGTCTCTGATTCAGGGGTCGGCTCTGGTTCGGGCGCCACGATTTCCGGCTCGGGTTCCGGTTCAGACATGGGCTCCGGCGCCACCATGTCGGGCTCAGCCTGTGGTTCCGGCTCTGGCTCGGGTGCCAGGGCTGCGATTTCAACTTCGGGCTCCGCCGGTGTCTGCGGCAACGGTGTTGTGACTGCGACAATCGTCTCTTTCAGCTCGGCCGCCACCGGCGCCTCAACGACAACGACCGGCTCGGGGGCCGGTTCAGGATGGAAAAAAGCCACCACCACCCGGGGCGGCAGAGACGGCGGGACCCGGGAAAGCCAGAGGCCGGCCGCGACCGCGAGCAAAAAAATCACCAGGGCCGCACCGCCCGGCACACTCATGTGCTGCCGGTTCACAGCATTGACCCAGTCTGAGACGAACTCACATCAGAGCTTGTAATCGACCGCCGCCGCTAGCGGGACGCGGCGCCTCCCAGTGTGACGGATCAGGCTAATTGACCGCCCGATCATTGAACAGGGACAGGCCATGGATCAGGTCAAGTGCTCGGGACAACTGGAAGTCCTTCTTGGCCAGATCGGACCGCCCGTTGGTCTTCTCGGCTGCCCCCGCCTCGGCCTCTTCGTCGCCGATGAGTTCGTCCTCGCTAGCCAGACGATTGCGTAGGCTGGCCTCATCTCGGCCGGCGGCCTGATCGACATCCTCGACCACGGCTTGTTGGACGACGATGTCGGGAATAATTCCCTTGGCCTGGATCGAATGGCCCGACGGCGTGTAGTAGCGCGCCGTGGTCAGGCGAATGGCGCTATGACCGGCAAGCGGGATGATGGTCTGCACCGAGCCCTTGCCGAACGAAAGCGTACCGATGACGATGGCCCGGCGATGGTCCTGGAGAGCGCCGGCGACGATCTCAGAGGCTGACGCGGAACCGCCGTTGATCAACACCACCACTGGCAGTCCGTCGGCCAGATCGCCGGGACGGGCGTTGAAGCGTTGGACGCTGTCGGCCCGCCGGCCGCGGGTCGAGACGATCTCGCCGCGGTCAAGAAAAGCGTCGGAAACCACCACCGCCTGGTCGAGCAAGCCACCGGGATTGTTACGCAGGTCGATGATTACGCCACTCAGGGAGTCGCCAAGTTCGTCCTTGATCTCGCGCATCTCGCGCTTGAGGCCGATCTCGGTCTGCTCATCGAATTTGGTAATGCGGATATAGGCCGCGTTGTCCTCAATGCGCGAACGCACCGATTGAACCTTGATGATCGCGCGGGTTATGCGGATTTCCAGGGCCTGTTCCTCGCCCTCGCGGCGAATAGTCAGCACGATGTCGGTGCCAACCAGCCCACGCATGCGGTCAACCGCTTCGGACAGGGTCAGGCCGAGCACCGACTCACCATCGAGATGGGTGACATAGTCGCCGGCCTTGACGCCGGCCTTAAACGCCGGGGTATCGTCAATCGGCGTCACCACCTTGACCAGGCGGCTGTCCATGGTGACTTCGATGCCGAGGCCGCCGAACTCCCCCTTGGTTTGAACCTGCATGTCCTCGAAGCTGTCGCGGTCGAGGTAACTTGAATGGGGATCGAGCGATATCAACATGCCGTTGATGGCGGACTCGATGAGTTCCTGGTCGCTGACCTCCTCCACATAATCGGCACGGACCCGTTCGAACACGATGCCGAACAGATTAAGCTGGCGATAAGTCTCCGAACTCGCCGCGTCGCCCATCACAGGGAACGCCAGAAGGGTCACCGCGGCCAGGCCGCCAATCAGAGGTTTGCGCATCATCCACTCACCTTATTTTCGCTCACCGCCAACCAGGGGAGCGGATTGATCGCCACGCCATCGCGACGAAGTTCAACATAGAGTACGGGGCCACCTTTCGACCCCCAACCCATGATGCCTACTGGCTCACCAGCCAGCAACCATTGACCGAGAATGCTGTCGATACGTGAAAATCCTGCTAACAGCGTATGATACCCTTCGCCGTGTTCGATGATCAAGAGTTGGCCGTAACCGCGAAATGGCCCGGCAAACACGACTTCGCCGTCATAGGGGGTGACGACCTGGGCGCCGTCGCGGGTCTCGATGCTGATTCCCTTGTTCCTGACACCGCTCGACTGATCACCAAACAGCGCTACCAACCGGCCCCGCGCCGGCATGGGCAGGTCGCCCCGGACCTCGCTGATGGAACGGCTGGGGACCGGCGGCGTGACGACTATCTCCGGTGCCTCGAGCACCGCAACAGGCGCCGGGACCTCGGGTTTTTCGTCCGCCGGCAACAGGATAGCGGCTGGTGCCGGCGTATGGTCGGGCGCCGGCGTCAGACGAGCCAACAGGTCGCGGAGCGTCTTCGCCTCGGCAGCCAGTCGCGCGACCAGATCGCGGGCGTCGTCACGTTGGGTCTCGGTGTCCTGACGCAGAGCCACCTTCTGCTGGTGCAGGTCATCGATGCGCTGGCGCTCGGCAGCTAATGAATCACGGGTTTCCCCTAGTTCCAGTCGTTCGGTGGCGATTTCCCGGTGAAGCGCGGCCAATTTTTCGAGATCGCTTCCCAGAGCTTTCGCGGCGCTGTCGATAAGCGGCACCACGGTGCTCAGCAGCAGGCTGGCACGGATCGAGTCGTCGATAGCTGTCGGTGTTGCCGCCAAGGCTTCAGGGGGTTGGCGGCTGAGGCGCTGGAGAGCGCCCAGGGTGGCCGCTAAGTCATCCTTGCGGCGCGCCAGGGCCTCTCGTTTCTCAGCCTCGAGCTTGGTCAACTCCGTAAGCCGGATCTCAAGCGCTGAAATCCGCTCCTCGTGATCGTGTGATCGCCGCCCCGCCTCGACCAGGGCAAGCCTGAGTTTGCCCACATCGCGCTCAAGATCCGCCGCCGCCTGCTCAAGAGCCTGTTCTTGCGCCCGCTCGGTCTGGAGGATCTGTTCAACGGCCACCAGTTCATCATCGCCGGCGGACCGGGCGACCAGGGGCGTCATGGCGAGACCGATAATCGGCAATAGGACGAGAGCGGCATATGGAGTCCGGCCCACGATTAGTGGTCCGAAGCCACCAGCAAGGAAGTTCCGGTCATTTCGGCCGGACAGGCGAGCCCAAGCAATGCGAGCAAGGTCGGCGCCACATCGGCGAGCCGGCCATCGCGGACCGTCATGTCTTTGGCCGCGGCGGCACTGACAATGAACGGCACCGGATTCGACGTATGGGCCGTGTGAGGCTTTTCGGCCCCGCCGTTGAACATCATTTCGGCATTGCCGTGATCAGCGGTGACCACCAGGACGCCGCCGGCCTGGCAGACCGCCTGCGTCAGGCGGCCCAGGCAGGCGTCAACAGCCTCGACTGCTGCCATGGCGGCCTCCAGGTTGCCCGTATGGCCGACCATGTCGCCATTGGCGTAGTTGACCACCACCAGACCGAAACTGCCGCCATTGATGGCCTCGACCAGCTTGTCGGTCACTTCCGGGGCCGACATTTCCGGCTGAAGATCGTAGGTCGCAACCCGGGGCGACGGCACCAGAATGCGTTCCTCTCCGGGAAACAGTTGCTCCTCGCCGCCGTTCAGGAAAAACGTCACGTGGGCGTATTTTTCAGTCTCGGTAATACGCAGTTGCTTGAGCCCCGCCCGGGACACCACGTCACCAAGAATGCCGGTGAGTTCCATGGGCGGAAACAGGGCCCCGATAAACTGGTTAAGGTGGCTTGAGTATTCCACCAAGCCGAGGGCCGCCGTAAAATTCACCCGCGCCGACCTGACAAAACCGTCGAAATCCGGGTCCACAAGCGCGCCGGCGATCTGGCGCACCCGGTCGGCGCGGAAATTGCCGATCAGCAAACCGTCACCGTCATTCATGCCGCCGTAGCCGCCAATTACCGTGGGCAGCACAAACTCATCGGTCTCGTCACGGGCCGTAGCATGGACAACCGCCTGGCCGGCGGTGGCGGCGGACTCGCCTTGGCCGCTGACCAGGGCGCCGTAAGCCAGAGCAACCCGCTCCCAACGCTGGTCGCGATCCATGGCGTAGTAGCGCCCGGATACGGTGGCAATGGATACGCCCGGAGTCCCGGCAACCTGAAGTTTGAATTCGTCAAGATAGCCGCGGAAACCACCGGGCGAGACATCGCGGCCATCAAGAAAAGCGTGAACCGCCACCACCACGCCCCGCGAGGCCACGGCCCGCGCCAAGGCCGCCAAATGGCTTTGGGTGCTATGGACGCCGCCCGGCGACATCAACCCCATGAGGTGGCAGGTGCCGCCGCTGGCTTTCAATGATTCGACAAATGCCAGTAGATCTCCATGGCCGGCAAGGGAGCCGTCGGCCACGGCCCGATCGATGCGCGGCAGATTTTGGTGCACCACGCGACCGGCGCCGATATTGGTGTGGCCAACTTCTGAATTACCCATCTGACCGTCTGGCAGCCCGACGTCGGCGCTGGACGCCTGCAACAGGCTATGAGGATTGTTCGCCCACAGATCATCCCACACGGGCGTCTTGGCCTGGGTGATGGCGTTATCTTCGGTGGCGGCGCCGTGGCCCCAACCATCGAGGATACACAGCACCACGGGGCGGATATCGGGCTGAATTGTCATGCTCGGATTTGAATCAAGCGGTCGCCGCCGTGTTTTCATCGCTATCAGGAAGCTCGGCTGTCCACATCTTCTCAAGATTGTAGAAGGCCCGCACCTCGGGGCGGAACAGATGAACGATAACGTCACCGGCATCAAGCAGCACCCAGTTCCCCTGGGTACGACCCTCGATGTTCGGCGCACCGAATTTAGCCAACTTGAGCTGGCGTACGAGGTTCTGCGCCAGGGCGCCAACCTGTCGCTGCGACATGGCGGTGGCGATGACCATGTAATCGGCCATAGTCGATTTACCGGCCAAATTGAGGGCGATCACGTCCTCGGCCTTGCCGTCGGCGAGAACCGTCTCGATCAGCGCCAACAGGCGATCCATCGGCGATGGGGCCGGCTTGGGCGCGGTCGCGCGCTTCGATCTGGTTTTCGGTTTGGTGGCGGCCTTGACCGTTCGTGTGGATTTGGGCTTGGGCTTGGCCTTTGGAGAAACCTTGGCCTTGGGCGCTGCTTTAGCCTTGGGTGCGGCCTTGGTCTTTGGAGTAGCCTTGGCCTTGGGCGCGGCCTTGGTCGTGGCGGCGGACTCGGACTTTGGTTTGGGACTGGCTATGTGCTAATTCCTTGAATTACTGGGATTTACAGGTCTTCGTCAAAACCCTCTCGCGACCCCCGAATGGAGGTCGCCGAGGCGGCGTGCAACTTGCCGCGAACGAGCACCCAGGCCGGTGGGGCGAGCCCGGCAAGCCCGTGCGCCTGACGCTGGTCGATGCGCGACGATGCATAACGCTGTGCCGCGCCACTGCCAAGCGCACCGTAAGAATAGGTTGGCCGATCGAAAACGGCAATGGGCATCGCCTCGAAGATCGCCGTCCAGTTCCGCCAGGACGAAATCTGCACCAGATTGTCAGCCCCCATGACCCAGACAAAATTGGTTCGCGGAAAGCGCTTGTTCAGCGCCCTCAAGGTATCGGCGGTGTAGCGGGTGCCGAGGCGGCGCTCCATATCACTGACTGTGATACGCGGGTCATCGGCCAGTTCGCAGGCCCCGGCCAGGCGGTCACCGAAGCCGGCCATATCATCGGCCGGTTTGAGCGGGTTCTGGGGCGACACCAGCCACCACAGCTCATCAAGGGCAAGATGATCGAGCGCCAGCAAGCTGATATGCAGATGGCCCTCATGGGCCGGATTAAACGACCCCCCGAGAAGCCCGATGCGCGGACCGGCTCGCCGCTGTATAGGCCCCGCCACTACCCCGCCCTGGTATTACGGGCGGACATGGCCGCTGCCGCGGACCACGTATTTGTAGCTGGTCAGTTGCTCGATGCCGACCGGACCGCGGGCGTGGAGTTTGCCGGTGGAAATGCCGATCTCGGCGCCCATGCCGAATTCGCCGCCGTCGGCATACTGGGTCGAGGCGTTGTGCAGCAGGATGCCGCTGTCGACCCGGGCGAGGAAGCGTTGAGCCGCGCCATCGTCATCGGTGACGATACACTCGGTATGATGAGAGCCGTAGCGGCCAATATGGTGGATCGCCTCGTCGACCCCGTCGACCACCTTAATGGAGAGGATGGCGTCGAGGTATTCGGTGTCCCAGTCATTGGCGCTGGCCGGGGTGACCCGGGCGTCGGCGGCGCGGGCGCGCTCGTCGCCGCGCAGCTCGCAGTCGGCCTCGGCCAGAGGATCGAGGATGCCGGGCAGCATGGCGTCGGCCACCGCGCTGTCGATCAGCAGGGTCTCGGTGGCGCCGCAGATGCCGGGACGCCGCATCTTGGCGTTGAACACGATGTCGCGCGCCATGGCGGCGTCGGCGCCGGCGTGAACGTAGGTGTGGCAAATGCCATCGAGATGCTTAAGCACGGGAATACGGCTCTCGGCGGCGACCCGCTCGATCAGCCCCCTGCCGCCGCGCGGAATGATGACATCGATGGTATCGGCCATGGTCAGCATTTCACCGACCGCTGCGCGATCCCGGATCGGCACCAGCTGAATGCAGCCCTCGGGCAGACCGGCCGCCGCCAGGCCACGGGCGAGACAGGCGGCGATGGCGCGCGATGAGCGGAAACTTTCGGAGCCGCCGCGCAGAATCACCGCATTGCCCGACTTGAGACACAGCCCGCCGGCATCGGCGGTGACGTTGGGCCGGGATTCATAGATTACCCCGATAACCCCGAGGGGCACCCGCAGGCGCTGTATCTTCAGGCCGTTGGGGCGCTCCCACGCGTCCATGATGGCGCCAATGGGATCATCGAAGGTGGCGATGTCAATCAGGCCGGTGGCCATGGCCTCGATGCGCTCGTCATTGAGCACCAGGCGATCGATCATGGCGCCTCTGAGGCCGCGCGCCGTGGCCTCGGCGACGTCTTCAGCATTGGCCGCGAGAAGAACCTCGCGATCCTCGCGGATCGCCGCCGACGCCGCTTCAAGAGCCGCGTTCTTGGATTCCGGCGAGGCAAGGGCGAGAACCGCGCTGGCGGCACGGGCCCGGACGCCGATTTCGGCCATGCCCGTATCGGCGGATAAGGTCTCGATGGAATTCATTGCGGTCATGTTTCCCTCTCGGATCAGAGCCGGTCCTAAACCAGCACTAAATCGTCGCGGTGGATCATTTCCTCGCGGCCACGGTAGCCGAGAAGACCTTCGATATCACGGCTTTTGTAGCCGGCGATACGCCGCGCATCAGCCGCTGAATAAGCGCTCAGACCCCGCGCCGCCTCGGTCCCGTCGGGGCCTTTGACGCTGACCGCGTCGCCCCGGCTGAACTCGCCGTCCACCGCCGTCACCCCGGCTGGCAGCAGGCTGGTGCCGCGCGCCAGGGCGGCCACGGCGCCGCTGTCGATGGTCAGGCTGCCGCTGCAGCTGAGACTGCCGGCAATCCACTGCTTGCGCAGGGTCTTGGGGTTGGACTGGGCGACGAACCGGGTACAGCGCGCGCCACTGGCGATGGCGGCCAGCGGGTTAAGGCCTACGCCGTCGGCGATGACCATGTCGCAGCCTGCCGCGGTGGCGATCTTGGCGGCCGCCAGCTTGGTCACCATGCCGCCGGAACCGTCGAGCGGATTGGGCGGGCCGGCCATGGCCTCGATGTCGGCGGTGATTTTCTGGACCTCGGAGATAAACGCGGCATCCGGATCGATCCGGGGGTCGCTGGCGTACAGACCATCGATATCCGACAGCAGGATCATCAGGTCAGCGCTGACCATCTGGGCCACACGGGCGGCTAGTCGGTCGTTGTCGCCGAAGCGAATCTCGGCGGTGGCCACGGTGTCGTTTTCGTTAATCACCGGCACGGCGCCAAGACGCAACAGGGTGTCGATGGTGGTGCGGGCATTGAGATAGCGCCGCCTCTCCTCGGTATCGCCAAGGGTGACCAGCACCTGAGCCGCCGCCAGATCGTGGCGCGCCAGGGTTTCTTCATAGGCATGGGCCAGACGAATTTGACCACAGGCCGCCGCCGCCTGGCTTTCCTCAAGTTTAAGCGCGCGCACGAAGTTCTGAGCAAGACGACGGCGACCCAGGGCGATGGCGCCAGACGAGACGATAATTACCTCCTGGCCACGCGCCCGCATGGCGGCCACGTCATCGGCCAGGGCGCCGAGCCATTGGCGATGAATCCTGCCGCTGTCACCATCGACCAGCAGCGCCGAGCCGATCTTGACGATGATCCGCTTGGCATTTTCCATACGCGCCCTCACGACACCGCCTCGACAGGTTCGGGATCCTCGTCGGGAACAGCCGCCAGGGCGAACAGGGCGTGCATTACCGGGGGGACGCCGGCGCCGGTGACCCCGGACATGACCATCACCTCGCCGCCACAGGCTTCGGCAAGCTGATCGCGACGCTCAGTGGTTTCATCTTCGGTCAGCACGTCACATTTGTTGAGAACAACCACGGCGGTCTTGTCAGCGACCCCGTGATCGTACTTCTCAAGCTCGCCGCGCACGGTGTGATAGTCAGCCGCCACATCGTCGGCGGTACCGTCGACCAGGTGCAACAGAGCCTTGCAGCGTTCCACATGACCGAGGAAACGGTCGCCCAGGCCAATGCCTTCGTGGGCCCCTTCGATGAGGCCGGGAATATCGGCGATGACCAGATCGCGATTGTCCAACAGCGCCACGCCAAGCTGAGGCGTCAGGGTGGTGAATGGATAATCTGCGATTTTTGGCCGGGCCCGGGAGACCGCGGCGAGGAAGGTCGACTTGCCGGCGTTGGGCAGGCCGACCAGGCCGATATCGGCGATCAGCCGCAGGCGCATAACGATATCGCGATTTTCGCCCTGACCGCCCGCATCGGCACGGCGCGGCGCCCGGTTGGTCGATGATTTGTAATGGTGGTTTCCCCGGCCGCCATCGCCGCCCCGAGCCAGCACCGCGCGATCGCCGATCTCGACCAGATCGGCGATCAGGGTCTCGCCGTCGTCGGCAAAGACCCGGGTGCCGGCGGGGACCAAAAGCTCGGCGTCGGCGCCACCGGCGCCGCTGCGTCGGCGGCCGGCCCCGCCACCACCGGTCTTGGCCTTGAAATGTTTGCGAAAACGGAAATCGATCAGGGTATTGAGGCCGGCGACGCAGATCACCACCACGTCGCCGCCATGGCCGCCATCACCGCCGTCGGGGCCGCCGTACTCGATATTTTTCTCACGGCGGAAGCTAACGCTGCCGTCACCGCCCTTGCCGCTTCGAATATTGACCTTGGCCTCGTCGATGAACTTCATAACTGCTACTCGGTTCGCATTGCCTTCCGCGGACACCCGAAATGAATAAGGGGGAATGGCATGCCATTCCCCCCAAACAATCGGGCAATTGTTAAGGGGTATTCAGCCCGGCGGCTCCGACGGCTCGACGGATGCCATGGCGCGATCACCGCTGTGGCGGGTGAACTTGACCTTACCATCGGTGAGCGCGAACAGGGTGTGGTCGCGGCCCACACCGACGCCGACACCGGCACGAATCTTGGTGCCGCGCTGACGCACGATGATGTTGCCAGCGAGGACCGCCTGACCGCCTGACTTCTTGACCCCGAGCCTGCGGCCCGCTGAATCGCGACCGTTACGTGAACTGCCGCCTGCCTTTTTATGTGCCATCAGGAACTCTCCTCGGTGGATTTCTTCGCGGCCGGCTTCTTGGCCGGGGCCTTCTTCGCAGCGGGCTTCTTGGCCGCCGCTTTCTTAGGCGCCGCCTTCTTCTTGGGCGCGGCCTTCTCTGGTGCTGCTTCGCCAGCCGCATCCTCAACCTTGGCCTCTGGCTCGGGCTTCGGCGCTGCCTTGGGTTTGGCCGCGGCTTTGGGCTTGGCGGCTTTGGAGCCGGCTGCCAGCACGTCGGTAATGCGCAGAACGGTGACGTCCTGGCGATGTCCCTTGGTGCGGCGATATTTCTTGCGGCGCTTTTTCTTGAATACCAAAATCTTGTCGGCGCGGGTCTGCTCAAGCACCGTGGCGACCACTTTGGCGCCATCGACCAACGGCGCGCCAACGGTGGTGTCGGCGCCCTCACCCAGCATCAATACCTGATCGAGCTCGATCGTCGCGCCTGCCTCGCCCTCAAGCTTCTCGACCTTGATGACATCGTTGGCGGCGATCCGGTATTGCTTTCCACCGGTTTGAATAACTGCGTACATGTCTCGAACCCGTTGGTGACCCATCTATCCGACAGTCGCGCAACGCGCGGCGAGGGCCTGAAAATCCGTCTGCCGGAGAGGGCGGCACTATACCCGTGAAACGCCCGCTGTCAACGGCTTTGGCACTTCACTGACGACATGACAAACCTACCAAAATGACGACTGCTGGTATAGATGTTGATGCCATGAACAACAACGCCAAAAGCATGCTGGTATTGGCCGGTGACGGCATCGGCCCGGAGGTGGTCGCCGAGGCCCTGCGGGTGATCGAATGGTTCGTCGACCGGCGCGGATCGGGGGGGTGGTTCCTGAGGACGGGGCTTGGGCTGAGTTTTGGCCAAATGGCTTGTTCGCCAAGCAATTTCGGGGTAGCTGCACCGCGAAACCGCCCTTGGGGCGCCCCGACAACGGAGCCGAGTTCACTGCCCGTGCTGTATCTGGCCTCCGCCTGACCAACGCAGACCCCGAGGCGCGGAAGATTCTCCTAGAAAATTCCAAAAAATGTTCAGAATGTCACATCCTGGAAGTTAGACTATATCCACCGTTTATGGCATAATAACAACCAGTTTCATGGTTACTGAAGCACCATCCACGGTCCGGGCAAGACGCCTCCGCGAGCGCCGCTCACGGGCGTGGCCATGATTGCGCCGGTCGAGGTTGGCGAGGGCGGCGTCGACTTATTAATCCGGAACGAGTTACTGAAGCAGCATCAAACGCGTGACCGGAAAGCCGTCGGTAAGGCGTGTCTTGCGGCGCTGGAGCAGTGGTCCACGGACAACGGCCCATTGCTCAGAGGCTCGGGTTGTGTGGTTGTTGGGTTTCTGGCTTATACTGATTACGTTACAATGTCTTCCATATAGAAAAACGTAATAGTACCTGAATTTTCCAATGATCGAAGTTGTTGCAGCCATAATATATTTCGAAAAAATATCCTTTGCTTCCAGAGGGGGGAGGGAAAATACGAGTATACCTCTCACAAATATGAATTTCCCGGGGGTAAGATTGAGCCGGGTGAAGATCAGGTTCAGGCTCTAAAACGAGAATTGTGGGAGGAACTGGAGATCCACGTAGTTATCAAAGAGAAAGTGATCAGTGTGGAATACTCGTATCCCGATTTTGATATCTTAATGCACTGTTATCGATGTGTTACGAAAGAGTTTCACGGACGCTTGAAAGAGCATATTAATTTTAAATTGCTGAGGCCTGAGGAATTACAGTTCCTGGAATGGATGGCTGCAGATAAACCAGTTGTTGATCTAATAAGTGCAGGATAACGGGATGTTCTCATCGGAAGAACTTAAATTAGCGCTTGCTACAGGTTTCATTGATGAGTCTATTTCTTCAAACGAACTTTTGCAGCCCAATTTACTGTTAAATGACCGAGAGAACGGCAAGAAGGTTTTAAGTACACTAATAAACTACTTAGAAAGCTGTGATGAATTCTGGTTATACGCGGCTTTCTTGACTAGAACCGGGATTAAGTGCCTTCACAATACTTTGAGAGAACGGATACAACGAACGCTTCAATGGCACCCTGCGCAGGGAAGTTCTCAATGCAGAGTGGTTCACTTCAATCAGACATGCTCAGATCGTCATCGAAACCTGGCTCAAACAGTACAATCACATTCGTCCCCATC
>CAZYDR010000091.1:0-8741 GCA_964645285.1 uncultured Alphaproteobacteria bacterium
GGGCGCCTTGGACCGCCGCCAAGACCAGAATGAAACAGGCCAGTCCCAAGGCGAAGGACGTGGCGATGAACAGCGGCGCCATGATCACCACGTCATAGGCCTCGCGCGCTACCAGAACGCCGAAGATCAATCCGGTGCCGGTGGTCAGCACCAGGCGCCATAGGAAGGCGGCGAGGCCGGCGCAAAAACTCCAGCGGTTCATGGGTTGCTCCATCATGGTCCAGAGATAGAGCGCGGTGACCGCCAGAAAACCGGTGTAGAGGAAGATGTTCCAGGCGAAGATGGACGTGAAATTGTAGTGGGTCATGGCGACCACCAACCGATCGGGCCGGCCAAGATCGAGGACCAGCACGCTCAGCCCGCCGACAAGCAGGGCGATGGCCAGCAATCCCGAAAGCCGCCCCAAGGGCTTGTAGGCGGAGCAGCCGAACACGGTGCCGATGGAGGCTACGTTGAGCGCGCCGGACGCCGCCACGATAAGAAAGATGGCGAACACATGAGGCAGGCCCCAGACGGTCTGATTGTCCATGCCGGTGACCCAGTGACCGCTGTACTCCATGAACCAGGCGGCGAGCAGAGCGGCACAAGCCACCGCGCCGGCAACCGCAAGCGCGCCATAGAACGCAGCGGCGCGCAGGTCGAAAGATTGGTAGCGGGTGCCGGCGGCCATGACCCTAGATCCCGTGATAGCGCACGCCGGGGTCGAGCCCCAGGTCGGCGCGGATGCGGGTGGCCGGGTATTGCGCCAGGCGCTGGGAAATCTCGCTGGTCGGGTCGTTCATGTCACCGAAGACCATGGCCTGGTTGCCGGTCACGGCGCAGGCCTCGACACAGGCCGGGGCGCGGTCGGCGTCGACCCGGTGGACGCAGAAGGTGCAGCTTTCCACCGTGCCCTTGCCGCGCGGCACATCCGGCTTCTGGTTATCGAGAGCTTCGTGAACGAAGGATCGCGCCTTATAGGGGCAGGCCATCATGCAATAGCGGCAACCGATACAGCTATGCTTGTCGACCAACACGATGCCGTCGGCCCGCTTGAACGAGGCGCCGGTGGGGCAGACGTCAACACAGGGCGGCTCGGCGCAATGCTGGCACATGACCGGGAAGGCGGTCTCCGCCCCGCTCGCCGGGTCGCGCACCGAGACCTTGCGAATCCACTGGGCATCGGTGGCCGGGCGGCCGTAATCCTCAAGACCGTTCTCCTCGGCGCAGGCCGAGACGCAGGCGGTGCAATCGGCCGGACAGGCGCCGGCGTCAATCAACATGCCCCAGCGCACCGTGCCTGACGCCGGGGTATCCGCCTCGCGGGCCTGAGCAATGCCATATAGCATGATCCCCGGCGCCAGCAGAATGCCGGCGGCCAGCACCGCCCGGCGATCGAGCTCGACCGTCATGGCGCCACCTCAGGCCGCGAGGCGTGACATTCGAAGCAATCGATATTTACCGCCGCGTAGTCGTGGCAGGCGCGGCAGAAGTGCTTGGGGTCGTCGATGCTGACGACCTTGCCGTGCTGATCGGCCACCGCATGGCAGGAAATGCACTGTTTGAGGCTTTCGTCGGCCGACCGGCTGCCCTGCAGCACGGTTTCGTCGCGCTGATGCAGCAGCAGGGTCATGTGATCGCTGCGCATGAATTCGGTATCGCGCACGCAGGCATCGCCCTTGCCGGCATTGATTTCCGGCATGGGCACACCGGCCTCGGCGGCCATCGCCGCGAACAGGAACAGAACGGCGAGGCGCCAAATCATCGCGGCCCTATTCCCCGAGGCCCATCTGGATGTAGCCCGACGGACAAACGTCGGCGCAGATATGGCAGCCGATACAGCGGGTGTAATCGGTGTCCACGTAACGGCCCATTATGGCCTCGCCCTTGGCCACCCGGATGACGGCATCCTGGGGGCAATAGATGACGCAGTTGTCGCATTCCAGGCAGGTGCCGCAGCTCATGCAGCGGTCGGCCTCGGCCTGTGCCTGTTCTTCCGACAGGCCCTCGATACGTTCGCCGAAATAACCCAGCACGTTATCGGCGTTGATGTCTTTCTCACGCCGCGTATTACGCGCCTCGTACTCGAAGTAGCCGAGGAACAGCGCTTCGTGAGGCACCAGTTCGGCGTGGGCGCGATCCTCGTAGTTGTGGATCGCGAAACCGGCTTCGTAGGTGCCGGTCGTCGGGTTGTGGTCGTAATCCGTGGGCTCAAGACTGGTCTCGCGCAGCTTCTCCAGCAGCTTGTAGTGATGGACATCAATCTTCGGACGCTTCGACGGCTCGGCGCCGGCGAGCAGCTTGTCGATACTCTCCGCCGCCACGGACGCTTGGCCGATAGCGGTGGTAAGCAGGTGCGGTTTGATCACGTCGCCGCCGGCGAAGACACGCTCGCGGCCCTCGACCCGATAGACCCCGTCGGCGTTGATCAGGCCGCGGCCGTTGTTGAGGTTTTCCATACCGGTGAAATCGCAGACTTGGCCAATGGCGGCGACGATGAGATCGCATTCGATATCGAACTCGGAGCCTTCCTTGGTGGTCATGGAACCGTCGGCGGCCCACTCGACCTCGATCACGCGGAGCGCCGTGGCCCGGCCATCGTCGCCCAGCACCACCTCGACCGGGGCCAGAGAACTGCGAATGGCGACGCCTTCCTGCTGCACGTGGTCGATCTCCATCTTGGTCGCGGGCATTTTCTCGACGGGCCGACGATAGACGATGGTGACGTCGGCGCCGTGGCGCGTGGCGACGCCGGCGACATCGTGGACGGTCTGGCCGAGCACGACGTTTTCCGGACGGTCCTTCTCGTGGATCTGGCCGATATGACCGAGCCGGCGAGCCACCGCCGCCACGTCCATGGCGGTGTCGCCGCCGCCAATGACCAGCACCCGCTCGTTGGAATGGTGGAGGCGGCCGTCATTAAAAGCGTCGAGGAAGGCTATGCCGCTGATGCAGTTGGGCGCTTCGCCGCCGGGGATCGGCAGAGCCGTACCGGCCTGGGCGCCGAGGCCGAGATAGACCACGTCGTAGTCCCGCTCCAACTCTTCCAGGGTTACATCGACGCCGACCTTGGTGTTGATACGGACCTCGACGCCGAGGTCGAGAATGCGTTTGATCTCGCCGTCCAGGGTATGGCGCGGCGTGCGGTAGCCGGGAATGCCGTAGCGCATCATGCCGCCGAGTTTGTCGTGGCTCTCGAACACGGTGCAGCCGTGACCCATGCGGCGCAGTTGATAGGCGCAGGCCAGACCTGCCGGGCCGCTGCCGACAATGGCCACCTTCTTACCGGTCTCGGGGCCGGCCGGGGGCAAGGTCAGACCGTGTTCCAGGGCGTAGTCGCCGACGAACTGCTCGACCGCGTTGATGCCGACATGGTCCTCGACCTCGCTGCGATTACAGCCGTCCTCGCAGGGTCCGGGACAGACCCGGCCCATGATGGCCGGGAACGGGTTGGAATCGACGATGCGCTCGAAGGCATATTGTTGCCATTCGCGGCCCTCGGCCGGAACCTCGAGGCCACGCACGACATTGAGCCAGCCGCGTACGTCCTCACCGGCCGGACAGCTGCCCTGACACGGCGGCGTGCGGTGGACATAGACCGGGCACTGGTGCGAAGTGTCGCCCTTGAAGATTTCCTGCTGCCAGGGCAGCGGCGCATCGTCGCCGTCCTTGTATCGGCGCCAATTCAGTTTGGTGTCGTCGGGCTGGCTTCTGTCAGTCATGGTCTTGTCCGTCGAGGATAATGGCGTTGCTCACCAGTTGGTGGACGCTGACAATGCGGTCCATGCCAAAGCCGTAATAGGGCATGACCTTGGAGAACTGACTTTTGCAGATGGCGCAGATCGCCGCCATGTGGGTTACGCCATGGTCCTCGGTCACTTGTTTGAGCGCTTCCATGCGCGTCTTGGCGCCCTTGACCCGGAGTTCGGTCAAATCGTCGGTCAGCAGGCCGCCACCGCCGCCGCAGCAATAGCTGTTCTCGCGGATGGCGTCGTCGGCCATGTCGACGAAGTTGTTACAGCAGGCCTTGATGATTTCGCGGGGATAGGTGAACTGGCCGCCCGGCTCCGCGCCCATGCGCGAGGCCCGCGCGACGTTGCAGGAATCGTGGAAGGTCAGGGTCATGTGGTCGTTGGCCGATTTGTCGAAGGTCAGCCGACCCTCGCGGATCAAGTCGTAGGTGAATTCACAGATGTGCTGGGGACAGGGATAGGCCGGATCGAGGAAATCGAACGGTCCAACCAACGTGTTCCAGAAATTGTAGGCGACGCGCCAGGCATGACCGCATTCGCCGACCACGATGCGCTTGACCCCCAGATCCTCGGCCGCCTTGCGAATGCGCTCGGCGATCTCGCCCATCTGCTGGTAGGAGCCGACGAACATGGCGAAGTTGGCGGCCTCGGAGGCGTAGGAGCTTAGCGTCCAACTGACCCCCGACTGATGAAACACCTTGGCATAGCCGATCAGGCCGTCGACATGAGGCTCGGCGAAAAAATCGGCGCTCGGCGTGATCAGCAGCACCTCGGCGCCGGCGACGTCGAGGGGCAGCGGCACGGCGACTCCGGTCTCGTCCTCGATGTCCTCCTCCAGGTCATCGAGGGTGGCCCGCAGGGCGCGCGGCGGCAGCCCCAGGTTGTTGCCGATGTCGTGGACCTTGCCGATGATCTCGTTGCAGTACTTCTGGCCCTTGCCGATGCTGTCCATGATCTCGCGCGCCGCCATGGAAATCTCGGCGGTATCGATGCCGTAGGGACAGAACACCGAGCAACGGCGGCACTGGGAGCACTGATGGAAATAGATGTACCAGTCGTCGAGCACTTCTTCGGTCAGGTCCTCGGCCCCAACGAGAGATGGAAACCACTTGCCGGCCAGAGTGAAGTGGCGGCGATAGACCTTGCGCATGAGGTCCTGGCGCGCCACCGGCATGTTCTTGGGATCGGCGGTTCCGAGGAAGTAATGGCACTTGTCGGTGCAGGCGCCGCATTTGACGCAGGCGTCCATGTAGACCTGGAGCGAGCGATGCTTGCCGAGCAGTTCGCCGAACTTGGCGATGGCGCGGTCGTGCCAGTCGTCAACCAGTTCACCGGGGAAACCGAGTGCCTCCTGGTGGCCGGCCGACGCTGCGAAGGGCCGGCTGTGAGCCATGGCGTCGGGGACAATGGCCGGTGTTTCGGTAAACTCACCGAGCGTGGGCACGTCGAATTCCGGTGCTTTCATGGCGCGACCCAGGACGTGACGTGGCGTTTTTCGCGGGGATTATCGGCCTGATTGCGGGTCGGGCTGAAGAATACGCCCGGGGCATGGAGCAGCTTGCTGAACGGGAAGACGATCATCAGCGCCGCTACCAACCCGAGGTGAACCAGCAGGATCGGATCGCTCGGCAGGGGCTGCCAGTCGAATCGCAACAGGCCCAACACAAAAGTCTTAAGCGCGACGATGTCGGTATGGACGACGAAGCGCATGAGCATGCCACTGGCCGCAATGCCGACCAGCAGCGCAAGCATCAGGTGATCGGAAGACGACGTGATGTAGCGCACCCGCTCGACCACCAGACGCCGCAGCCAAAGCCCGGAGAGACCGGCAATCAGGGCGAAGGCGGCGTATTTGGCGAAAGGTTGGAGCATTACTACCCAGAACCAAACCGGCTGGGTGAAATAACGCAGGTGCCCGAGCAGAGCCACCAGCAGGGCGGCGTGGAACATCCAGCCGAACAGCCAGATCCATTTGTTGGAGCGGAACAGGCTTTCGAACAGCACCACCTCGCGGGCCATGCGCAGAACCACGCCCCACGTGGTCGTCGGCGCCGGGGTGGTGGGGATCTTGAGGGGCGCCGGAACCGTCGCGTAGCGGCGAATCTTCAGCGCCAGCCCAATCATCAAGACCGCGACCGCCCCATACAGCAGAATCGCAAAGACGGCGGTCACCCCAGTACCTTCTTAGATGCAGCCGGTCGGCTTGGGCAATCCCGCGATCTTGCAGGCCTGCTTGGCCGGACCGTAGGGGAACAGCTCGTAGAGATAGCCGCTGTTGCCCTTCTCGGGTCCGAGCGACTTCTTGATCGCCTTGGTCAGCACACGGATAGCCGGCGCGATCTGGTATTCCTCGTAGTAGTCGCGGAGGAAATTGACCACTTCCCAATGATCATCCGACATGTCGATGTCCTCGTCCTCGGCGATCAGGCCGGCGAGGTCCTTGTTCCACGTACTGATGTCGGTGATGTAGCCCTCTTCGTCGTGTTCGAAGGCGGTTCCGTTCAGTTCATACGCCATGTTCGCTTCCTTCGGTTGTTGCCGGCTTAAAGCCATGCATTTATTGCGTCGTGCGTCATTACCAAATCGACAAATCCACTGTAATCGACCACTTCGATACCGTCGATCAGCGGCTTCTTCCCGAGCCCGCGGGCCGCGATGTCCGGTCCAAGCACATAGAGTTTGAAATCATCGCCTCGCGCGGCCAGCGCATCACTGGCCGAGGTGCCGGCCAGGGCGCCGTAAACGCCGTCCTCGATCAACAGAATTCCACTGCCCCGGGCCGCGAGACGGAGACAGCTCTCGAGGGTGTTGCGTTCGAACGGCGACTTGTTGACCGTGTGCAGCATGGTCTGGCTCATGACGTCACCACCACATCCTGTTGGTTCATCAGTGCGGCCAGGTCCGTGGCGCCCATGACCTCGACATCGATGATAAAATCATCCTCGGCCAGACCCCGTGCCTCCATGGACTCGCGCTCGACGATAATGCGCCACTCCATATCCAGGTCCGGGTCTTCGTCGGCATCCTCTTTTTCCATTTCGACGACGCCGTAGGTCTTGGAAAAATTCTTCATGCCGAGGCTCGTGGTATCCTGGCCTTTCTTGATCTGAAACACGCCGTCGTCAATGAAGACGATGGCCGCGTGTTGCTCGAAGGCCGCCGTGATCAGCACCATCTCAAGGCTCTCCAGGGCGTAGATCGTGCCGTAAGGCGCCTTGCGGTTGACGAACATAAAGCGCTTCTTGACGCCCTCGGTATCGAAATCACCGGCGAACTCATCACTCATCACTAATCTCCAAAGGTCACGGTGCGGTCGGCGCCAATGCCCAGCTCGATGAGCTGGCCAAGGCCGGAAATGCCGAAGCCGTCGGCGAGGATCTCCTCCTTGATGCCGCGCCGCAGCGATGCCGCCACACAGACCACCAGATCGAGGCCGTGTTCCTCGCCGAGATCGCTCCATAGCTTGACCAGATTGCGGTCGTCGGACTGGGGCGACGACAGCTTGTTGGCGTTATTCACGCCGTCGTAATAGAAGAACACCCGCGGCACTTCGTGGCCCTTCTCCAGGGCCGCTTTGGTGAAGTGATAGGCGGAATCCGAGGCCTGATGGGTGAACGGCCCCTCGTTTACGATGACCCCGATCTTCATGGTCAAAACCCCTCCGGCCAACCGCTCTCAAAAATGAATATGCGCCGAGGCGTTCAGCGATTCGCGCCCGCCGTGAAAATCATCGATGTGAAATCTGGTGAACGGCGTGTCGATCATCTCGAAAAAGCGCGGCCAGCCGATGCGGTCGATCCATTCGCCGACGCGCTCGAAATGGCGGGCGTCTTCCTTGTAGGCAAACAGGATGGTCTTCACGACTTCGTTGACCTCGGGCCAGCGCGGCGGGTTGTTGGGCAGGTTCGCCACCACCAGCTTGTGGAAGGTCGGCTTGCTACGGGCATTGGAGTGTTTGCCGCCGACCCAGATCGCCAGCTTGGTGGATTCGTCGCTGTTGATCTGCATGGGTGGACAGGGCGGGTAGCAGGCGCCGCAACAGATGCATTTGCGCTCGTCGACCTCAAGCGATGCCTTGCCGTTGACCATGGCCGGGCGGATCGCCGCCACCGGACAACGGGCAATCACCGCCGGCCGCTCACACACATTAGCCACCAGATCGTGGTTGATCACCGGCGGCTTGGTGTACTGGACGTTGATGGCGATATCGCCCTGGCCGCCGCAATTGATCTGGCAGCACGACGTGGTGATACGCACCCGGTTGGGCATTTGCTCGGTAGTGAACTCGCCGTGCAGGTCGTCCATCAGCGCCTTGACCACGCCCGAGGCGTCGGTGCCGGGAATGTCGCAGTGCAGCCAGCCCTGGGTGTGGTTGATCATCGACACCGAGTTGCCGGTGCCGCCGACGGGGAACCCTTCGGCGGTCAACTTGACGGCCAGAGGCTCGACCTTTTCCTTGTCGCCGACCATGAACTCGATATTGCTGCGCGAGGTGAAGCGCACGTGGCCCTCGGCGTAGTCGTCGGCGATGCCACACAGCTTGCGGATGGTGTGGACATCCATCTGCCGTTGGGTACCGGCCCGCACGGTCCACACTTCGTCGCCGCCGTGGGCGACGTGATGCAACACGCCGGGGCGCAGGCGGTCATGCCAGTCCCAGTTGCCGTAGTTCTTCTTGAGAACCGGGTGCATGTAGGGGAACGGATCCGGGACACCGCTTTCGGTGGCGCGGCGCGGTTTGACCTTGGTCTGTTTGATATCGCTCACCTGCTCTACTCCGCCGCCTGGCCCTTGGCGGCCTGGCGCTGACGCCACCGGGCCGCCTCCTCGTCCCAGTCATCGGTGCGGACAAAGGAATTCGTGCGCGGGTAACTGATCATGTTGGGATCGATCCCGACACCGATGCCCTCGAGGAAGTTGGGCAGGCCGATGCGGTCGATGGTCTCGCCGACACGCTCGTGCTCGAGAGCATTTTCGGCGAAGAAGTCGATCGCCCGCTCGCCCAGGGAC
>CAZYDR010000091.1:8751-14665 GCA_964645285.1 uncultured Alphaproteobacteria bacterium
GAGCGCTTGCCACCGATGAGGATGTTGACACCCCGGTCATCACCCGGCGACAGGGCCTTGGTCATGACGTTGATGCAGTGCATGCAACGGACACAGCTGCGGTTGTCGATTTCCAGGCTGTCGTCGTCGTTGAGGCTGAGGGCATTGGTCGGGCAACGGGTAATGACGTTGTCGATGGTGTATTTGCGTCCCTGCCTCTCGACATAGGCCTTGACCTGATCCTGCTTGACCTTGATGTCGTCACGCCAGGTGCCGATAACCGCGAAGTCGGAGCGTTGGATCGAATTGACGCAGTCGTTGGGACAGCCCGAGAACTTGAACTTGAACTTGTAGGGCAGCGCCGGGCGGTGCATCTCGTCGAGGAAGGCGTTGATGATGGTGCGATGGGCGCGGATCTCGTCGTAGCACGACTGTTCGCAACGGGCGTGGCCGACGCAGCTCATGGAGGTGCGCAGAGCCGGGCCGGCGCCACCCATATCAAGGCCGATTTCGTTAAGACCGTCGAAGGCCTTCTGCACGTTCTCGGTGGTGCAGCCCTGGAACATGATGTCGCCGCTCTGGCCATGGAGCGCGATCAGGCCGGAGCCGTGCTGCTCCCAGACATCGCAAATCTGGCGCAAGAAATCGCTGGAGTAGTGCATGCCGGCGGGCGGCTGGACCCTGAGGGTATGGAACTCGGAAGACTCGGGATACTCATCGGCGACTTCGGAGAACCGGGGAATGACGCCACCGCCATAGCCGTAAACGCTGACCGTGCCGCCCTTCCAATACCCTTTCCGGGTCTCGTAGGAATGCTCAAGCTGCCCCATGAGATCCTTCATCATGCCGGCGTAGGGCTTGTCGTCTTCGGCGAGGCGCTTCAGGCCGGTGACGAAGCTAGGCCACGGGCCATCTTCGAGCTCGTCGAGCAGCTTGGTTTCATGGGTCTTCTTGGCCACGTAAAATCCTCTTGTCGCCGGGGAGAAAGCGCCAATGTGCAGCGTCCGGTTGATTGGACCAAGAGACATCCGAACCGCTTTCCCCCGCGGCCATTAGATAGGCGTTCCCTTGGCTCGACAGATCATATTCCATTATTATAAATTATCAAGCGCAAAGGGATCGTCGCCGCCGTATCGCGAACCCGATTTGCGCTGTATTTTGGCATCGAGTTGTTAATGAACGGTCCCCGTCTCATGGCAAATCCATTCGACCTGAGCAACGATGCCGCGTACCGCCAGTGGCGGAACGAAAAACTTGCCCGCAAGCCCACCGATACGGCAGTTCTTATGGTCGCGGTCGAAAACCCTGAAACCCCGACCCCGGCCGAGCGCGACGCCATCTTCGCGCGCTGCCGTGACTATAACATGGCGATCTACGCAACCGGTCGCCCGATAGACAAGCCTGGTGCGCTGGCCTTCGCCCGGCGGTTCGGTCTGGCCCGGCTCGACAGCCCGCTGTGGACCGGCGAAGATGGTGTCACCGCCATCAAGGTCAACGGCGAAGGCCGTCAGGCCGCCTATATCCCATACTCCAACCGGCCACTGAGCTGGCATACGGACGGTTACTACAATGACTCCGGCCACCAGGTTCGGGGCATGTTGCTCCATTGCGCGCGTGATGCGGCGAGCGGCGGCGCCAGCGCCCTCATGGACCCGGAAATCGCCTATATCCACCTGCGCGACCAGAACCCGAACCATATCGCGGCCCTGTCACGCCTCGACGTGCTGACCATTCCCGCCAACCATGAAGGCGGCGCCATGATCCGCCCGGCTCATACAGGGCCGGTGTTCTCGGTCATGGCCGGCCGGTTACACATGCGCTACTCCGCGCGCAAGCGCTATGTCGAGTGGCGCGACGATGCCATGACAACGGCTGCTCGCCAGGCCCTTGACCTCTTGCTTGGAAGCGACAATGACGACATCATCCGCCACCGTCTCCAACCCGGCGAAGGACTGATCAGCAATAACATTCTACACAACCGCGGCGGCTTCGACGATCATCGGGAAGCGGGCCGTGACCGGCTCCTCTACCGGGTCCGGTTCCTCGACCGCGTTACCGCCTGAACACGCCCTGGGAGACCGACGACCCCATGTCCGACAATCTTGTCCTGCTCAGCGACATCATCATCCGTAATCCTCAGGTCAACAATTTCCCTGACCTGCTGGCGACGATCCGAAAGCAGGGTGGCGCCGGTGGCTCGATCCTGCTCCAGATCGACCTCAAGCCCGATTATCGGGATACGCCGCGGAACTGGGAAATGCAGGTCGAAGCGGCCTTTACCTGGGGCGAACGATGAGCGATCCGGAAAGCCGGCCCCTCGACCGCATCGAGGCCCCGTTCAACAAACAGGTCGAACTGTTCGAAGTCGTCCACGACAATGGCGTGCGACTGTTGCGGCTGCGTATTCGCGAAGGCAGCCGCTTCACCACCATGGATCTTGACCTGGACACCGCGCGGCGCTGGGGTACGGTGATGACCGATTGGGCCGCCACATGAACCATTTTCCTGTCTTCCTCGAACTCCGCGACCGACCGGTGTTGGTGGTTGGCGGCACCGCCATGGCGGCACGGCGCTGTAAGGCGGTGGTGACCGCCGGCGCTCGGGTCCGCGTGGTCGCCCCGGCCCTGTCGCCGGCATTCGACGACTGCCAGGACTAAAGCTTCGAGGCGCGCGCGTTCTTGCCCACCGACCTTGACGGCGCCCAACTGGTGTTCGTGGCCACCGACGACGAAGACACCGGCATCCGGGTCTCGGCCGACGCCCGAGAGCGGGGCATTCCGGTCAATGTTGCCGACCGGCGCCATCTTTGCAGTTTCATCATGCCGGCCATTGTTGACCGCTCACCGGTAGTGGTCGCCGTCTCGAGCGGCGGCGAAGCACCGATCCTGTCGCGCCTGCTGCGCTCGCGGCTCGAAACCTGGGTTCCGGGCCGCTTCGGCCGTCTCGCCCAGTTCGCCGGCGATTGCCGTGAGCGGGTCAAGGCGGCGATCCCCGACATCACCCGGCGCCGGCGTTTTTGGGAGACCATCGCCGACGGACCGGTGGCCGAGTATGTCCTGGCCGGGCAGAGCGACGATGCCAGCTGGCTTCTTGAGCAAACCCTGGCCGCCGCCAGCGATGACCGCGACGCCCCCCTTACAGGCGAGGTTTATCTGGTCGGCGCCGGACCGGGCGACCCGGATCTTCTGACGTTTCGGGCGCTGCGGCTCATGCAGCAGGCCGACGTGGTGCTTCACGACCGACTGGTCGACGACGCGGTGCTCGATCTGGTGCGGCGTGATGCCGAGCGGGTCTACGTCGGCAAACGCCAGGGTGACCACAAACTGCCCCAGGACCTTATCAGCCAGACTCTGGTGGACTTGGCCAAACAGGGCAAGCGGGTGCTGCGACTCAAGGGCGGCGACCCCTTCACCTTCGGCCGGGGCGGCGAGGAAATCGAGGCCCTGACCAGCCACGGCATTCCGTTCCAGGTCGTGCCCGGTATTACCGCGGCAAACGGCTGCGCTGCCTACGCCGGCATTCCCCTGACACACCGGGACCATGCCCAGGCCTGCATCTTCGTTACCGGCTACACCAAGGACGGCAAACTCAGCCTCAATTGGGAGACTCTGGTTCAGCCCAATCAAACCGTGGTCGTGTTCATGGGTCTGGGCGCCGTCGCCGCCATCACCAGCGAGTTGGTCGCCCACGGCGCCGACGCCGACATGCCGGCGGCAGTGATCGACAACGGCACCCGCGATTCGCAACAAGTGGTCACTGGAACGCTCGACGATATCGCGGCGCGTGTCGAGCAAGCAGACCTGGACGGTCCGGCCATCCTGGTGGTCGGAACCGTGGTCAGTCTACGGGATAAGCTTTCGTGGTTTAAGACCGAAGGCCTCTAGGCAGCCTTGCCGACGCCCATGGTGCCGGCGGCATCGTCGGCACAGAACAACGTGTGGAGCAGACCAATGATCTGCTTGGTCTCATCGCTGGACAGGCTGTAATAGATTTGCCGTGAATCACGCCGGGTCGAAACCAAGTCATCGGCCCGCAGCCGCGCCAATTGCTGGGACAGGGTCGGCTGGCGAATGCCAAGGATCTCTTCCAGCTCACCCACGTTCTTCTCGCCAGAGGCCAGAGAACACAGGATCACCATCCGATTATCATTGGCCAACGCCTTGAGAAATTTGCAGGCACGGCCCGCATTTTCAAAAAACTGGTCCGTCGGTTCCATTCTATCGCCTCACGTCAACTGCGGGCACGACCATCGGAAAAACCCTGATGTCGCCAGTGCCCGGTATGTATTCCGCCAATCTGTGGATGACAATCGCTTCAGTTTGTCATTCGCGAATATATATACCCCAAGAAGGGGCATTTGTCGCCGATTCACAAATCATCGTGAATCACAATAAAGTTATGAGTCCAAGGAGCAATCAGGGCTCGGCGCTGTCGTCGCCCGAATTCAATGCTTTTTCGTCCCGTCGGAGCCGCTGCTGCTGTTTACGCCGACGCAGGTTTTTCCGTAATGTCGCCGCCCGCCGGTTGGCCCTTGCAATCGTCGGGTCCGGCGCCGCGGTGCTATCGCCCTTGGAGGGTTGGTTAGAAGGGGGTTTACGGGTCATAAACAGCTTTCTTGGTAAGGCGAAGCGGTATCTTGCACGTCCGCGGGCACTGTGGCATGGTGCGCCGCACCTCTCAAGGCTGAGCCTGTTCGATGGCGGAACGGAACCTGGCGAGGTGCTATTTTTGCTGTTTAAGAGATCGATTCCGAGCCTATATTTGGAGAATAGATTAGCCGCCGTAGCTCAGTGGTAGAGTGCGCCCTTGGTAAGATCACTATAATTGCCCCCCACCGGGGAAACCTAGTGGGTGTAACCGCTCAAATTCGGGGAAACCTTATTTCAAGGCAATCCCGAGCCAAGCCCGGAAACGGGAAGGTGTAGAGACTAGACGGGCGGGGCCTAAGTCGCGAATTCGCGCCAAGATCGCGGATCAACGATAGGGTCAAGGGATAGTCCAAGCCGTGGTTTGCCGCGGTATGAAGGGCGAGGTCGAGTGTTCAATCCACTCCGGCGGCACCATTTTCCGGTAGATTGCAGGACCCACCAACCCGGTGGGGCCTGTTTTCGTTTGCCGGAACAGAAAAACGATCTCATCACATTTCGGAGAGCATGAGGGATTCGCTCTGTGGTGATCCAGCGACGGCGGCTAACCTGACGCAACCGAAACCCGAAATGGGAGCATGACAATGATCCGCGCGCTTTTTCTCGCGCCCATACTGCTGCTGGCAGTATTGACCCCCATCACCACGGCCTTGGCCGCCGGCGATGTCCACAAGGTGGCGATTCACGTCGACGAAAATGACCCGGCCCGCATGAACATGGCGCTCAACAATGCCTACAACATCAACAAGTATTACCTCGCCAAGGGCGAGACCGTTGAAATTGAGATCGTCGCCTATGGGTCCGGTCTGCATATGCTGCGCAGCGACACCTCGCCGGTAAAGGATCGCATTGCGGCACTCAGCCTGGAGCTGGAAAACCTGTCCTTCGCCGCCTGTAGCAACACGCACGCCAGAATGAGCGAGCAAGCCGACGGCGAGATCGAAATCCTGCCAGAGGCCAGCATGATGCCCTCCAGCGTGATCCGCTTGATGGAGCTTCAGGAACAGGGCTGGAGCTACTTGCGGCCCTAGAAAGAATCAGCCGCCGGCGTAGTTCGACGACGGCTGACGCCACTATCAGTCTTTTTGTAAGGTGCTAAGAATGTCGCGCAGATACTCGCGGCGCTTGAGGCCAACGTAGAGCATACCGAACTGCGGCAGCCCAAGAAACAAAGTCCCCCACATAAGAACCAGAAGCTCGACCTCGCCAACACCGAGCGTAATCCATACAGCGGCTGTGATACCGAGGATCAGACAAACGAAAATCCCCGCGACCGATGAAATCTTTAG
>CAZYDR010000092.1:0-14662 GCA_964645285.1 uncultured Alphaproteobacteria bacterium
AATCAATCTATCCCAATTCATACAATCAAATTAATAGGTTCTGAGCCTAGCTACCATTAACTGCATACTCGCTACACTTATACTATACAATTGTTCGATTTTTTTGACTCTACAGTCGATGGAGAAGATTCGAACTACAACAATTGTTATTATCGATATTTCCGAAATATGGCATTGCGATACCGGCCTCTCCATTGCGATGTATCATCCATTTGATACGAACCATCCCGAGGACCGAGACGTGGGCACCACATCGAGCGTCTCCACACATAGTGCACCATCAGTCCACCAGGCGCGACGCGGCGATGCGCCCGACATCGTTGAGATGGCGCGGGCCCTGGCTGATTGGCTGGGCAACAAGTCGCGGGCCATCGACGAGGCGGCGGTTCTGCGGAATTGCTTCGGGCGCGAGCGCTGGGCTCATAGCCTGATTGCCACCATGGACGGCGCGGTGGTGGGTTTCACCATCTTCTGCCCGACCTTCGAAGGACACATCGGCCGCTGCCAGATTTACATGTCGGACCTGTTCGTCCGCCCCGAGGCACGCAAAAGCGGTGCCGGCCGCGCATTGCTGGGGGCCGTGGCCGGCGGAGACCTCGCCTAGGCCGTCGCCCCGCCATCGACGATCATGGTTGCGCCGGTCATGAAGCTTGCCTCGTCGGACGCCAGGAACAACACGGCCGGGGCGATTTCGCCGACCTCGCCGATGCGGTTCATGGGGGTGTCAACGGCGATCAGTTCCACGTCACCATCTGGGTCAACGCTGTCGAAGGTTAGCAACGCGGTATCGACGGGGCCCGGGCAGATGGCGTTGACCCGGATGCCGTCGGCGGCGTGGTCCAGGGCCATGGCCCGGGTCATGAGAATGACTCCGCCCTTGCTGGCGCAATAGGCGACCGTACGCGGCGCGCCGATGGTGCCGAGTTCCGAGGCGGTATTGACGATGGCGCCGCCGCCCTGGGCCTTCATGACCGGAATCGCGGCGCGGCACAGGGCGAAGGGAACTTCAAGATTGACCGTCATAACCCGGCGATAGTTCTCCAGGGACATGGTCTCGACGGTGCCGCCGAAACCGACTCCGGCGTTGTTGAACAACACGTCGAGGCGGCCCAGCTCGGCCACCGCGCGGTCAACCAAACCGTCACGAAAGCCGCTGTCCATGAGATCGCCATGAATGAACCGGGCATCGCCGCCGGTACCGTTGATCTCGGCCATAACCGCCGCGCCTTCGTCGGCACTGATGCCGGTCAGCATGAGCCGCGCACCCTCGGCGCCGAACGCCTTGGCGGTGGCCGCGCCGATCCCCGAATTGGCGCCGGTAATCAGCACCGCCTTACCATCAAATCGAGCCATTTTATTATCCTGCTGTAACGCCGCCATCAACGATCATCATCGCCCCGGTCATAAAGCTGGCCTCGTCGCTGGCCAGGAACAGGATGGCGTTGGCGATCTCATGGGGCTCGCCGATGCGGCCCATGGGCACGGCCTCGGCGGTCTTTGCCAAGTAAGCCTCATCACGGCCGCCGATCAGCAAGTCGGTCAGCACCGGGCCGGGACATATGGCGTTGATGCGAATGCCGTCGCGGGCGGTCTCCAGGGCCATGGCGCGGGTCAACTGCACGACAGCCCCCTTGCTCGAGCAATAGGCCGGGATGTTGGCGGTCGCTGTTTCGCCCAATTCGGAGGCGGTGTTGACGATGGTGCCCTTGCCTTGCGCCTTCATGACCGGTATGGCAGCGCGCGAGAGGGCGAACACCGTATCGATGTTGACCGTCATGATCAGGCGATAGTCTTCGTTGCTGAGCTGATCGACCGTGCCGCGGCGGATGATGCCGGCATTGTTGCACAGCACGTCGAGGCGCCCCATTTCGGCGACCACCCGGTCGACCAAGCCGTCGCGGAATGCCGGCTCGGTGAGGTCGCCATGGATGAACCGGGCGTCGCCTTCGGCGCCGTTGATCTCGGCCATAACCGCTGCGCCCGCTTCAGCGTCAATGCCGGTCATCATCAGCCGCGCGCCCTCGGCGCCGAAGGCTTTTGCCGTGGCCGCGCCGATGCCCGAGTTGGCGCCGGTGACCAGAATTGCCTTGCCGTCAAAACGCCCCATGGCTCAGATCTCCTCGCCGGCAATGAGTTTGATGATTGCCGAATAGTCGAGGCCGCCATGGCCGCCATCAACAAAATCAGTGTAAAGCGCCGCCGCGTGGGCGCCGAGCGGTGTCGATGCCCCCGCCGTGTCGGCCGCCGCCTGGGCCAGGGTCAGATCCTTATGCATCATGGCCGCCGAGAAACCGGGCTTGTAGTCGCGATTGGCCGCCGAGGCCTCGACGATGCCCGGTACCGGCAGATGATTGACCATGGCCCAGCACGAGCCCGAGGCCTTGGACGAAATATCGAACAGCTTCTGGGCATCGAGGCCGATGCGGTCGGCCAAGGTGAAGGCCTCGGAGATGCCGATCATGGTAATGCCGAGGATCATGTTGTTGCAGATCTTGGCCGCCTGGCCATTGCCCGCCGGGCCGGCGTGAACGATCTTGCCGGCCATGACATCGAGGATCGGCTCGGCGCACGCGAACGCCGCCTCGGAGCCACCGACCATGAAGGTCAATGTTCCCGCCTGGGCGCCGGCGACACCGCCCGACACCGGCGCATCGAGCATCTCGTAGTCAGCGTCCGCCGCCGCCTGATTGACCACTCGGGCGGTTTCCACGTCGATGGTCGATGAATCGATCAGCAGGGCGCCGGGCCGGGCCGCGGCGATCAGGCCGCCCTCACTCAGATAGACATCGCGCACATGTTCGCCGGCCGGCAGCATGGTAATGACCACGTCGCCGGCGGCCGCCGCGTCGCCGGCACTGCCGGCCAAGGTGGCCCCGGCATCGCGAGCCGCGTCACGGGCGGTGTCGACCACGTCGAAGGCGGTGACCGCGTGGCCCGCCTTGACCAGATTGGCGACCATGGGGCCGCCCATGTTGCCGGTGCCGATGAATCCGATGTCTGTCATATCTCCGCTCCCAGTTCCCTGCCCCACTACAGTAGCAAATCCCCGTCCTCAAGCGGAGCAAAGTAGGCGTCCACATCCGCGTCGCTCACCGCGTTCGGGTCGGACGGTTGCCATTGCGGCTTCTGATCTTTCTCGATGATCACGGCGCGCACCCCTTCGCGGAAGTCGTGGGCGGCGCAAAACCGCTGGGATAAGCGGTATTCCAGGCGCATGGCGGCGGCGAAGTCGAGGGTTGCGCCCTCCCTAATCTGGCGGAACGCAACTTTGAGGCTGGTCGGCGACTTGGTTGCCAGCACCGCTAGGGTCTTGTCCGCCCACTCCCCGCCTTCGCTTCGGAGCGCCTCGATGATGGCGTCCACCGAGTCGTCGGCGAAGCAACGGTCGATGCTGTCGCGCTGGCCGGCCAAGGGCGCCTCGCCCGGGTCCCCGGCGAGGCTATCGAGTTCATCGGCGCTCGCGGTCATCCCGGTAAGGCGCGCACGCGGTATGTAGTGGGTCGCGACCCCGCAATAGAGCGCATCGGCAGCCCGCAGCCGGCTGCCAGTCAGCCCCAGATACATACCGATCTCGCCGGGCATGCGGGGCAGAAACCAGGTGCCGCCGACATCGGGAAACAGGCCGATGCCGGTCTCGGGCATGGCGAACAGGGCGTTTTCCGTCACCACCCGGTGGCAGCCGTGGATCGCCACTCCGACGCCGCCGCCCATGACCACGCCGTCGATCAGCGCCACATAGGGTTTGCCGTAGCTCTTGATGCGGTGATTGAGGGTGTATTCATCGCCATAGAAAGCGGCGATCAGCGGATCGCCGGGCCGGCCCATGGCCTCATAGAGATCACGCACATCGCCGCCGGCGCAGAACGCCCGGTCGCCGGCGCCCTCGACCACCACCCGCTGGACCCGGTCGTCATCGGCCCATTCCTGCAACTGGGCGTCGAGCCGGCGCGCCATATCCAGGGTCAGGGCATTAAGCGCCTGGGGCCGATTGAGGGTCACCCACCCGGCAACCCCGTCAATGCTGAAAACGATATCGTCCACGCCGCGCGCCCCCTGCCATCCCCGCGTTGATACCTAGCAGAACCTATGATCAGCCGCGAGCGGTGAAATGTCACGATCCCGCCACAATCACGTCCCAATCAGGCCGCAATCGCCGATTAGAAATGATCCTGCCACGCATTCTCAAGCAGGAGACGAGTTATGAAGTTCACGTTCACCGCCGCCACTGCCATCGCAGCCTTGCTGCTGGCCACAGGCCCAGCATTTGCCGGCGGCATGCCATCGGACGAAGGCCCGGAGATCCTGCTTGAGGAAGGCGAGGAAATGTTCACCCCGACCGACGCCAGTTCCCTCGATGCCGAAATACCCGAATACGCCGAGATCGAACTGGCGGCCCTCGAGGTCACGGAAATCAGTTTACCGCCGGCGAGCGAAAGCGCCCCTGCGCATTTTTCGATGCGGTCAGATAACCGCCTCCACCCGCGGATCGTATCGTCAATGCGCTAACGCCGGCGTGTGGGCGCCCTTTACCCTGGGGGCGCCCACCCCCTTTCACTTCAACATTCAGCCGCTGTGAAAGCGTTGGCAAGGCCTGCTCTTCGCATCCGTACCTAGCCCATAGTTTCAGCCAGCCATTGTCTCGCTTCCCCTTCAGTCTCGAAGTACGCTGTCTTCCATAGACCGCCCGCTGCCTCATGTTGAATTCGATACAGGTTCATCAGTCCTTTGATCGCCATTTTCGACCCGACGATTGCGGCCGCTCGCAAGGGCTGGCTATGTGGCAGCGCCGCGTCGCTCTTCGCGTCAAATCTGAGTTCATCGCTGGAAACTTTTATCTCCGTAGAATCGGAAAAAGATGTCCAGCCCGTAAATCGAGCTTTCGTTCCTGGGATCGGATGTGATTTCACGAGACCGCGCGTTGTATTCCGCGCTCGAAAATTCGCCCCAGATATGACAGACGAATCCGCGCTCTTCCCAGGCTAGCTCATAAGGCAAATTCTGCTCTCCTGACCCCTGGCAAACGGCGCGCTATCAAGTACACGTTGCGCGTCAACCTGACACCATCCCCGCTCCGGTGCCAATCCAGCCGCACGACAACTCTAACGCGGGCGAAACCTACAGCAAGATGACCGTCATGAATGTCCTATAGTTCGCTCCAGTCGCTGGTGCTTTCGACGTTCCTTAGCTGCCGAGCAGGTGGCGGGCGATGATGACCCGCATGATTTCGCCGGTGCCTTCGAGGATCTGGTGGACCCGGAGGTCGCGGAGGAAGCGCTCGACCGGGTAGTCTCGTAGATAACCGTAGCCGCCGTGGAGCTGTAGCGCTTCGTTGCAGACGTCGAAGCCGACGTCGGTGGCGAAGCGTTTGGCCATGGCGCAGGCTTTGGTGGCGTCGGCCGTGCCGGCGTCGAGTTTGGTGGCGGCGTTGTGGACCATGAGGCGGGCGGCCTCCAGGTCCGTGGCCATGTCGGCGAGACGGAAGCGCAGGGCCTGGAACTCGGCTAGGGGTTGGCCGAACTGGCGGCGGGTTTTTGCGTGCTCCAGGGCGGCTTCGAGGCAGGCGTTGGCGCCGCCCAGGGAACAGGCGGAAATGTTGATGCGGCCACCGTCGAGCGCCGCCATGGCGATTTCGAAGCCCTGGCCCTCGGCGCCGATGAGGTTGGCCGCCGGCACCCGGCAATCATCGAAATTGACCATGGCCGTGGGCTGGCTGTGCCAGCCCAGTTTCTTCTCCTGGGCGCCGAAGCTGAGGCCCAGCGTGCCGTCCTCGACCCCGATACAGGAGATGCCTTTCGGGCCGTCGATGCCGGTGCGCACCATGCAAACGTAGAGATCGCTCCGTGAGGCGCCGGAGATGAACGCCTTGGTCCCGTTGATCACATAGTCGTCGCCATCGCGCACGGCCCGGGTGGTGAGCGATGCGGCGTCGGACCCGGCGCCCGGTTCGGTCAGGCAATAGCTGGCGATACTGTCCATGGTCGCCATGGCCGGCAGCCATTGATGGCGCTGGCTGTCATTGCCGTAGCGGTCGATCATCAAGGCCGCCATGTTGTGGATCGAGAGGAACGCCGCCGTCGATGGGCAGGCCGACGCCAGGGCCTCGAAGATCACCGCGCCATCGACCCGCCCGAGATTGGAGCCGCCGACATCGTCGGCCACGAATATGGCGCCGAAACCCAGTGCCGCCCCCTGGCGCAGGGTTTCCACGGGGAATTCACAGTCCTCGTCCCACCGGGCCGCATGGGGCGCCATCTCACTGGCGGCGAAATCCCGCGCCAGAGTCTGGAACGCCTGCTGATCGTCGCTGAGTTCAAAGTCCATGGCCTGGACCATACAGCGTGCCGGCCAGGGCACGCCAGCCGGGTTTGACGCCGGAGCGGTCGATTCGCTTCACCGCGGCGTAGAACATGGCGAATATTGAAACCTTCACAAGCGGCCAAATCCTACCATAATTCGCCGTACGGTTCGCGATTTGGAGGCTGGCTAACAGGCCGCTTGCAACTTGTGACCCAGCGCGGTATGTCACCGCCATGCAGGACGAGCGCCCACAATGACGTTGAAACCTGTTCCCGACAGACAGCCGGCCCGCGAGCCGGATGTCCCTCAACCCGACACTCATTCGCCGATCGGCGCCTACCCGACGACGCGCATGCGGCGCAACCGGAGAAACAGCTGGAATCGACGCCTGGTGGCCGAGAACCGGCTGGCGCCCGATGACCTGATCTGGCCGATTTTCGTGCACAACGGCGACGGCGTCATCGACGTGGCGTCCATGCCGAGCCAGGGCCGCCTATCCATCGATGTGCTGGTGACGCGGGCCCGCGAGGCCTGTGATCTCGGTATTCCGATGATTGCGGTATTTCCGGTCATTCCCACTGAGCGCAAAAACGCCGAAGGCTCCGAAGCCATCAACCCGGACAATCTGGTGTGCCGCGCCGTGGCCGCGATCAAGCAAGCAGTGCCGGAGATCGGCGTCATGTGCGACGCCGCCCTCGACCCGTTCACCAATCACGGTCACGACGGCCTGATCCGCGACGGCTACGTGATCAACGACGAAACCGTCGAAATCCTGTGCCAGCAAGCTTTGGTTCAGGCCGCCGCCGGCTGCGATGTAATTTCGCCGTCGGACATGATGGATGGCCGGGTCGGCGCCATTCGCAAGTCGCTCGACGACCATGGCTACGATGATGTCCGCATCATGGCCTATTCGGCCAAATATGCCTCGGCCTTCTATGGCCCGTTCCGCGACGCCATCGGCTCGACCGCCAACCTCGGAGACGCCGACAAGAAGACCTACCAGATGGATCCGGCGAACGGCGACGAAGCCATTCGCGAAGTCGCCCTCGACATCCAGGAGGGCGCCGACATGGTCATGGTCAAGCCGGGCATGCCCTACCTCGACATCGTTCGTCGGGTCAAAGACACTTTCGGCGTCCCCACCTTCGCTTATCAGGTGAGTGGTGAGTACGCCATGCTCAAGGGCGCCATCGCCAACGGTTGGCTCGATGGCGATCGGGTGCTCATCGAGTCTCTTACGAGTTTTAAACGGGCCGGCGCCGATGGGGTGCTGACCTATGCAGCAGTGGAAATAGCAAAATTACTACAGAAAACGTGACGCAAACCGCCACCCCTTCTTCTCCCCAACCCGAACATATCACTACTCCCTCCGCCGCCCGTGACAAAGGCACGTGGCTGCGGCTGTATGCCGGCGCGGCCATGTTGGTCGGCGCCGCCGCCTATGTTGGTTCCGAAGCCTGGGGCCAGCCACATCTGCTGATTGTCGTCATCGCCGGCGTGGTCGGCATGTACATGGCCATGAACATCGGCGCCAACGATGTCGCCAACAACGTCGGCCCCGCCGTCGGGTCGGGCGCCCTGACCATGATCGGTGCCCTGGCCATCGCCGCGGTGTTCGAAGCCGCCGGCGCCATGATTGCCGGTGGTGACGTGGTCGGCACCATCAAGAAAGGCATTATTGATCCCGACCTCATCGGCGACCCCACGGTCTTTGTCCGCCTGATGCTGGCGGCCCTGTTCGCCGCCGCCTTGTGGATCAACGTGGCGACCATGGTGGGATCACCTGTCTCGACCACCCATTCCATCGTCGGTGGCGTATTGGGCGGCGGCATCGCCGCGGCCGGTTTCGGCATCGTCGACTGGGGGGTGATGGGCAAGATCGCCGCCAGTTGGGTGATATCGCCGGCACTCGGCGCCATCATCGCGGCGTCGTTCCTAGCCCTCATAAAAGCCGCCATCGTCTATCGTAAAGACCGTGTGGCGGCAGCCAAGACATGGGTGCCGATCCTGGTCGCCATTATGGGCGCCGCCTTCTCCGCCTATCTCATAACCAAAGGCCTAAAAAAGGTCTGGAAAGCGGACGTCGCCACGATCGTAGCGGTCGTCGGCGCCTCCTTCTTCATGATCTACTTCATCGTCCGGCCCATGGTCGTGATAGCCGGGAAGCGCCTGAAGAACACCCGCGAAGACATTGGCAAGCTGTTCACCATTCCGCTTGTCATCTCGGCCGCCATGCTGTGTTTTGCCCATGGCTCGAACGACGTAGCCAATGCCATCGGTCCCCTCGCCGCCATCGTCAATTCCGTATCCGAAGGTGGCGTCGCTGCCAAGGTCGCGATCCCCTTCTGGGTCATGGTGGTCGGCGCTCTAGGACTGTCGGCGGGTCTTGCCCTTTACGGGGGGCGCATGGTTAAGCGGGTCGGCAAGGAAATCACCGAACTTGACCGGTTGCGGGCGTTTACGGTTGCCCTGTCATCAGCCATCACCGTGCTTGTCGCGTCGGGCCTGGCCCTGCCGGTGAGTTCCACGCACATTGCCCTGGGCGCGATCTTCGGTATCGGTTTCCTGCGCGAATATCTGGAGAACGAGGCCGACAAGGTTCGCATCATCCGCGAGCACTTCAACGACGACACCGAGCCCAGCCTGTTCGACACCGCAAAGGCTGAGATCGAATGGCGCCATGAAGTGCTCGACCGCGCGCTCAAGGACCTGTTGCCCGAGCGCGAGCGCATTTTCTATTTCGAAGCCACCAAGAAGGCCGAGCAGGCGGTCATGAAGTGGGAGCGCAAGAAACTGGTGCGGCGCTCCCACCTGCGCACCATCGTGTTGGCCTGGCTGATTACGGTACCCGCCACCGCCGCCATCGCCGGCGTGCTCTACTTCATTTTGCGACTGTTCATCTGACCGCCCCACCGCCGCCGATCCGTCGCAGCAATTTGACCTACATCATGGCCTTGCGACACAATTGGTCGTTCCATGAAGGCTGGATGATCCTCCAGTCTTAGGGAGTAAGCTGATGATTCACAGGATATTGGTACCTCTCGACGGATCGGCTCATGTCTTCAAGTCGACCTGGCCAGCGAAATCGCCGTCAAATATGACGCGACGTTGCTGTTGCTTCACGCCATCCCTGACGAGGTCGATATGAGTGAGCCCCAGCGCCGCTTTGCTCACGCGGAACACATCGAGGAGTCGCTCGATCAGATGCCGTTCGCCATTGCCGAACAGCAACTCATGACCAGCGCCCGTCATCGGGCCCTGCAGACCGGTGTTCGCGAAGTCTACACCATGGTCGAACCCGGCGACCCGGCCAAAATCATTATCGACCACGCCGGCGATGTCGACATGATCGTCATGGGACGTCGTGGCCTCGGGCCCATCGATGGGTTGCTGCAAGGCAGCGTGTCGCAAAAGGTCAACCAACTCGCCGACGCCGCCTGCGTTACGGTCAAGTAAATCCGTAGTTCAGATCAGGCGCCGGGAGACCGGCGGAGATCGCGGTTCCGCCGGCAACCATCGGCAGGAAAGGAAAATCGCGATGTTTAAAACAATCGTTGCGGCAACCGATGGCTCCGATCACGCCGACAAGGCGGTTCGAATCGCCAGCGATATGGCCGAAAAATACGACGCTCGGCTGGTGCTTTGCCATGTTCTGATGCACGGGCCGGTATCCACCGAAATGCGCCGGATGCTCGAAGTCGAACATCTCGTCGAACCAACCCAGCTTCGCAGTGTCGCCGGTGGCGGCGTACCCGATGCTTTCGGCATGATCGCGCCCAATCAAGCTGCCGAAGAAAGCCTACAGGGCGCCATTGGAGCCATGGGTCAGCTTGTCATCGATGCCGGCACTAAGATCGCCCATGAGACCGGTGTCGCCAAAGTCGACAACGTGATCACGAACGGTGACGCCGCCGAAGAAATCCTTCGCTGCGCCGAACGCGCCTATGGCGATCTCAAGGGGCTGCTCATGGGCAGTGTCTCCCACAAGGTCAACCAGCTGGCCAACTGCACGTGCATTACGGTCAAGTAGGATCCTTATCCAGGATGTCCTTAAGTTCGACGAAGGTGTCCGGATAGAAGCCGTTGAAATGGGTGCGGAGCGAGCTCCCGTAGGCGCCAACCTGGCCAATTTCGATCCAGTCGCCCTCGCGCACATCGTCGGGCAGGCGGAACGGAAACGGCAGCATGTCGAGCGAATCGCAGGTCGGTCCGGCGACCTTGAAATCCCGGTAGTTGTGGGGCGGCTCGCCGTCGAGGCGGATCAACTGGGCCGGCATTTCGACCTGGGCGGTGACCATCTCCGACAGGCTGCCGTAGATACCGTCGTTGATGTAGACCTGATCCTCCTTACGCAACAGCACCTGGACGACCAGTGAACAGCTCGAGGCGGCCATGGCGCGGCCCGGCTCGCACATAAGAACGCAATCGCGGCGTAGCCCCAAATTGTCGACGCCACGGGTTATAGCGCCCATGTAGTCGGCCAATGGCGGAATGTTGAGACCCTTGTACTCGGCCGGAAAACCACCGCCAACGTCGAGAAAGTGAATATGAGTGCCGGCCTGCTCGATAACCTCGCCAACCATGTTGAGCGCCACGTCGTACGCGTCCGTTGTCAGGCATTGGGAGCCCACGTGGAACGCCAGACCGCCCTGGCAACCTTCGGCGTCCACTTCCTTGAGAAGGTCGGCGGCCAGCGCCACGTCGGCGCCGAACTTCTCGGACAGATCGAAAGCCGCTCCCGCCGGCGGTGTCGCCAGGCGCACGATAATGGTCACCCCCTCACCGCCGGTCTCGTCGCGGACCTTGGCCAGTTCCGCCGGATGGTCGACGACGAAGTGGCGCACGCCATAGACCTCGTAGGCCGCGTGGATCGCCACCCGGGACTTCACCGGGTGCATGAAATAGGTGCCGGCGTCGGGAAACATTTCGCGCACTTCGGCGATCTCTGGCAGGGAGGCGGTGTCGAAGTGGCGGATGCCCGCGCCGTACAAAGCACGCAGCAGATGGGGATGGGGATTGCACTTGACGGCGTAAAGCACCCGGCCGGGAAACTGGTCGAGGAACTCGCGCGCCGTGGCCGCGATCACGGCCGGACGCAGGCAATAGACCGGATAGCTGGGCGTCAGCGCCGCGATCATGGCGCGGGCGTTATCGAAAGTAGTGGCCACTATGGGTACTCCGAGAATGAACCCGCAGGATATAGAAGGTAGAGCCAAGAAGGTTAAGATGAATCATTATGGCAAAGGATGACCATGGATATCGACTTCGGCAAGACGGCGGCCGATTACGGCGCCCACCGCGCGGGCTTTCCCGACGCTCTCTATGACAGGCTTGCCGGGTTCGGCGTCGGCATGCCCGGGCAACGCCTGCTTGACCTCGGCACCGGCACGGGCGTGTTGGGACGGGGCTTCGCCTTGCGCGGCTGTTCAGTCACCGGGCTCGACCCGTCGGACAATCTGATCGCCGAGGCCCGGCGCCTTGACGGCGTTACCGGTGTCGAGATCGACTACGTGACAGCCACCGCCGAGGAAACCGGGCTCGCTACCGACGCCTTCGACGTGGCAACCGCGGGTCAGTGCTGGCACTGGTTCGACGGCGCCCGCGCGGCGGCGGAGGCACGGCGGGTCCTGAAGCCCGGCGGCGCCCTGGTCATGGCTCATTTCGACTGGCTTCCCCTGGTCGGCAACATGGTCGCGGCCACCGAACGATTGATCGAGCAGTACAATCCGCAATGGGCCATGGGCGGCGGGCGCGGCATCCATACAAATGGTATGACCGCCGCGGCGGAGACCGGCTTCAGAGACATCGAGAGCTTCTCCTTCGACGTCGCCGCGCCCTATTCCCATGAAGCCTGGCGCGGCCGCATCCGGGCCAGCGCCGGAGTCGGGGCCAGCCTGAGCCCGGACGTGGTCGTGGCCTTCGACGCCGATCTGGAACGCCTGCTTGCGGAAAACCATCCCGAAGATCCCTTGGCCGTGCCGCACCGCTGCTTCGCGGTTATCAGCCGCGCCCCGTAATTAGGATCAGACCCTATTTATTATCACATAAAAACAACCCCTTAAATTGGGGTCTGACCCTAATTAATGTGATCTACGGTCAGTCGCGCGCGACCACTTCGACGCCGGGTGCGACGCGGTCGCTGGGATGGAGAATAACGCTATCGCCAGATGCGAGGCCATCGAGCACCTCGGCATGGTGACTGTTCACGTAGCCGATGACGATCGGCTGCAGGGTGGCGATGCCATTGGCGACCAGGAAAACGGCCCAATCGCCGCCGTCGCGGAACAAGGCGCTGACCGGCACCCGAAGGATATCGCTGCCCTGCCAGACAATAATCCGGGTCTCGACCCGATAGCCGTGGCCGAGCGCACCGCGCGTCGTTGGCGGGTCCATGAAATCGACGATCACCTTGACTCGCTGCTCCTCAATGCCCAGAGCCGAGACCTTGGTGAAGCCGAACGGCTCGACCTTCCGTACCCGGCCGGCCAGGGCAACGCCGCCGCCCCAGTCCTCAATCAACACGTCGGCGCCGAGCTCGACCCTTACTGCGTCCGACGACAACAACTCGGTAACCACTTCCAGGTCTAGCGGATCACCCAGTTCGAGCAGCGGCGCGCCGGCGGCGACCACCCCTTCGCTCTCGTGCAGCACTTGAAGAACCACACCATCGACCGGCGCGTGAACCTCGATGCAACAGCTCTCCGCGCCCTGCCCCATTTGCCCGGCCTGGCCCGGCACGATCAGCGCGGCGCGGGCCCGTTCAAGCTCGTAGTCGCGGACTTGCAGGGCGGCCTGGGCCGAGGCGACCACCGCCTCGTGGGTTCTGACTTCGAGAACCGCGGCGTCGAGGGCGCGCTGGGAAATATGTTTCTTGGTCGCCAGCGCCTGGGCGCGCTCCAGGTCATCAAGAGCAAAGGCCCGCTCGGCCATGGCACGCTGTAACTCGGCCTTGGCCAGGGTCAGGGTCGCCTCCGCCGCCTTGACGTCGGCCTCGGCTTCGCTTTGGGATCGCAAATCAAGGATTTCCGGGTCACTGGGATAGATCGAAGCAACCACCGTTTCCCCGGCGATGACCGGGTCGCCGACCTCGATCTCGATGCGCAGGGCACGGCCGACGACCGGTGACGAAACCACATAGATATCCTTGACCTTGGTGCGCCCCTCGTCGTCAACGGTGACCTGAAGCACGCCGCGGTCAATCGCTCCCATATCGACCGGCACAGACTGGGGCGTGAAGGCGTGGATCAGCCCGGCCGCCAGCAAAGCCGTCAACGCACCCCAAATCACCACACGGCGGAATGTCGGTCCCATGATCCCCTACTCCCTGGTCTTGAGCACGGCGACAAGATCGAGTTGGTCGATACGACGCCGCACGATCACGCTCGACAGGAATGTTGCAACCACCACCACGGCCACTGAAAACCCGTAGGTCGAGCGCTCAATGTACAGGGGAATACGGTATAGCTCGGTATCGAACGTCGCCGTCAGCGAAATCGCCAGCCCGTAGCCCGCCAGACAGCCAAGCGGCAACGCGACAAACACAAGGGCGGCGAGTTCGCCAAGAAGGACATAGGACGTCTCAAAACGGGTAAATCCCAACACCCTCATGCTGGCCAGCTCCCGGCCCCGCTCGGAGAGCGAAATTCGAGCGCTGTTGTAGACCACGCCGACAGCGAGCAAGGACGCAAACAGGGCATAGAACGTGATCATGTAATTGATCAGCTCGGCCAGAGTGGCGCGGAACGAGTCGACGGCGGCGGTGCGCAATGACACCCCCGCCACCTTGGGCAAGGCCTTGAGTTCACCGTACAGCGCCGCCGCCGCATGGTCATCGACCAGCAGGTGGGCGCCGGAAATGGTCGGGCCTTCCAGCATCATGCGGTTGAGAGCGGTCATATTCATGTAGGCCGGCGTTCCCAGGTAGACCTCAACCACGGCGGCGACCCGAATGTCGCGCACCGGCCGCCGACCCTCCATGACCTCGACCGTGACCACATCGCCCGGCACGACGCCGAGCAATTCCGCCAGCTTGGTCGACAACACCAGCCCGTCAGGCGGCATGGCCACCACCTGATTGTCGACGTCGTAAATCAGATTGAGTCGAGCGTCCGAGGCGATGCCGACGATAGCCTCGCGGCGCTCACGATGGCCGAACCGCAATCGCGCGGGTACCGCGCGAAATGCTTCGGCCGCGATGACCCCCGGAAGATGTTCGATTTTGTGCAGCGTGCCCCGGGATTGGGGCTCGATCAACGTGACCGTCACGTCCTGATGCTGGGCCCGGAAGAAATTGACGTCGAGCATATGCTCGATGGCGTCGAGCCAATAGAGCGAGCTGAGCAGCAGGGCCACCGCCATGGCGGCC
>CAZYDR010000093.1:0-14434 GCA_964645285.1 uncultured Alphaproteobacteria bacterium
GATTGATGATCTGCGACGAAGACCCGCTCCGGCGTAGGCCGAGGGAATCGACAGCCCAGATGAATACGACAGGAGAAGTGTGTCTAGATGGTGAGAACAATGGACGAATGGCATCCCAAGCACAGGCGAATTACCAAAATCATGCTACCGGATAGCGTCAAAGGAGATACCGCTCCCTTGGCGTTGGGATTGTGGTACGATTTCCACGAAGTTGGATGTCATCTGGGGAAATGTCGATTAAGACACCGGCGCCCGAGACGTCGACGGAAGGAAGGCCCGATCCGGCCTGCGCTACACAGGTTCTACGACCCGATCGGGCCTTCCCTTCGCAACCCGTTCTAACCTAAAAAGTGGTATCTTTCGTGGGGGCAGGTCAGTCCAGGATATCGGATTCGAAACACGGACCATCGGCCGTCAAATTCACTCGATTTTTCCGGGGGGAGGTAATGGCGAAAATCAATAATACATCAAGCCGAATAGTGAGATTTTCAGGCGCCGCCGGCATATTCGCACTGTCAGTCATAGCAGCCGGCTGCGCACCGATGCGCACCGTATCGCTAGAAGAAGCGGAGAGCATTTCCTCGAAGTTCCAGGGTTTGTCGCTGCGTCTTCCAACCCGCGAGATTCGCGACCCGCGCATGAATCAGCACAGCCTCGACATGTTTGACTTTCGCGCACCGGATTGCGGCGATGCCAAATTTCAAGTGGACCGCGGGAACTATTACCAGAGAACAGTCGCTGTGTTGACGGCCATTTACGAACGCGACGGCGATATTTCGGCCGAGAGTGCGGTTGAAGAACATTTTCTGAAAGAATGGGATGTCAAAGACGCCATTGCATTAACGCAGTCCATCTCAAAGGCCCACGAAAGGTTAGGGGATTTCGTATCCGCTTTCGACTGGATGAAAAAAGCCGCCAACTTGGTCAAGAGTGCAAACCCCCCCGCCGGCATCGACGGCGATACCAACCAGATGGTGTTTACGGCACCCCATTGGCAGCTCGTGTATCTCGCCGCCCTGACGGGAGATACGGAGGGCGCCAACACCTTAATCTCCCGATCCATGTCAGAGGATGGTGGAATTTGGGGCAGGTTCTTTTATTCGCGCGGCAAAGCTGCCTATCTGGAAGCTGTCGGTCGGCTTGAGGAAGCCGCCGAGCAGTTTGAAATTGCACGCCAATTGATCAAGAGCTTAGACCGCACCAACCCCCGGTATTACCGGCTGATTTCGCACCTCGGCTGGATCCGGATGAAACAGGGGCGGCTGGTCGAGGCAGAAGCCCTTTTGATCAAGGCCTTGGAAGGCGCAAGTAGCAAGGTCTCACAATTGCCGATCCGCAATAGCTACAGCACCGTGCTCTACGAGCAGGGCCGCTACGAAGAAGCCGCCGACATGGCGAAGCTCAATATCTATCTGGGCAACGACGTATGCATCCCTGAGAATTCCGGTTACAGGGCGGAGGCCAGGAAAAATCTCGGGCGCGCGATGATGGCGCTCGGCCAATGGAAAGAAGCGGCCCGGCAATTTGTGACCATCGAAAGGGAGCTTCGATCAAACCCGGCGCTCTATAAAGCACGCTTCGAGGGTGCCCCCGACCATGCGCTTTCGTTGATTCAAAGCGGATCATCGGAACATGCGATCGATATGATGGAGCGGCGCGCGACACGCCTTGAAAAGCTTCTCGGGCCCAAACATTACGACACCGTTGAGACGAGGGCCTTTCTGGCCATGGCGAACGCCGCGGTTGGCAACCGCGAGGCGGCGCTCAAACTGTTCGCCCAATCGGTTCCCCTCATGCTGCAACGCTCACGCCAATCGGAGACGCATTCCGAGGGGACTCAATCCATCACCTTCAAGCGCCGAACGGTGCTGGAAAGCTACATCAGCCTGCTCGCCGACATTAGCGGCTCTTCGCTTGAGGCGAACGCCGGGATCGACGCTGCCTCAGAAGCGTTCAAGCTGGCGGACGCCGCGCGCTCGAGTACGGTCGAACGCGTGCTGGCGAAAAGCAGCGCGCGGTCCGCGGTGCTTGACCCACAATTGTCGGGCCTGGCCCGGAAGGAACAGGACCTGCAACGGCAGATAAGCGCGCAGTGGGCGAGTCTGTCCGCAGGCACGCAAAACGGCGTCATCACTGGCTCGGCGACCGATGGACCGCGCACGGTCATCGACGATCTGCGGGCGGCGCGCGCGGCGATCATGGAGGAGATCGAGGAAAAGTTTCCTGACTACGCTGACACCATCAACCCGTCGCGGATCAGCATTGACGGCGTTCGCAATCTTCTTCGCCAGGATGAGCGTCTGCTGTCGGTCTATATGGGCGATCGGACGACTTTCGTCTGGAGCATTTCGAAAAGCGACGCGGCAAAGATGTATGTCATCGACCGGTCGCGTGACGAGATGGACTGGTTGATTGCCGATGTCCATCAGGGTCTCGATCCAACCGGCATTTCGACGATCGGAGACATTCCGGAGTTTAACGTCACCGCAGCGCATGAACTGTTTCAGGTTCTATTCGGCGAAGACTCCAAGAGGTGGCGGCGTTCCGAGACCCTGGTTTATATCCCCCACTCGTCGCTCAGCACGTTGCCGCTCGCCGTCCTGCCAATAACGGCCGGCCGCAAGCCCGAACGCAAAACGCTCCTGTTTTCCGAATACCGAGACATCGAATGGATCATCAATGTCTTCGACATTGCGACCTTGCCTTCCGTGTCCTCTTTGCGCTCGTTGCGCAAAACAGCGAAATCGCAAACGGCGCAATTGAACTTCGTCGGGTTTGGCGACCCTATCTTTTCTGAGCAAAAGCAGAACGGCCCGGCGACGCGCGGCGCCGTCCTTCGGGGCGGCGGATTTCTCTTCCGCTCGGCGCCGGCGACCAAGCAGATGCGTTCGGCCATTCTTGGCGACCTTCCGCAATTACCGAGCACCGGCGACGAGATACGCGAACTGGCGCTGGTGATGAACGCCGATCCAACTCGCGACCTTTTCCTCGGTGTCCGCGCGTCGGAAGAAAGCGTGAAGTCCGCATTTCTGAACGGATACAAAGTTATCGCCTTCGCGACCCACGGTCTTGTATCCGGCGATCTCGATGGATTGCGACAACCAGCTCTCGCCTTGTCGTCGCCCGGGTTCACCGGCGGCAAGGAAGACGGGCTCTTAACGATGGATGAGATTATGGCGCTTCGTCTCGATGCTGACTGGGTCATCTTGTCGGCCTGCAACACCGGAGCGGCGGACGGCAGCGGAGCTGAAGCGGTCTCCGGTTTGGGCGGCGCCTTCTTTTACGCTGGAGCGCGCGCCTTGTTCGTAACCTACTGGCCAGTTGAGACCACGTCTGCGCAAATGATCACAACGGAACTGTTCCGCCGTCAGAGCAAGAACGCGTCGCTCACCCGTTCCGAAGCGACCCGTCAGGCTTATCGCTTCCTGATCAAACATGAAGGGTTCAAAACGGAATCCGGGGAAATCGCATTCAGTTACGCTCATCCCATTTTCTGGGCAGCCTTCGGTTTGATCGGTTTGCCGGAGAGCTGAGACGCCAAACCCCCATAGACCGGACAGGCTGCAACGCCGAGCCTAAGCCCCCCGCAGCACCCTCTCCTGAGGCTTGTCCGACGCCTGCCGTCCGAGGCCTGTCTAACGTCAGCGCCTATGGGACAAATTAGCGGGATTGCATAAGAGAGGTTCAGGCACAGGGCCTTGGCCGCCTCCCAGTCGGGCAACATGGTGCCGACGATGTCGGCGCCGGTGTCCGGGTGGGTTTCAACCTCGCGATGATCGACGCCGACCCCGTGAACCGCCCGGACGACCTCGCTGCTGTCCACATCGACCAGGCCGAGCATGTTTCCGGTGCGCCAGAAGTTATCGGCCGTGTTGTCGCCGGCGGGAATTTTCCAGATCGCGTGAAGAATTTCGGCCTTCTCTTTGCCCAGCACGACGACGAGACGCACGGTCGATAACCGCTTGCCGCAAACGGTTTCCACGGTGGGGTGAGGTACCAGCGGCTCCTGAAAAAGATAACCGTCCTTTTCGAAGTTTTCGGCCATGGCGACGAACTCATCGACGGTCGCCGTGGCGCCGTTGGAGAATACCAGGCTGTCGCTGGCCTCGTCGTAGCGCTCGACCAGTACCGACCCGGCGCTCCACATGCCGGTAATCGGTTTGCCGAAAAACGGATAGGCCCTGGCGCCGCGAAGATGAGCCGCCAAGGCGGCGCCGTCGTGCAACACAGGCACGCCGGCAAAGCTGCGGCGGCCGTGGTAGAGCGCCACGGTTTTCGGGGTCGGGGCTTCGAGCCCGTCAAGCAGGGCGTAGCACAGCAATTTGTCGTGGGCGATGGCCCACCATTCCCGGGCGCTGCTCTTTAAATGGATCTTGCGTTGAACCCGGGCGCCCACAAAAGCTCGTTTGGCATCGGCGGAAAACCGCGCGTCGTCGTAGAGGCCATAATAATAGTAGTCGCGGGGCTTCAATTTGCCGGGCCCCAGGGCCAGGGACACGATCTCCGCAAGCTGAGCGAACAGGTCCTTGCCGTGTTCCTTCTTGGCGACCGTCATGCAGCGCGCCATATCGAGGACCGGGTCGGTCTTATGAAGTTCGATCGGTGATGACGTATCGGTCATGGCAGGATCCCGGATTCGCGGCGGCCCGGACCGTGACACGATTTGATCATCGGTCGAACCGCTCAAGAGGCTTGCGGGCCGGCCTCGAGACAGTCAAGCTCCGGGCCCAACAAAATGACCGCTCAAGAATTCGACAGGTGAGGAAGCAAGGCCATGCCCATTATCAACCGTATTGCTGAATTTCACGACGATATGAAGACCTGGCGGCGTGATATCCACGCCCATCCGGAGACCGCATTCAAGGAAGAGCGCACCGCCGCGGTGGTCGCTGAGAAGCTCGAATCCTTCGGCATGGAGGTCCACACGGGCATCGCCACCACCGGCGTTGTCGGGGTGCTCCACGGCGGCAACGGATCTGGCGTCGGCCGCGCTATCGGCCTGCGCGCTGATCTCGACGCTCTCGATATCCATGAGAACAACGACTTCGACCACGTCTCGGTCAATCCCGGCAAGATGCACGCCTGCGGCCACGACGGCCACACCACCATGCTGCTTGGCGCGGCGCGCTATCTCGCCGAGACCAAGCGCTTCGACGGCACCGTCTATTTCATTTTCCAGCCGGCCGAGGAAAACGAGGGCGGCGGCCGGGTCATGGTCGAGGAGGGGCTGTTCGACCGCTTTCCCATGGAGGCGGTTTACGGCCTGCACAACTGGCCGGGGGCGCCGGCGGGCAAATTCGCGGTTCGTCCTGGCCCCATGATGGCGGCGTTCGATATCTTCGAGATCACCCTGACCGGCCGTGGCACCCATGCGGCTATGCCCCATCTCGGGATCGATCCGGTGGTCGCCGCCGTCCAGGTCGTCCAGGCCCTGCAGTCGATTACCGCGCGCAACACCGACCCGCTGGAATCAGCGGTCGTCTCGGTGACTCAGATTCACGGCGGCGACACCTGGAACGTGATCCCCGAACAGGTCGTGCTGCGCGGCACCTGTCGGTCGTTCAGGCCTGAAATCCAGGATACCATCGAGGCCTGCTTGAAACAGATCGTCGACTCAACGGCCCAGGCCTATGGCGTGATCAGCACGGTCGACTACCAGCGGCGCTATCCCTCGGTCATCAACACCGTCGACGAGACCGCTTTCGCCGCCGGCGTGGCGGCCGAGGTTTCCGGGCCCGAGAACGTCCAGCACGATCCGACGCCGACCATGGGGTCCGAGGATTTCGCCTTCATGCTCCAGGAGAAACCCGGTTGCTACATCTGGCTGGGCAATGGGCCGTCCGACGGCGGTTGCCTGCTGCACAACCCCAACTACGACTTCAATGACGAAATCCTCGCGGTTGGCGCCAGTTATTGGGCGACCCTAGCTGAATCCGCCCTGCCGGCAAGCTGACGCAGGGCGCCCATGAGCATTGGTCAGGCGGTTCTCGACCTCAAGGCGACCCGGCCGCCTTTGCGGTTCCAGGAAAACTTCAAGCTGGTCATGGAGAACCACGGCAAGAGCTTTGCCGACCAGGTTTTCGAGATCCTCAAGCTCAAGCGCGGCCCGGGCAAGATCGACCCGTTCGAATATTATATGTACTGCCTCTATGACGACGAGCGCTTCACGCCCGAGGAAAAGGCGGCGTTCGTCGGCCGCAAGATGATGTCGCAGCTGACCAAGAAGTATTTCAAGGATTCGTTCACCGCCATCACCACCGACAAGATCGTATTCCGTCAAATGCTGGAACAGCGCGGCGTGCCGGGGCCCAAAACCCACGCCATCTAATTCCACAAACCGCCCAAGACGATTTACGATGATGTGGAGGTGATTTGCGGCACCGACGCCCTGGCCGACTATCTGCGTCACCGGGCGCCCTATCCGATGTTCTCCAAGACGGTCAATCAGGCTCATAGTCTTGGTATCGCCGCCGTCGAATCTTATGACTCCATCGGTGACAGTGTGGTGCTGGCGGACGGTCGGATCATCGCCATGGCGCAGTATCTGGCCGCGGTCGAAAACTACGCCAAGACCGGCTATCTGTTCCAGGAGCGATTGGCGCCCCATGCGGTCATTGAGGCCATGTGCGGACCCCGAATCTGTACCGCCCGGATCATGGTGATCATGGAGGACGGCGTACCGACCATCCCGCGTGCTTCGTTGAAGATTCCCGCTGGGCGAAATCAGGCGGATAATTTCTGGCGCGCCGACAATATTCTCGGTGGTATCGACATCGACAGCGGGACCATATTTCGCGCCATCCAGCAAGGCGGGCCGCGCGAGGTCGAGGCCGATACCCATCCCGATACAGGCACGGCCATCAAAGGGCTGACGCTGCCGAATTAGGATAATGTAAAGTTGTGATGTATCAATGTATCACAGGCGTTTCCTAATAGTCCAATTCAAGATTGGGACATACCATTCTGCGCCCATGGTTCGCTGGTTCTCGAGGTCGAAGGCAACGGCGGCCACCCCATGCTGACCCAACTACCGTTAAGCCGGGGCTGGCTCGACGAACGCTTCCGCGCCCGCCTCAAGAAATCCATGGCCGCGGCGCGGCAATAATTACTGCCGAATTCCGTTGACCAGACACCCCGAATCTAGCCATTAATTGTTCTTGGCCGGGGCTAACAGGCGCCTTCGCCAAATATCGACGCGAGGTAGCCATGAACGACGACGTTCCGGTACGTGGGCGCGCAGGCGGCCGCGCCGCGCGCAAGGCGCTGAGGGCAGCCAAACCTCCGATTTCCGAGGCCCCGGTTCGGCCCGGTATGGAGGGCGGTCAGTACCTGCCTCTGACCGACGCCGAAATCCAACGAATTCATCACGCGGCCCTCGACGTGCTGGAGCAGATCGGCCTGTCCAACGCCATTCCGTCCTGCATCGAAATCTTCACCAACGCCGGTGCGACCATCAGCGACGACGGTCGCCTGATCATCCCCCGCGCCATGGTCGAGGACGCTTTGGCGGTGGCGGCCCGGCGCTTTCCGCTCCATGCCCAGGATCCGCAATTCGACCTCGAGCCGTGGGGCAAGAAGGTCCATTTCGGCACCGCCGGGGCCGCCGTCCATATGGTCGATAGCGAGACCGGCGAATATCGCGAGTCCATGCTCAACGACCTCTACGACGTGGCCCGGCTGGTCGATACCCTGGACCATATCCACTTCTACCAGCGTTCCCTGGTGCCGCGCGACATGACCGATCCGCGCGATCTCGATTTCCACACCTGCTATGCCGCGGTCATGGGAACCTCGAAACATGTGGGCTCAAGTTGGGTCGATCCCGCCCATCTGGCCGAGTCCATGGAGATGCTCCGCATGATCGCCGGCGGCGAGGACAAGTGGCGCGAGCGCCCGTTCGTCAGCATGTCGGCGTGCTTCGTGGTACCGCCGCTCAATTTTGCCGAGGACGCCTGCCGTTGTCTCGAGGCCGGGGTCCGGGCCGGTATGCCGATCCTGTTGCTGGCCGCCGGTCAGGCCGGGGCGACCAGCCCGGCGGCGTTGCCCGGTGCCGTGGTCCAGGAGGTCGCCGAGGTGCTGGCCGGTCTGGTCTACGTCAATCTAATCGTGCCCGGCCATCCGGCGATCTTCGGCGCCTGGCCGTTTGTCTCGGACCTACGCACCGGCGCCATGTCGGGGGGCAGCGGCGAGCAGGCGATACTCATGGCGGCCTGTGCCCAGATGGCGCAATTCTATGATTTGCCCGGTGGCATCGCGGGCGGCATGACTGACTCAAAAGTCCCCGACGCCCAGGCCGGCTACGAAAAGGGCTACACCAACGCCCTGGCCGGTCTCGCCGGCGGCAATCTGGTCTATGAGTCTGCGGGCATGCACGCCAGCCTGTTGGGTTGCTGCTTCGAGAGTTACGTCATCGACAACGACATCATCGGCTCGGTGCTGCGCACCGTGCGCGGTATCGAGGTCACCGAGGACTCCCTGTCGGTCGAGGCCATCCGCGAAGCCTGCATCGGCGGACCGGGCCATTTCCTCGGCAGCAATCAAACCCTGGAACTCATGGAGCGGGACTACATCTATCCCGAGGTCGGCGACCGCACCAGCCCTAAGGACTGGGCCGAGCAGGGCTCGACGACCATGCGCCAACGGGCCCGTTCCAAGGTCAAGGAAATCCTCGCCAGCCACTACCCGTCCCATATCGACGAAGCCATGGACGACCGCATCCGCGACAAGTTCGACGTGCTGCTGCCGCGCAAGGAAATGCGGCCGGGCAACGGGCGGTGGTAGGCAGTCCCTAGCGCACCACCAACAACGAGCAGGCGCAGTCTTCGATCATGGAATCGAGCATGTCGCTTTGGGCCAGGTCGCTGGCGGCGCTTATCACTAGGGCGCCGTCGTGAGCTTCGCGTAGGACCGCGCGCAGGGCGCCGGGCGGCATGCGGATGAAGCGGGCGGTAATGTCGCTGGCTTTGAGTTGTTCGGCGGCCTGAGCTTCAAGAGCCTTATCGTCGCCGAAGCTGATGACGGTGAGCCGCCCACCGTGGGCGCGGGCCAGGGAGGCCGCCGTGGTCAGGGCGTGTTCGCCCTGAGGGCCGTCGTCGAGACACAACACCACGGGTCCTTCATCGATCCGCGCGCGCTGGGCCAGCAGCACCGAGCCCGGCGCCTCGCGGGCGGCGCGGCGTGCCAGGGAACCGGCACCGCGACCCGCCACCGATCGACCGCCGACGAAGCCCAGAGTGAGCAGGTCAGCGTCACGGGCGGCAGCCATGACCTCGCGCTCCACATCGCCTCGCGCCACCCGGAAGCTCCAGGGGACGCGGCTGCCGGCGGCGTCGGCCAGATGGCGGCGGACACGCTGGGCCTGAAGACGCAGCGCCCGCTCAACGTCTGGCGGCTCGACCTCGCGGAGTCCGGCCGACCAGGCGTCGATGATGCGGGTGAAGGGCAGGCCGGCGAAACGCAGCATGTCGGCGTCTTCCACATACAGCGCGTCGATCTCGGCATCGAGTTCCACGGCCAAACGCAGGGCCGCATCAAGCGCCGCCACGCTGGCCGGCGAGGCGTCGAGGCCGACCAGAATGCGGCGGCGCGCGCCTGTGGCCGGTTTGATCACGAGCTGTCCTTATCCTCGCCGCGACCGGAATGACGGTGCATCGCCTCGGTATAGCTGGCCAGCTTGGCCTCGACCAACTGGTTGATGGAGCCCTCGGGGAACTGTCCGTCATCGCCGCGCTCGCCGGCCGCTAAGCCGGTCAGGCGTTCGATGCCCTGATCAATGGTTTCGATGGGGTAGATGTGGAACTGGCCGGCCTTGGCCGCCGCCACGATGTCGGCCCGCAGCATCAGGTGTTTGACGTTCGACGCCGGGATCATGGCGCCCTGGTCGCCGGTCAGGCCGCGCGCCTGACAGAGATCGAAGAAACCCTCGATCTTCTCGTTGACGCCGCCGATGGCCTGGACCTCGCCGCGCTGGTTGACCGAGCCGGTCACCGCCAGACCCTGGCGGATCGGCGCGCCTGCGAGGGCCGAGAGGATGGCGTAAAGCTCGGTCGACGACGCCGAATCGCCATCGACACCGCCGTAGGACTGCTCGAACACCAGGCTGACCGAGAGCGACAAGGGGCGGTCTTCGGCGAAGCGGGTGCCGAGAAAGCCGGACAGGATCAAGACGCCCTTGGAATGGAGCGGGCCGCCAAGCTCGACCTCGCGCTCGATATCGATGACCTCTCCCTTGCCGAGGCGGGCCCGCGCGGTAATGCGGGTTGGTTTGCCAAACCCGAAACTGCCCAGTTGTAATACCGAGAGCCCGTTGATCTGGCCGACCTCGGCGCCGTCCGTATCGATCAGGATGGTGCCGCGGGTGACCTGCTCGGCCATGCGCTCCTGGGTCCGGTTGGCCCGCCGCACCTGGGCGTCGAGGGCCGTCTGGACATGGTCGGCGCCGATTACCGTACCGCCGCCCTGACTGCACCAGTAGTCGGCCTCACGCAGTAGGTCGGTGACGGCGCCGACCCGCACGGACAGGCGCTCGGCGTCGGCGGCCATGCGCGAGCCGTGTTCGAGAATGCGCGCCACCGCGCCCCGGTCGAGAGGCTTGAGTTCGGCCTCACGGGCGCGCTGGGCAACCAACTGGGCATAAAGCATGGCGTTGTCGTCGGTGCGCTCGACCTGATCCTCGAAGTCGGCGGCGATCTTGAACAACTCGCCGAACTCTGGATCCTGCTGGGTCAGCATGTAATAGAGCATGGGCTCGCCAATAAGCACGACCTTGACGTCGAGGGGAATGGGCTCGGGTTCAAGGCCGCGGGTGCTGATCAGGCTGAGGGCCTGGCCCGGCGCCTCGATGCGGATGCGGCGGCTCTGGAGCGCCTGCTTGAGGGCGTCGTAGGACAGCGGCTGTTGCAACAGCTTTCGGACATTGAGAATGATGGTGCCGCCGTTGGCCTGGTGCAGGGCGCCCGGTTTGATCAGGGTGAAGTTGGTGGTCAGGGCGCCCATCTGGGAGATGTGCTCGATTTCGCCGACCAGGCGCTGGTAGGTCGGGTGGTCCTCATAGACCACCGGCGCGCCGGTTCGATCCTGGCAATCGACCAGCAGGTTGACCGTATAGCGGTCCATGCCGGCGTCTGGTCGGGCAGGCGGGGCTTGGCCGGGCGCCATCACGGCGGCGACCGGGCCGGCCTCTTCGTGGGGCAGGAATATCGCGGCGTTTTCCACCACGTCCTTGCGCACCGCGTCGAGGTAGGCGCGGACATCGTCGAGGCCATTGAATTCGCGCTGCAATTCGTCGATCAGATGACCCGTGGCGAAGCGCGTGATCTCGCGGTTGAGCTCGCCGACCCGCTGGCGGCTTTCCTTGACCAGGGTTGGCAGCAGGCGCAAGGCCTCCTGAAGTTCTTCCTGGAGCGATTCGATGTCTTTTTGGATCCGTTCGCGCTCGGCTTTGGGCAGGGCCTGAAAGGCTTCGGGTTCAATGACCTGGTCGCCCTGCAGAGGGCCGAAGCCGAGGCCATCCGGGGTGCGGATGAGGGCGATGTTACGTTCCCGGGCATCACGCTGGACGCCCTCAAGCGCGTGTTCGTGTTGCTGCTTGAACTTGTCCTCAATGGCGCTCTTGCGGCTGCGGTAGTCATCGCTTTCGAAGGCCGCCGGGATCGCTGCCCGCAGGTCCTGCAGCAACTGTTCCATATGGGCCTTGAGAACGCAGGCCCGTCCGGTCGGCAGGCGTAGGGCCAGGGGCTTTTGCTGGTCGGCGAAGTTATTGACGTAACACCAGTCGAACGGCACCGGCGCCTGCGCCGCATGTTCCTCGATAATGCGCCGCACCACCGCATGCTTGCCCAGGCCCGACGGCCCCAGGGCATAGAGGTTGTAGCCGTCGCGGGTCATGCCGACGGCGAAGCGGATGGCTTCGAGGGCGCGCTTCTGGCCCAGAACTTCGTCGGGATCGTCGAGATCGGCCGTGGTCTCGAACGAAAACCTGTCCGGATCACAAACCTGATAAAGCTGCTCCGGCGCCAGCGCCTTAACCTCAACCATCCTCACACCTCTTGTACAGACCGGCCGCTAGTTTAGCGCGAACCGCACAGGGTAGGAAGACGCTCTAGTACCGCGCCATGGAGGGTTCGATGGTGGTGGCCCAGGCTTCGAGGCCGCCGCGCAGGCTGAGGGCATTGGCGAAGCCGTTGTGGCGTAGCCAGGTGACGACCTGGAGACTGCGTTGGCCGTGGTGGCAAATCACCACCAGAGGCCTGTCGGCCGACAACTGGCCGGATTGGCCGGGGATATGCATCATGGGAATCTCGATGCAGCCGGGCAGGGCGCAAACCGCCAACTCCCAGTTCTCGCGGACATCGAGGATCTGTATGTCGGCGCCGGACGACCGCAAGGTCTCAAGCCCCTGTGGCTCTATCTCTAGTGTGTCGCCGGTCATTGGGGAATTGATATGCGGACTAACTGTCGAGCAGGGGTCGCGGCTCGTCAGTGGTCTCGTTGATGACCACGCGCAGCTTGCCGAGGGCCTTGGCCTCGAATCTGGCGGACGCGCTCTTTGCTCACGCCGAAGGTTACGCCCAGTTCGGCCAGGGTTTGAGTCTCTTCCTTGAGAAACCGGCTGACGATGATCTGGCGTTCGCGATCGTTGAGTCGGTTCAGAGCCTCGGTAATCCATAAGGAGCGGGTGTTGCCGTCATGGCGTTCGATGGTGATGTCCTCGGGGCTCGGGCCGGAGTCCCTAAGGAAATCCTGGACTTCGTCGCCGTCACCGATGCCGACAGTCATGTTTAATGACTGATCGGGGCGGGTGATGTGGGATTCCATTAGCTCGACCGCGGCCAGGGGGACCGAAAGCTGCTTGGCAATCTGGCGCCGGTCACCGTCGGTCATGGTGCCGTCGGGGCCCTCGGCCAGGCGGGCGCGGAGGCGGCGCAAATTGAAGAACAGGCTTTTCTGCGCCGCCGTCGCGCCGATGCGCACGATCGACGAATTACGCAGCACGTACTCCTGGATCGCCGCCACTACCCACCACTCGTAAGGGATCACGGTCGAGCAAGGCCTCGCCTGCCGAGGTCAATTCGAGCACCACGGAGCGCTTGTCCCGTTCACCACGAAGACGGCTGATATAGCCTTTGTTCTCCATGGCGATGAGAGTCTGCGAAATGGTTCCCTTGGTGGTGCCGAGGGGGTGGCCCGCTTACCTGACAGCGAAAGAAACACGATCTCCGACGGCCTCAGTCGTTTGTTGCACGATGTTCAGTGGCACCTCGACAGCAACGGATTCGGAATTTGCGAGGCCTGCTCGCTGTTCACAGCCGCTGGCGCGGCCGACGAGAACGACGGCCCCCATCGCTGTGGCCTCACCGGCGAGCCCGTGGGCCCGAGTGAGGCGCACCGCATCTGTGTGAATTATCAGGCCGCGCGCTGAAGCCGTAGTCGCCAAGTGAGCTGAAGCCTTAGTCGCCAAGCAACCAGATCAGCAGCCCGGCGACCGCCAAGTCAATCTGCAGCACGAAAAGACTCCCGACCACCAGGCCGGCGAGCCGCGATAGGCCGCGTTTGCGCTCGCTTCGCCGGCCATCATCGCTCCGCCGGTCGCGACCGCCCAGCAGGATCACATATATTCCGCGGCGCCATAGCGGCAGGCTGAGGCAAATGTCGAAGCCGTGGCCGCTACGGGTGGCGTCGCCAAACACGCTCTTTAGGGCGACAAGCTGGCGGTCACTGAAGCTGGTGCGCAGTTCTGGCGGGAGTTGGGCGAAAAACTGCTGCAGAAAAGGATCGTTCGACGCACTGTCCACCATGGTCAGGCTCCAGATGGGACTCGCGCCGGCCGGAGTCGTTGCTCTGTCGCGTGCCGCCAGGAAACGTCCTATCATTATAGAGCCGAATATGATTAATACACTGATCGTCGTGGCGACGAGCGAAAACTCAAGAAAATCAGCCGTTTATCGCGGATGTGGCGACGATCTCAATACGGGTAATCAAAGGGTTGAACCCGTATAACGGCATGGTGCTGAAAAATAACCGTCAAAGGGTAAATCAGGTGATTGACAGCCCCTTAGACCATGCTTATAACCCCCCCTGCTGACGCTATCTGGAGGGGACCTCTACGGGGTTCCTGCGTTCTGGTGGCGTTGGTGCGCTCTTTGATATGTAAATCAGGAAGAGATGCGTGGGCGGCGGTGCGACAGCCGTACGCCAACGCAAAGGGCCGTAACGGACTGTCACAGCGGCGAATTTCGGTTCGTCAATGGGATGAAAAGTTACGGTTCCGCTTAGACGTACGTGCAAAGGCCAGGCTCAATGAACCTGGGCTTCGGGACGTGCGATCAGCCTTGTGTTGATCGTTACTGATCGGAGTTCTCATTGGGTCCGAAGTCAACATGAGAGTTTGATCCTGGCTCAGAACGAACGCTGGCGGCATGCTTAACACATGCAA
>CAZYDR010000094.1:0-14142 GCA_964645285.1 uncultured Alphaproteobacteria bacterium
AACTCGGTAAAGGCTGCCTCGGCGCCGGGATCCCCGTCGCGCATGGCCTCGAAGGCGCTTCGATAGGCGTCGGCGCCGGCCGCGCCGCCGTCGGACAACGGCTCGAAGGCCTCGATGCCCTCGCTCTTGCCCTTGAGCACCAGGACACCGATGGGCCGGAAGGGTGTCTCGGGGCAGTGCGTGGCGGTCGCCCCGCTGACGCAGACGTTGGTGCCCAGGTGCTTGTTGACGCTTTCCATGCGGGACGCGGTGTTGATAGTGTCGCCGTGGGCCGTGTAGTCGAAGAAGGTCTCGCCGCCGAAGTTGCCGACCACGGCGTCGCCGGTGTGGATGCCGATACGGGTGCGCCCGAAATCGAGTCCGCGGGCTTGCTGCTCTGCGGCGAATTTGCGGCCGAAGGCGTCCATGGCGAGGGCGCAGGCTACGGCGCGAGCGGGATGGTCTGGCTGTTCCAAGGGCGCGCCGAAGATGACCACCAGGGCGTCGCCGATGATTTTGTCCATGGTGCCCCCCCGTTCGACGGCGATGTGGCACAGCCCCTCCAGGTACTTGTTCAGCACCGGCACTAGCACCGTCGGCTCCGTTTTCTCGACCAGGGTGGTGAAGCCGGTCAGATCGGTGAACAGGCTGGTCACCTGGCGCCGCTCGCCGCCCAGGGTCAGCCGGGTCGGGTCGGCAACCAGCTGATCCACTACGGCCACCGACACGAAGCGGGAAAAGGCCTGGCGGATGAAGCGTTCATGGCGCCTCGCCCGATGTTCCACGTAGGTGCTCCCGACGCCGCCGGAGAGGACGAACGAGAGGGTCGGTGAGACCAGCGGGAGCAGGGTGTCGGCGTAGGCGTAGAGGGCGAAGCCGCCCGCCCAAAGTGCGGCCAGGCCGCCGCCGGCGGTCGCCACCTTGGCCAGGACGGACAACGGAACGGCGGCCAAAAGCAGCCCCAGCGCGGCGAGGGCGAGGACCGCCACCGCCTCCCAGGCCAATCCCGTTCCCGGCGCCCGGCGGCCGTCCAGGAGCTGGGCCAGGATATGGGCGTGGATGACCACCCCCGGCGTCGGTCCTCCGACCCGGCCGGAGGTGGCGTACAGGGGGCTCAGGTGGCGGTCGTCGTGGGGCAGGTCGGCGCCGATGAGCACCACCTTTCCGGCCAGCCACTGTCGGGGCAGGAGCTTGACCGCGTGGGCCGGCAGGACCCGGAAGGCGGAGGTTCCGGGAGCGGGGCCGGGCCGATAGGCGATCGGCACCGGCGCCTCGGGAACGGCGGCGCCGAGAAGCGCCGCCAGGGCCGGCGCCAAGCCCCGGATGACCTCGCCGTTCTGCCGAATTCCGGGGAAGACCCGGCGCACCCGACCGTCGGCGGGGTCGGTCTCGAGTCTGGCGAGACCCCTGTTCACGCCCTTCAGATAAGCGGTGAGAAAGATCTGCTGGCGCTCGGTCAACCGGTCGTCCGCGTCGGCCCAGGCTACAACTACCGGCACCTCCAGTCGCTTGAGGACGCCCAAGAGGGCCTCGTCCTTGGCCGGCTCCGTCGCCTGGTCGAAGAGGATGTCGAGGGCGATGGCGCGCACGCCCGCGTCCTCCAGGGTGACGAGGAGGTCGGCGAGGAAGCCCCGGTCCAGGGGCGAGCGATAGGGCAGGGTGGCCAGGGTGTCCTCGGTGATGGCCACCACCACGACGTCAGAATTCTGAGGTTCCGACGGCGACAGGATGGCCAGACGAATGTCGGCCAGCCTGTTTTCGGCGGCGGTAAGGAGATGAAAGCCGCGCCCTAAGGCAAGGCCGGCCAAGGTGCTGAAGGCGACGATCAGCGCCATGTAAAGGATGTGTCTCGCCCTCGGCATCTGGGCCATCGATCTGTCCGTCGGCGGCCGCACCGCTCGTCACCGGCTCCGGTCCGGCGCCCAATTGTCGTCGGGCGACGGAGCGTCCGCGCTGCTTTCGAAGAAAGATTAGTGGTTCCACGGCGAGACTTCAAGGACGTGTGAAAAAGCACACCCACCCGACGGCCGAGGGACTTTACTGTCGGTAACTGGGACAACGTCAACGAGAGCAGCGAGACCTATATAGCATGGCTCTTTGCCGGTGTGTCCGGTTTCTCCATATTCGGGTACTACGAAGGCAACAACAGCAGCGACGGCCCGATGATCTACACCGGCTTCCGTCCGGCGCTGATTATCCTCAGGTCCATCGATAGCACTTCGGGCTGGCACGTCTACGACCACAAGCACCTCGGCTACAACGTCGATAACAACCGTCTTGAATTCGATATACCGAACGCCGAGACCACCGGCTTCAAACTGCGCGGTACCGGCGACCCCAACGTTTTCGAAACATACATATCCATGGCCTTTGCCGAGGCCCCCTTCAAATACGCCAATGCGAGGTGATCCTATGTGGGCAGAACTGACCTACGATTCCAGCGCCGATACCTGGGCCATGCCCATCAAGCGGGTTATCTCAAGCTCCCGTGCGGTCACCGATGCCCAAGGCATCCAGCATGGGGCGTCGATTTTTCGACTTTGGCCACGGGCTGACCTGGCGGCGGTGGGATTCAAGCCGTTTCGCGAGGCGACGTACGACGGTCGCCACTACACTTCGGTCGGGCTGAGCGACGATCTGGTAGATGGCGAGGTGGTGCGCTTCCACGCAACTCAATTGCGAGACGTCGATCGTCTCAAAGCCTTGAAGCGCAATGAGCTGAGGCGTCATCGGGATCAGGTTATCCACGGTGGTATTGAATGGTCGCCGGACCGTGGCGTCACGGTTCATGTACTGCAGACCGACGAGCAGTCACTCAACCGGATCGCCAACACCCAGTTGTTTGTCGACAAGGCGGGCCGCGTCAGCCAAGGCTGGCGAATGCGGAAAAAATTGTGGAAACCCTGAGCGCCGCTGAGTTCCAGGCTCTCGCCGTCGCCGTCGGCAATCATGTGGATGCCTGCTACCAGGCTCACGCCACTCTCGAGGCGGCGATCGATGCGCTGACAGACGGTCAGGCGGTTATCGACCACGATGTCACCATCGGCTGGCCTGCCGTGGCGCCATCGGGGACTTGAAGTCGAACGCCCAAACCCGACCAACCGCGCTTCAACCAGCCCGCCGTCATGGCGGGTTTTTTCATGAGGATGTCGCCATGAAAGAACTGATATTTTCGTTACTCGCCCTGGCCCTCGCCGCCGCGCCGGCCTGGGCCGGCCAGTCCGTCTGTCGCCCCTATGCGGCCATTGCCGATCAATTGCGCGCCAAGTTCGATGAACAGCCAATCTACCGCTGGCCCAGTTCCGATGGTTCTCATCTGGTTGAATTCTGGCGATCGATACCCGGGCCTGGGCGTGTGTCATCGCCACCGGCGCCAATGCGGAGACGATGGTCGACGATCAGCAAGACGGGGAGGGCGTCTGATGATCGATAACACAATTCCCTGGCAGGTCGTTGCCTTGGTCCAGGCGCCGGCCATCGGCGCCCTGTTCGGGCTGGTGGTTCACACCCGTAAGCTCGGCCTTGAGGCCGACGACCAGGTTCGCGTCTATCTTGGCGAGGCTCTCGAGTGCGGCGTCGGCTGGGCCAAGGAACAGGCCACAAGCGAGCCGACGACATGGCCCACCTCGAGGTACGCAACGCCGCCGTCGCCGAGGCTGCGAGTTACGTCATCGAGCGGGTCCCGGACGCAGTCAAACACTTCGGCCTCAACCGCGCCCGCATCGAAGCGCTCATCGAGGCGCGTCTCGGCGGCGCCACCTAATGGGCTCCGCGATTTTCGCCCTCTTCGGCAGTCTGATCGACGGCCTGACCCAGGCGCTGCCCCTGGCTCTCGCCTTCATGGCGGGCGAGGGCCGCACCCGATTACACATCCAGCAACGCACTCTGGAGAGACGTCATGCCCAGCTACGCCTATCTCGCCCTGGCGACAGTGCTGTTCTCGTCAGCCTGCGCCGGTCCGGCTTCTGACGACGCCGCCGTGCTGGTAGTGGACTACAGCCCCGCCTTCCAGGCCGCCGCGGCAGCCGAATACGAAACCCTGCCACCGTCCTGCCAGCCGGACGATCCGATAAAGCCGCCTGGCTGCTCGGCCCTAAAGACCATGATCAACGACTACCGCCATTTGCGGGCGCGGTTGGCGGCGGAGTAGGACGCGGCTATGATCGCCGCCATGCTGAATTACGACATGCCCTTGTGGCGGCCGCCTTCCGAAGGCAACAACCTGATTATTCAGGCGACCATCGGCTGCAGCTTTAACCGCTGCACGTTCTGCTCCATGTATCGCACCAAGACATTCCTGGCGCGTCCGCCTGAACATGTGTTCGCCGATATCGAGGCGGCGGCGCGGGTCTGGCCCGATGCCCATCGGGTATTTCTTGCCGACGGCGATGCCCTGGTGCTGCCGACCGAGGAGTTGTTGGCGATCCTGCAAAAGCTGGCGGACAGCTTTCCCAATCTGGCGCGGGTGTCGAGCTATGCCCTGCCGGCCAACCTGATCAAGAAGTCGGTGGACGAACTGGCGGCGCTTAAGCGGGCCAAGCTGACCCTGCTGTATTATGGGTTGGAGTCCGGGGACGCCGACATTCTCAAGCGCGTCACCAAGGGCGCCAGCCCACGTGCCATCATTACGGGCCTGGGCAAGGCGCGCGACGCCGGGCTCAAGGTTTCCGCCATGGTTATTCTCGGGCTTGGCGGCCGCAACCATTGGCGTGCGCATATTGACGGTACCGCAGCCGTGGTCAACGAGACCGCGCCGACCTATCTTTCGACTCTGCAACTCGGCCTCGACCCGATGATCAAGGACGAGTTCCTTCAGCGCTTCGGCGAGCCCTTTGAGCCCCAGGACGACGCCGGCATGCTGGTCGAACAACAACACCTGGTGGCTCAGCTCGACCCACCGACCCCGGTGATTTTCCGTTCCAACCACGCCTCTAATTCCCTGCCCCTGGCCGGCACCCTGCCCAAGGACCGCGACGCCCTGTTGGCGGCGTTGGGCGCGGCCCAGGCCGGCGCGATCCCGCTCCGCTCGGCTTTTCGCCGGGGGTTCTAGGGGTTCTGGCCCGGTCTTAACGCCCGGATAAACGCGCCCATGTGGAACTGCGATTGGGCCGTTTCGTATTGATAGTCGCGTCCCACGGGGCAGGCGCGGCGGGCGGCGCAGGACTGGTTCAGGCAATCGGCGCTGTCACGACCGGCCAGGTGGTCGGCGCAGACCGGCACGTTGTAGCCGTCGGGCGTCATGGCGCTCACCGGGCAGGTGGTGAGGCAGGGCTTGTCGGGGCAGTTTTCGCAGGGGCTCGGGCGGTTGTCCGGCACCGGCAGATCGAAGGTTTCAGGGAAAACTAGGACGCCGCGATAGGCATGCCACAATCCGAAGTCCGGGTGGATCAACGGTCCGAGAGGCGAGGGATAGACCGGCGCGGCCCGCTGGGCCCAACGCTGGAACGGCATGTATGGCGGGCCATCGGAGGGAAACAACGCATGGCCGCCAAGGGTTTCGGCCAACGGTTTTAGAACCCGCTTGGACCAGCCGTCGAGGCAGTTGGGCTCATCGACGGCTTGACGTTCGGCGGCGAAGCGCTGCCACATGGCGGGACCGGCATTGCCGGCAAGGACCATGGTGGCCGCGGCCGGGCCGTTGGGCAAGGGCGGCACACCATCGTTGGCCGTCGGGTGAAAGGCACCGCGAGGCGTTAGTCCCGCTTCGGTGAGCGCGGCCGTAACGGATGCCAGGGTGACGGTCATTTCATGCGCCGGCGCAGATGATTGAGCATGTCGATCTGGGTGATCAGGCCGAGGAACTTGTCGCCGTCCTTGACGATGGCGACCTCACTGCGGGCGAACATGGGTAGCAGCGACTTGAGCGGTGCCGACGGCGCCACGGTGACCAGATTGGCGGTCATGACTTCCTCCACCGGGTCGGCGAAGCGGTCCTCGTGATCGTAGACCGCCAGCAGGATGTCGGACTCATCGACGATGCCCATGATCTGGCCGTCGTTGACCACAGCAAGCTGGGAGATGTCGTAGAGCCTCATGCGTGAATAGGCGGTCAGCAGGGTATCCGTGGTGTTGAGGGTGTAGTCCTCGGATTCGAAATGGCGGCGGGCGATGAGGTCGCGCAGGTCGCCGAAAGTCTCGCGCTTGATGAAACCCTGATCGATCATCCAGAAGTCGTTGTACATCTTGGACAGATACTTGTTGCCGCTGTCCGGCACGAAGGTGACTACCCGCTTCGCTGTGGTTTGGGCCCGGCAATAGCGCCGCGCCGCGCCGATCAGGGTGCCGGCGGACGAGCCGACGATGAGGCCCTCCGTGCGCAGTACTTCGCGGGCTACGGCGAAGGCCTCGTTGTCGGGAATAATGTAGGCGCCGCTGACCAGGGAGAGATCGCAGTTGGGCGGCAGGAAATCCTCGCCGATGCCTTCCACAAGCCACGACCCCACGTCCTCGCTGAGTTCGCCGGTCTCGACCATGTGGGCCAGGATCGAACCTTCCGGGTCGGCCAGTATCATCTCCACGTCCGGAGAGACGCTCTTCATATAGCGACCGATGCCGGTCAGGGTGCCGCCCGAGCCGACGCCGCAAACTACCGCGTCCACGTCATGATCCATCTGTTCCCGGATCTCGGGGCCTGTTGTGGTCTCGTGGGCAAGCGGGTTGGCCGGGTTGGCGAACTGATTGACGAAGAAGGCGCCAAGCTCACCGGCGATGGTCTCGGCCAGATCCTGGTAATACTCCGGATGGCCTTTGCCCACGTCGGAGCGGGTCATGCGTACTTCGGCACCCAGCGCCTTGAGGTGGAAAACCTTCTCCTGGCTCATCTTGTCGGGCATGACGATGATCAGCCGGTAGCCCTTCTGTGCCGCCACCAGGGCGAGGCCGAGGCCGGTGTTGCCCGCCGTCGCTTCGACGATGGTGCCGCCGGGCTTGAGGCTACCGTCGGCCTCGGCGGCGGCGATCATGGAGAGGCCGATGCGGTCCTTGATCGAGCCCCCCGGGTTCTGGTTCTCGAGCTTGACGAACAATTGGCAAGGCCCGGTATCGAGTTGCTTGAGCTCGACCATGGGCGTGTTGCCGATCATCTCGAGGACGTTGGTGTAGGCGGACATGAATGGGCTCCCAAGCGCGTCATGGATTTTTTCGCAGCCTAACGCAATCGCTCAAATTGGCAATCGATCCCTCGGCGAATTCGTCTAAGATTGCGCCATGACAGATTTCGATCACCCCGAAAATCTCCGGGTCTATGGCGTGCTGGTGCGCGATGGCCAGGTGCTCGTCTCGGCCGAGTACATCGCCGATGTGTTTTGCTGGAAGTTGCCCGGCGGCGGTGTCGAGGACGGCGAGAGCGCCGAGCAGGCTCTGGCCCGTGAGTTCATGGAGGAAACCGGGCTCGAGATCGCTATCGGCGCCATGCTCCATGACCCCGGCACCCTGTTCAGCCCGTGGAGTAAAGCCAATTACACGCCGCGCTACTTCGCGGTCAGCGCCCAAGGCGAACCCGTAGTGCCCGACCACGAGCCCGTGGAGATGAGCTTCAAGGACCCCCGCGAGGCCGTCGCCAGCGGCCTTATGGCCGCGCCCGAGGTCCACGTGATGAAGATCCTGTTGGGAGAGGAGACCGCCTAAGAGCGAGTTCCCTTTTTTTGATCAAAACATTAGAAATCACTAATATGAAAAAAACGCATCGCAACACCACGCTCTGCCGAGGTGCTTCATGCCCTGGCCAATGAACGGCGGCTGGCAGTGGTCGAGCTTGTCGCCCAAGGCGAGCGCTTGGTGGGGGAGCTGGAGCGGCTGGTGGGAATAAGCCAGTCGGCCCTGTCCCAGCATCTGGCGCGATTGCGTCATGCCGGGCTGGTGCGGACCCGGCGTGAGGGCCGAACCGTCTACTATGTTCTGGAGAGTACCGAAGCCGCCGAGATTATCGACGCCCTGGGCGGACCGTTTCGCATGTCGGAAAAACCGCGCGGCGGGTCATCGCCCGCCGCCGGGCGACGTTAGGCGGCAGCGCCCAGCGACCCAAACGGACCGTCTCGCCAGCGCCTGAGGATTTGACCCTCGGCGCGGGGCGTGGGCATGCTGGCGCGCGTCGGCACCGGGCGGCGGACAATGGTCAGGGGGTTTGAGTGGGGCGAGATGTGGGGTGCGTGGGCGTCGTCAGACCACGCCACATCAACAAAAACTTGGGAAAACATTGGGGTCGTTCCTGTACCAAAATCATCGCGTTGCGAACGCGGCGCCACTCTAAGGGGCGAATCCATAATCAATACTTAACGGCGGCCGGCCGCGAGCGACAAATTTGCAAGCCAGCCCGGTGGATTTTGCATGACTCGAGGTCCCTCATCTGACCCTCGACCGTTTTAAAAGGTGCCGCTGACGGCAATTCGTGCCATGATTGCGCAGGCTCGGTAATCGGTAGCGTAAAGCAGGCGGGGCGTAAAATGATCGAGGTTCTTGTCGTGCTGGTTGTCGCGTTTGGCATACCGCTGGTTTGGGGTATCGCTCTTTACAATGGGTTGGTGCGCGTCAGGCAGATGGTCATGGAGGGCTGGAGCGGTATCGATGTCCAGCTCAAGCGCCGGGCTAACCTGATCCCCAACCTGATCGAGACGGTCAAGGGCTACATGGGGCACGAGCGCGAGACCCTGGAGGCGGTCACCGCGTTGCGCGCCCAAAGTCTCGGTGGCGGCGGTCCCGGCGCCCAAGGCGCAATCGAGGGCGCCCTGGGGCGCTCCCTGGCCGGTCTGTTCGCGGTGGCCGAGAACTACCCCGAGCTCAAGTCCAACGAGAATTTTGTGGACCTTCAGGACCAGCTTGCCGAGATCGAAGAGCAGATCCAGCTTGCCCGGCGCTACTACAATGGCGCCGTGCGTAACCTCAATATCGCGACCGAAAGTTTCCCGGGCGTCCTCATTGCCCGCCAGTTCGGTTTCACCCAGGCCGAGTTCTTCGAGATCGAGGATGCCGGCGACCGCGCCGTGCCCGAGGTCGGCTTCGGGGATGATTCGTGATTCGCCAAGGGTTAATCGTTCTCGCCGCCGTCCTGTGTCTGGTAGCCGGGCCGGCGGCGGCGGAGACCGAACGCATCCGTGACTACAGCAGCGAAATCACGGTCCACGCCGACGGCAGCGTCACCGTGGTCGAGACCATCACGGTGGTCGCCAATGGCGACAAGATCAAACGCGGCATCTACCGCGATTTCCCGACGGATTATGAGGACACCCACGGCAACCGGGTACGGGTCGCGTTCGAGGTCGTCGAGGTGCTGCGCGACGGCGCGCCCGAACCTTATTTCACCGAACGGCGCGGCAACGGGGTGCGGGTCTACATGGGCAGCAGCGACGTATTCCTGATGCCGGGCCATTACACCTATATCCTGGTGTATCGCACCGACCGGCAAATCGGTTTCTTCGACGATTTCGACGAGCTTTACTTCAACGCCATCGGTCACGGCTGGGAGTTCGCCATTGAACGGGCCCAGGCCGTCGTCCATTTGCCCGGCGGCGCCGACGTGTTGAGCTCCATCGCCTATACCGGCCGGCAGGGATCGACCGGCCAGGCGTACACGACGAGTCCCGGCGCCAACGGCGGCACAAAGTTCAGCATTACCCGCGGGCTCAGGGCTCGCGAGGGGATGACCATCGTCGTCGCCTGGCCCAAGGGCTACGTGGCGGCGCCGACGGCCGGTGATATGGCCGGCTTCCTGTTGCGCGATAATGCCGGGCTGTTGGCCGGCCTGATCGGACTGGCCCTGATCGGCGCCTACTACCTGTTCGTCTGGAACAAGGTCGGCAGCGATCCCGACGCCGGCGCCATCGTGCCGCTGTTCGAGCCGCCCGAGGGTCTGTCCCCGGCCGCCATGCGCTTCATCATGGGCATGGGCTACGACAAGAAGGCGTTCACCGCGGCCATCGTCAACATGGCGGTCAAGGGCTACCTGACCATCGATGAGAACGAAGACGAGTTTACCCTCAAGCGCAATCACATCGACAAGGCAGCGTTGTCGCCGGGCGAACGGAAGATTGCCGCTAAGCTGTTCACCACGGCTACAACGATCAAACTTCACCATACCAACCACAAGCGCATTCAGGGCGCTATCAAAGCCTTCAAGGACTATCTGCGGGCCGAGTTCGCGAAGGCCCACTTCCGCCTTAATCGGGGCTATTTCATTCCCGGCGTGGTGGTTTCGGTTGCCGCCCTGATTGTCGTGGCACTGGGGTCGCCTGATCCCCATGGCGCTATATTCATGACAGTCTGGCTGTCGGCGTGGACTGGTGGTTGCGCGTTCCTGGTGGTCTCGGCGATCCTATCCTGGCGGCGCGGCGAATTCGTCAGGGGGATAGGCCTGAGCCTGTTCTCCATACCCTTTATCGGCGGCGAGTTCGTTGGTCTTGGATTGTTTATGGAGGCGGCGTCGCTGGCGAGCGGCGTGTTGCTGGTGCTGATCGTTCTAGTCAACGCCTTATTCTACTATCTGCTCAAGGCGCCAACCTTCACGGGGCGCCAGATGATGGACCGGATTGAGGGCTTCAAGCTCTATCTCGGGATCGCCGAAAAGGATCGCCTCGAAGCGTTCCATCCGCCGGAATCCACCCCTGAATTATTCGAGAAGTACCTCCCCTTCGCCCTCGCCCTCGATGTGGAAAACCAATGGGGCGAGCGTTTCGAGAGCGTACTTGCCCAAGCCGGTAACCACCGTGAGTATCGGCCGGGCTGGTATTCGGGCCGGCGCTGGCATGATCGCGGTATTGGTGATCTCGGGAGTGACCTGGGCGGCTCGTTCTCCAACGCCATCTCGTCGGCCTCCAGGGCGCCGGGCTCGTCATCGGGTAGCGGTGGCGGCGGCTTCTCCGGCGGCGGCGGCGGCGGCGGCGGCGGTGGTGGCTGGTAGGGCGCGATTCCTATGACGATGGAAGCGCCCTTCAATCGCTACACCGACATCGTCCGTCCCGAATGGATCGACTATTCGGGCCATATGAACCTGGGCTATTACCTGCTCGCCTTCGAGGAGGCTGCCACGGATTTTTACAGTGTGGTCGATCTTGGGGAACGCTACCGCGCGCGCACGGGCCATGCCCTGTTCGCCGCCGAAACCCATATTACCTTCGACCGCGAGGTCAAGGCCGGCGATCCCCTGCGCTTTGAAAGCCACATCCTCGACGCCACCGACAAGGCCATAGACTGCATGCACTTCATGTATCACGGGGACGATGGTTATCTGGCGGCGACCAATCAGTTGATGTACCTGCACGTGGACCTCGACCAGCGCCGCGTCGTGGCCTTCGGTGACGAAGCCCAGGCCCGTATCGACAGCTGGCGCGACGCCCACGCCGCGCTGCCCCGCCCGATCCAGGCCGGCCGCACCATCGGGATGCGAAAAAGTTAGATCGGTTCAGTCCCCAAGCACCCCGGACCAGTTGGCCTCGGCCTTGGCGATATTACCGGGGATGTCCTGGCTCCACCGCGCCTGAATAGCGCTTGAATAGTTGAGATAGAGCGCGCCATCGACGATGGACCAGGCGTCGGGGTCGATGCCAGCGGTCGAACCCTGGCTGACCGCCCAGGCACAATAGCCGCCGTAGCGCGGCGCGTAGTGTTCTGGCGCGGTGGCGAAGGCGTCGCGGTTGGTAGCGCTGGCGAAGCGCCACTCGGCACCCTTCTAGTCGTATGTGAAGTCGGACGAGCCGGCCATGGCGCGTCCTTCGAGGAAATAGGCTACCGGGTCGGTCCCTTCGATGGCGACGCCGCCAAACATTGATTTGTTGACCTCCGAGGCAGCGAATGCCGTGCCGGGCAGGGCGCAGGTGAGGCCGAGCGCCAGGGCGAAAACGACCCTACGGGTGATGAGAAGATATTGATTCATGGCCCAACAATAGGGTGTGCGCCACTCGCCAACAAATCACATCATCGCGATCACGGCGCCTGCCAGCGCGGTTTCAGTCGTCGCATTGCCATGCGGGATCTTCCGCGCCGCGCCAGCAGCGCAGGAAGGCGACTGAGGGGAAGGCGAGCCTGTAGCCGCCATCGGCTGACTGATAGCTGAAGGCCGATCCCTCCAGGGCCGGGATCGGTAGCGGGTCGTCCAGTTGCTCGAGGCTTTCCGGATAGGCGCCGGTGGTGCGTTTGTGGTCTTCGAGGGCGAGGGCGAGCAGGTCGCCCTGGTCCATGGAGTCGGCGGTGAGTTGGCTGTCGAGGCGATAGCCGGCGACAATGAGCAGATAGCCCACGATGATGCCCGTCATGATCAGCCAGCGGTTGCGACGCCCTGGCCGGCGAAAGTGGAAGGTCGGCGCAATGCCGAGATAGAACAGTAGCGGCACCGAGGTCAGGGTCACCAGGACCGGCCCCAGGCGCGGGCTGACAAAGCCCTCGGCCCGACCTGAATAGAGATAAAACGAAAGACCGGCCGCGGCATAGATGGCGGCGGTCAGCGCCCCACCGAGGGTCGGCCCTTTTCGGCTATCGCCTGGTGTTTCCGTCATGATGCTCTAGTGAAAAACCGAACCGCCGTCGACATTGACAGCCTGGCCGGTGATGGCCCGGGAGCTATGCAGATAGGCGATCATGCGAGCCATGTCGGCCGGGACCTGGGGTTGTTTGATAAGCTGATCGTCGATCCATTTGGACACCGGCATGTTGGCTTCGCGTGACATCGCGGCGACCATGTCGGTCTCGACAATGCCGGGACAGATGGCGTTGACCAGGATGTCGTGTTCGGCCAGTTCCATGGCCAGGCACTGGGTAAAGCCGACCACGGCGAACTTCGACGCCGTGTAGTGGGCGAAACCGACCCCGCCCTCCTTGCCGGCGATCGAGGCGGTGCAGACGATCGAGGCGGGCCGGGCCCGTCCTATCATGAGCCGCGCCGCTGCCTGGGCGGCGATGAATACGCCGGTGGCGTTGACGTCGAGCACCCGGCGCCATTCGGCCGGATCGAGATCGACTACCGGTATCACCGAAAGGACACCGGCGTTGGCGACCAACAGATCGATACCGCCGAAGGCGTCGTCGCATTCCGCTGCAACATCGGCCATGGCGCCGGCGTCGGTCACGTCGAGAGTACGGTGGAATCCTTCGCCGCCGGCGGCTTTGATGGCGGCCATGGTGGCGGCGGCACTATCGCTATCAATATCGGTCACCGCGACCCGGGCGCCCCAGCCCGCCAGCGCTTCGGCAATACCGCGGCCAATTCCCCGGCCGGCGCCGGTTACCAGAGCGCTCTGGCCGGAAAAATCGAATTTCATCTGATTTGGTGACGGCGGTGGCATGGGCGTTTCTCTAAGTGGCTGCTGCATTGGTCAACGTCGCGGAAATGTTACCCCAGCGCTGGCCGCAAACCTATAGGCGCCGTTGCGACCTTGGTTGCCCTGTGGTCCGAACGGAAGTGGTTCGAGCAGAAAAGGCCGCACGCGGTTATGGATGACAAGGGTATCGGTGTCATCGCGGTGAAGAACGGTTTGGACACCAGTTCGAGTTCTGGACGGATGATGATGAAACTCATCGGGGTTCTGGAAGAGTGGAACCGTGAGATGTTGATTGAACGCACCAATGGGAGTCTTGCACGAACCGTTGCAAACGGAACCAGATTGGGACGGAAATCCATTTTGATACCCTCCATCAAGAGGGAAATCAACGACCTCAGAGAGAATGGTTCGTCCATACGCACAATTGCGAATGAGATTAGTATCAATCGTGGTGCCGTTCAGAGGTTTCTACAGGTCGCATAGGAACCCCTAACAGTAAGTGCTAATTGTACCCCCATATATTGTTGCAGCATCCATGCAATATGAGATTGCCCTCACCACGTCATCATAGGTTGCACAATCACTATACGCACTCGTACTCTGTGGTGCTGGAAGAAAAAAAGTACTCTGTGATGGTAGGAGGAAAAAATAAGTTCCGAAAGACACTATTCCACCTATCGCGATTCCTAAAACCAGTGTTTTTGCGTTCATATTAGTATTCTCCTTCGACATGAGAGTTGGACGGAACCCATCCTAACCCCCTGACACGAAAACGGTGTTGAAAATCGGCTAACCGTGCCGTTGAAAACACACGATAATTTTCCCCCTCATACCCCGACACAGAATCAGTCGATTTCGTGTCATTGTCAGACGTCAGCGCCTTTGGGACAAATTAAGGTAATTGCCTAACGGAGGATTT
>CAZYDR010000095.1:0-13882 GCA_964645285.1 uncultured Alphaproteobacteria bacterium
TGAGGGCATGCGCGCCGATTTCGAGCGCGACATGAGCCAGTGGGTGAGGGGCGGCAAGGTGCGTTACAAGGAGGATATCATCCAGGGCATCGAGAATGTGCCGGCGACCATGATCGGCTTACTGGAGGGTAAGAACTTCGGCAAGCAACTGGTCCAGGTGGCGGAAGACCCGACCCGATGACCTCTGACAAGACGACTGTGAGCATCTTCGATCAGGGCCTGGAACGCAGCCCGGCCAATCACCAGCCGCTGACGCCGCTGACGTTCCTCGACTGGTCGGTCGCGGTCTATCCTGACAAATGCGCCGTCATCCACGGTGATCAGCGCTACAGCTACGCCGAACTCGGCCGCCGTTGCCGGCGTCTCGCCAGTGCCCTGGTCGGCCGTGGCATCGGTCCTGGCGACACCGTGGCTATCATGGCGCCCAACATTCCGGCCATGCTCGAAGCCCATTACGGCGTGCCCATGATCGGCGCCGTGCTTAACGCCTTGAACTATCGTCTCGACGCCGCCGCCATCACCTTCATCCTCGATCACGGCGAGGCCAAGGCGCTGATTACCGACCGTGAGTTTTCGCCGATCATCAAGGACGCCCTCGATCAACTGGGCCGCCAGATCATCGTCATCGATATCGACGATCCCCTGGCCGAAGGCGGCGATCTGATCGGCGAGAAGGACTACGAGGCATTTCTTGAAGAAGGCGATCCCGCCTACGTCTGGACGCCGCCGGCCGACGAATGGCAGGCTGTTTCCCTGTGCTACACCTCGGGCACCACGGGCAATCCCAAGGGCGTGGTGCTGCACCATCGCGGCGCCTTCCAGAACGCCATGGGCAACGCTATGATGTTCGGCGTCGACCGCCGCTCGGTCTATCTCTGGACCCTGCCCATGTTCCACTGCAACGGCTGGACCTTCACCTGGGGCGTCACCGCCATGGGCGGCACCCATGTCTGCCTGCGCAAGCCCGATCCGGCCCTGATCTTCCCGATGATCGCCGAGCACGGCGTCACCCATATGTGCGGCGCGCCCATCGTGCTCAACATGCTGGTCCACGCGCCCGACGAGCAGAAACGGACCTTCGACCATGTCATCGAAGTCGCCACCGGCGGCGCCGCGCCGCCCAGCGCGGTGATCGCCGCCATGGAGGGCATGGGCTTTCGCGTCACCCATCTCTACGGCCTGACCGAGACCTACGGCCCGGCCAGCATCTGCGCCTGGCACGACGACTGGGATGCCATGGATGTGGACGAGCGGTCCACCAAGCTGTCGCGCCAGGGGGTGCGCTATCCGACCCTGGCCGGCCTCATGGTCGCCGATTCCGACACCATGGAACCGGTGCCCGCCGACGGCGAGACCATCGGCGAGATCATGATGAGCGGCAATACGGTGATGAAGGGTTATCTCAAGAACCCGGAGGCCACAGCGGAGGCCCTGCGCGGCGGCTGGTTCCATTCCGGCGACCTCGGCGTGGTCCATGCGGACGGCTATATCGAGGTCAAGGACCGCTCCAAGGACATCATCATCACCGGCGGCGAGAACGTCTCGAGCCTGGAGATCGAGGAGACCCTGTTCAAGCACCCCAAGGTCATGGAAGCCGCCGTGGTGGCCAAGCCCGACGACAAATGGGGCGAGGTGCCCTGCGCCTTCGTGACGCCGAAACCGGCCTTTGATGACGATATCACCGCTGAGGAGATCATCGCCTTCTGCCGCGACAACATGGCCCATTTCAAGGCGCCCAAGGCAGTGGTGTTCGGCTTTCTGCCTAAGACCTCGACCGGAAAGATTCAGAAATACACCCTGCGTGAGCAAGCTAAAGACATTTGATAAAAACTAATGCGATAATTTAGGAATCATCGTTTGTTTGCATCTAAACTTGACATTATGTCTATCTTCACCTTACGAATTATACTGTGATTTAGGATGGAGAAGACCATGAATACCGAACTCCGGGTCGAGCCTGCGACAGTCCAAGCGCCATTGCATTACCTTGCCAATCTGGACATCAGGCCGGTATCCCACAACCCGCCACCGGGCGGCGGCGCGCCCCATCGCGACGAAAACTACCGTGACTTCACCGTGCCGGTAAGTGACGGCCGAGCGGCAGGCCGCGATTTTTCACTCGATCACGAGGGTTTCGAACTGGTGCGCCACGAAACCGCGGTGAGTGACTTCTACGACGACGACGAAGTCCGCACGGTCTACTACCCGGAAGTCGAGCATATTCTGAAACAGGCCACCGGGGCCTCGCGGGTGGTGGTGTTCTATCACACCCGCCGGGCCGACGGTGGCGGCAGCCCGGACTCCAAGGCCGAGCGGGCGCCGGTGCGCCTGGTTCACAACGACTACACCGAGCTCTCCGGGCCCCTTCGGGTGCGCGAATTGCTCGGCGATGCCGAGGCCGATGAACTGCTCAAGCATCGCTTTGCCGAGATCAATATCTGGCAGCCGATCAGCGGTCCGGTGGAATCATCGCCGCTGGGGTTGGTCGATGCCAGCACCATCGCCTCCGGTGATCTGGTCAACGTCGATCTGGTCTATGAGGACCGCACCGGTGAGATCTATCACGGCCGCTACAATCCGGAACACCGCTGGTTCTACTTCCCGCGCATGGCAGTGGACGAGGCAATCCTCATCAAGGGCTACGATTCCGCCCGCGACGGTCGCGCCCGGTTCAACCTCCACTCAGCCTTCGACGACCCGACCACGCCCAAAGCCGCCCCAGCCCGCGAAAGCATGGAAACGCTCGCCCTAGTGTTCTTCGACGATTGACGGCGGCTGCGCGACCCGGGGGTTTTGCAAGGTCGGGTTCGTGGTGTAAGCTCCTCCGCCAATACACTGTGCTTATTTGGGGAGGGGAAAACCATGCCAGCCACCATCACCGCGCCGCGCGATATTCTCGAGCCGGCATCGAGCTTCCGGCCATTCACGCTCGACGAGTACGAGGCGCGCTGGGCCAAGACCTATGCGGCCATGGCCGACAAGGGCTATGACGTGGCCGTGGTCTGGGGCAAGACCTCGGGGGTCTACGAGCGCGCCGGCGATATGCTCTATCTGTCGAACTTCTTCTCCACCCATTCCGGCCAGGAGCCCGATACGGTGCTGTGGAACGGGCGCTCCTACAGCGCCCTGATCATGCAGCAGGGCGAGGTGCCCGAGCTCATCACCGACGAGGCCGAGGCGCGCTTCGACATCATCGCCACCGATCGCTTCCAGGGGCTCTACGATCCCATCAAGGGCGTCGCCGACACCCTCAAGGCGCGCGGCATCGAGGGCAAGGTCGCCCTGGTCGGCACCGACTTTCTGCCCATGAAGTACTGGCTCCAAGTCGAGGCCCAGACGCCGGGCATCCAGTGGGTGCCCGAGGACGACCTAGTCCGCGACGTGCGCCTGGTCAAAAGCCCGGCCGAGCTTGCTCTGTTCCGCGAGGCCGGCGAGCTGGTAACCCGCGCCCACAACGCCATGATGGAGGCGCTGATCAGCGGCAAGGCGGAAGGCGTGGCGGCCGGCGCGGCGGGCAAGATTTTGCTCGAAGGCGGCGGCAACTGGCACCGCATGCCGATCTCCCACGGTAATATCAGCCAGTATCTTGAAAGCGATCCGCTGACCGGCTTCAGCACCTTGACGCCCAAGGACGGCGACATCGTCCACGGCTTCATCTACGGGCCAATTCTCAAAGGCTACTGGCTCGACCCCGGGCGCACGGCAGTGTGCGGCGGCAAGCCGTCGCCCGAGAAGCGCCATGTCACCGAATCCCTGGTCGGCGTCATGAACAAGCTGATGGACGCCATCAAGCCCGGCGTCAAGGTCAAGGACGTGGGCCAACTCGGCGACGATCTCACCGAAGCCACCGGCTATTCATCGGAGGTGCTCAAGACCAACTGGCCCTACTACGGGCACAGCAACGGCTGCATGTGGGAAGCGCCCTACATCGAGCCCCGTCTGTGCTCGGACGACGATGTCTTCCTCGAAGGTATGGTGGCCAGCGTCGAGGGCTTCTACGACAGCCCCGGCGTCGGCACCGCGGTGTTCGAAACCAACTACATCATCACGGCCGACGGCGTCGACGAAATCACTCCGGTACCGCACCTGTTCTGGTAGGTGATTACTATTAAGGGGACAGTATACTTAATTAATTAAGTATACTGTCCCCTTAATTAGGAAGTGCGCTATCCCTTCATCGGATGATAGGCGCCGTCGAGGCCCAGGAATTCGCCGCCGTCGACGCGGTAGAAACTGTCGGCGCCTGAGTCCTTGAGGATCTGGAGCATGACCGGAAGGGGTTGGCCGTCGGCTTCGAGTTTGGCGATCACCCGGTCGGGGCCGAGGGTGTCGAGGAACTGGAACGGGCCTTTGCGCCAGGCGAAGCCCCAGCGCATGGCGTTGTCGATGTTGACCACGTCGTTGGAGATTTCCGGCACCAATCCGGCGGCGTAGAGCAGGGCGCCGCCCATGAGGTTCCAGACGAAGCGGCCTTGGGCGTCGTCGCCGAACATCAGGCCGGCGGCGTCCTGGTGGGCTTCCGCCAGTTCCACATCCACCGCCGGGCGCCATGCGCCGGTGGCGACATCGTAGATCTCCTTGGAGCGGCTGCCGTCGTCGTGCTTGATCATCTTGTAGAAGCCGCCGCCGGTCTTGCGCCCCAACTGGCCGCTGTCGTACATGGCCTGCTCGGTGGCCGGTAGGCTGGTGAAGTCATGACCGCTGTCGCCGGCGGGCAGATTGACCGCCAGATTCTTGCCCACCAAGTACATGATATCGAGACCGATAAGGTCGAACAGGCCATAGAGCCCGGTCTTGGGCAGGCCCACCGGACCGCTCATGAGGGCGTCGATTTCCTCCATGGAGAGGCCGTCATCAAGGGCTGCCTTGGCCTTGTGCAGGCCCGACAGCAGCAGGAAGCAGCCGATGCGGTTGCCGACGAAGTTGACCGTATCCTTGGCATGGACCACGCCCTTGCCGAGTGTGCCGCCGCAGAACTCGGCGAAGGCGTCGATCACATCGTCGGTGGTGTCGGTGTCGGGCACCAGCTCCATGAGCTTCATGACCTGCACCGGATTGAAGAAATGGGTTACCGCGATGTCGCTACGCAGGCGCTCGGGCATGCCGGCGGTGATGGAATGGAGCGGGATGCCCGAGGTGTTGGTGCTGACCACCGACCCGTCCCGGCGCAGGGGTTCGAACTTGTCGAACAGGGCGCGCTTGGCATCCACGCCTTCGATAATGGCTTCGCAGATCCAGTCGTAGTCGGCGATCTTGTGCAGGTCGTCAGTAAAGCTGCCGAGGGTGATGAGCGAGGCTTTCTCCGGGTCTTCAAGAGACGGCGGCCGGCCGTTGAGAATGCGGTCCATAGCCGCCTCGGCGGTGGACATGTCGACGTCGAGCAGCAGCACGCGGTGGCCCGCCTGGGCGCAGGCGCCGGCGATGCCGGTGCCCATGGTGCCGCCGCCGAGAACGGCGACGGATTCGATCTTGCGGCTCATGATGTTCTCTCCACTCCCTAGCTCAAGGCGACAGACCATAACGGTGAGTACGTGCCTTGGCAAACCGATGATGCTGGCTCGCTGGACGCCTCAACCGTGCCTGTGTAGGCTGCGCCGCAACAGGACACAGAGGGGACCGAAATGGCCGGACCGCGATACTTCAAACCAGACACGTTGAGCCTTCACGCGGGTCAGCGTCCCGACCCCGACTTTGGGTCGCGGGCGGTGCCGATCTACCAGACCACGTCCTATGTCTTCGACGACACCGACCACGCCGCCGCCCTGTTCAACCTGGAGCGCGCCGGGCACCTGTATTCGCGCATTTCCAACCCGACCACGGCGGTGCTGGAGGAGCGCATCGCGGCGCTGGAAGGCGGGGTCGGGGCGGTCTGTACGGCGAGCGGCCAGGCCGCCCTCAGCCTGGCGGTCATGACCCTGATGGACGCCGGCGGCCATATCGTCTCGTCCCAGTCGGTATACGGCGGCTCCCACAACCTGTTCATGCACACCCTACCGCGTTTCGGCATCACCACCACTTTTGTCGATCCGCGCGATCCGGACGCCTACAAGGCAGCGATCCAGCCCAACACCCGGCTGCTGTTCGCCGAGACCCTGGGCAATCCGGGCCTTGAGGTGCCCAACATGCGGACCATCTCCGACATCGGCCACGACGCCGGCATTCCGCTGATGATCGACAACACCTTCGCCACGCCCTATCTCTGCCGACCCTTGGAGTGGGGCGCCGATCTGGTCCACCACTCGATCACCAAGTTCATGGGCGGCCACGGTATCGCGGTCGGCGGCGTCATCGTCGACGGTGGCCACTTCGACTGGGATGGGTCGGGGCTGTTCCCGACCCTGACCGAGCCCTACGCCGGCTATCACGGCATCGACTATGCCGAGGAGTTCGGACCCCAGGCCTTCATCATGCGCGCCCGCACCGAGGGCCTGCGCGACTTCGGCGCCTGTATCAGCCCGACCAATTCGTTCCACATATTGCAGGGGGTCGAGACCCTGCCGGTGCGCATGCAGCGCCACGTGGAGAACGCCCGCAAGGTGGTCGCATACTTGCACGGCCACGACGCGGTGGAATGGGTCACCTGGCCGGAACTGCCCGAGCATCCGGACTTTGAACTGGCCAAGGAAATGCTGCCCAAGGGCTGCGGCGCCATCTTCAGCTTCGAGCTCAAGGGCGGCCGCGAGGCCGGTCGCAAGTTCATCGAGGGTCTACGCCTGTTCTCCCACCTGGCCAATGTGGGCGATGCCAAGTCCCTAGTCATCCATCCGGGCTCAACCACCCACCAGCAGATGGATGCTGAATCCCTGAAGGCGGCGGGCATTTCCGAGGGCTTGGTGCGGCTTTCCATCGGGTTGGAGGATTCCGAAGACCAACTGGATGACCTCGTCCGCGCCTTAAAAGCGTCGCAGCGTTAGGGGAGGGTCCAGTCATGGATATTCAAGTTGACGGCAAAAACACCTTCGCGACCACCGGCGGCAAGGACTTCGACTCGGCCCAGCCGAGCATCGTCTTCGTTCACGGCGGCGGCCTCGACCACACCGCCTGGGTGCTGCAGACCCGCTATTTCTCCTATCACGGCTACAACGTGTTGGCGGTCGATATGCCCGGCCATGGCCGCTCCGAAGGGCCCATGCCGGCGACCGTCGAGGAGACTGCCGACTGGGTTATGCGCTTTCTCGACGCCCTTGAAATCAAAGAGGCGTCATTGGTCGGCCACAGCACCGGCTCCCTGGTCGTCTTCGACGCCGCCGCCCGCTACAACACCCGGGTTAGCGCCCTGGCCCTGCTCGGCATCTCGATCCCCATGCCCGTGGCGCCCATGTTGCTCGACGCCGCCGAGGCCAACGATCATGCGGCCTTCGACATGGTCAACCTGTGGGCTCACAGCCGCGACGGCCAGATCGGCCACAACCGGGCGCCCGGCCTGTGGATGACCGGCGAGGGCCTGCGCCTGCTGGAACGCTCCGGCCCCGGCGTGCTCCACGCCACCCTCAGCGCCTCGAACAACTACTCGGGCGGCATGGCTATTGCCGGCGACATCCGCTGCCCGACCCTCATGGTCCTGGGCCAACGCGACGCCATGACGCCACCCCGCGCCGCCAAGCCCCTAGCCGAAGCCATCCCCGGCGTCCGGGTCATCACGCTCAAAGGCTGCGGCCACATGATGATGGCTGAGCAACCCAACGAGGTGTTGGACGCGCTGATCAGTATTCTTTGAGCGGCGACCGGGCTCAGCACGGCACTCGAATTCGACTGAGCCTTGTGTCGATGTCGGCGGATAGGCTGCGGTTCTCAATGAGGTGGAACGATGGTACGATTTCGCGTCAATTGGTGGTGATCCAGGAGTTGCCGAAATGACCGACAACGACGAACGCGAAGACGAATACACCGACGAATTCGTCGATGCCATGGAGTTGATCTGGGGTGAGGGTTTCCTGTCGCCCGGCGGTGTCCATGAGGTTGCCCGGGCGCTCGACGGCCTCGACATTACCGGTAAATCGGTACTCGACATCGGCTGCGGTATCGGTGGCGTCGATATTGCCCTGGTCCGCTATCATGGCGCCGGCCGCGTGGTTGGCATTGATATCGAGCAGCCGGTGATAGACCGCGCCGTCGCTCGGACCGAGCGCGAGGGACTGAGCGACCGAATAACCTACCAAAAAGTCACGCCCGGCCGGTTTCCGTTCGAGGACGAGAGTTTCGATGTGGTGTTCTCGAAGGAAGCCATGATTCACATCCCCGACAAATCCGCGCTGTTCAGCGATATCTATCGTGTGCTGCGTTCCGGCGGTTGCTTTTCCGGAAGCGACTGGATGCGCGGCAACCAGGAACCGGCGACACCCGAATTGATGCTTTGGCTCGAACTCGTCGGTCTGACCTTCGATTTCGAGTCCCAGACCCAGTACACGGCGGCCCTGGAGACGGCCGGGTTCGAAAACGTTGCTCTGGTCGACCGCCGCGACTGGGCGCGCGAGGTGTTGCGTGAAGACTACGAGCAACTCGCCGGCGCCAAGTACGAGGCGCTGCGCGCGGCGGCTGGTGACGGGGCGGACCACTAAGTCAACATGTGGCATGCCGCGTGGAGGAGCGCCGTGGTCGGTCAGCTAGCGCCGGGCCATCTGCGCGGTTTTAAGCCCGCCGACTGACCGCGCCAACAAGGGAACCAGACGGAGGACCAGCTATGATCGTCAAGACACGGCAAGACATCGAAGGCGGCAAGGGCGAAACCGTATTGGCCGGCGGCGATGCGCGGGTACTGCGGTATCTGCTGCGCGAAGACGGGGTCGGCTTCACCGTCTCCGATATCCGCGTTAACGCCGGGACCAGCGCCGTGCTGCATTACAAGAACCATACCGAATCCAACCTGGTCATCGAGGGTGAAGGTACGATCGAGGATATGGCCACCGGGGAGGTTCATGACCTGACGCCCGGCACCATTTATGTGCTCGACAAGCACGACAGGCACCGGGTCAACGCCGTCACGGCCATGCGCGTGATCTGCGTCTTCACCCCGCCCCTAGTCGGCGGCGAGGTCCACGACGAGGATGGGGCCTACCCACTGCTCTAGCCGATAGGCGTGTATAGCCGCACCAGCCTTTCAGATTTTCGGTGCGAGGACTAACATAGGAATTGGTCTGCTAAATGGGGACGGGCCGAAAACAGGGGGATCGAGAGAAATGGCAACGTCATTTGATTACATCATCGTTGGTGCGGGATCGGCTGGCTGTGTCCTGGCCAATCGCCTGACAGAGGATGCTGATGCGTCAGTGCTTTTATTGGAATACGGCGGCAAGGACGACAGCATATTCGTGCAGATGCCGACGGCGCTGCAGATCCCCATGAACATGCGCCGGTTCAACTGGTTCTTTAAGACCGAGCCGGAAGCAAAACTGGACGACCGCCACGTTGACGTATCGAGAGGCAAAGGTCTGGGCGGTTCCTCGACAATCAATGGCATGATTTATGTTCGCGGCAATGCCTGCGATCTGGATCAGTGGGAAGAAATGGGCGCATCGGGCTGGGCTTATCGCGATTGCCTGCCGTACTACAAGAAGTCCGAGAATTGCGACTACGGGGAGGATGAGTACAGGGGCGGAAGCGGCCCGATCCGTACCTGCAATGGCAACGGCATGAAAAACCCGCTCTACGAGGTCTTTATCAATGCCGGAAATGAGGCCGGGTACGGCATATCCGACGACTACAACGGATACCGCCAGGAAGGCATGTCCAAGATGGATATGACCGTCAAAGACGGTGTTCGCTGCAGTACGTCCCTGGTTTATCTCAAGCCGGTGATGCATCGCGAGAACTTGACCGTCATCACGGAGGCCCTGACAAAGCGCGTCATTTTGGAAGGCAAGAAAGCCGTCGGTGTCGAGTACGAGCGAAATGGCGAAACCCAGCAAGTCATGGCGAACAGGGAAGTGATCCTGTCGGCGGGGGCTATCGGCTCGCCGCACATTTTGCAGATGTCGGGAATTGGCCCGGCGCAGGTACTCAAGGATGCCGGTATCGAGGTGCTTCATGAATTGCCTGGCGTTGGCGAAAACCTCCACGACCATCTGGAATCCGTCATCCAGTACGAGACCAAACTTCCCGTGTCACTGAACCGGCACATGGGTCCGTTTGGCAAACTGCTCCTCGGGGCGCAATGGTTCTTGTTCAAGTCCGGATTGGGCGCCACCAATCACTTTGAAGCCACCGGATTCATTCGCACCCATGCTGGCATGAAATGGCCGAACGTTCAGTTCCACTTTTTACCCGCGGTCGTGCGCTATGATGGCAAGGGTAATTCCGGGCCGCACGGCTACCAGATTCATTTTGGCATCAACCGATTGCGCAGCCGTGGTTGGGTGCGGGCGAAATCCAAGGATCCCCTGGAGAAACCGGAAATCGTGATGAACCATTTCCAGGATGAGCGGGACATCGAAGACTACCGCACGGCCTTCCGCCTGACCCGGGAGATTGGCATGCAGCCGGCATTCGATCCGTATCGGGAACGGGAGATCGATCCCGGTGAGGCTGTCGAGACGGACGACGAAATCGATGCCTGGGTCCGCGCCAATGTGGAGACTGCCTATCACCCCACGTGCACCTGCAAGATTGGCGCGGACAATGACCCCATGGCGGTGGTCGATCCCCAGTGCCGGGTCCGGGGGATTGACGGCTTGAGGATTGTTGATTCGTCGATCTTCCCGACTGTTCCCAACGGCAATACCAATGCGCCGACAATCATGGTGGGCGAGAAAGCCGCCGATATCATCCGGGGGAAAGATCCGTTACCGCCATCAAATGCCGAGGCTTATGTGGCGCCGGATTGGGAAACCAAACAACGGGAAGGCGTCGCTGTCAGACCCATGCCGTAGCGCCTGTGCCGGGTGCGGGTTTAGCGGAGTATGAGGGTGGCTAACGACCCTATCCATGAAGGCGGCTGCCTCTGCGGCGCGGTGCGTTATCGGGCGGTTACCGGCGATTCTCAGACCGTCACTCATTGCCATTGCCGCATGTGCCGCAAGGCCAACGGCGGAACGCTGGCCACCTGGGTTGAGTTCCCGGTGAGGGACTTCGTCGTTACCAAAGCCCATCCGCATCTATCCGGGGAGCCCCTGGGAGAACGGATACAACGAACGCTTCAATGGCACCGTGCGCGGGGAAGTTCTCAATGCAGAGTGGTTCACTTCAATCAGACATGCTCAGATCGTCATCGAAACCTGACTCAAACAGTACAATCACATTCGCCCCCATCAAGCCCTGAATATGCGACCGCCAGTGCCTGAGACTCTATTAGAAAGTGGTACATAGAAAGGGGGCTTTACAACCCTGGGCATGGTCGTGGAGATTGAAGACCCAGTCGAGCTGGTTGTCGGTCATGGTTCCTCGCCTTGTTCGGTTTCGTTGCTCTTGAGTTTGTCGGCCATGCCGCGGCCCTTGCCGATGGCGTCGGTGCCGAATCTGTCGCGTAATGAGTCCATGGTGTCCTCGAGGCGGGCCCGGCGTTCGGCGTCCGGGTCGGCGAGGTCCAGGGTGGCGGCCTCTTCGAGGGGCGCGTAGTTGGAGACGCCGACGCCAATCAGGCGGTAGGCGGTGCCCGCGGTCTCGCGTGCCAGCAGGGGGGCGGCGGTGCGGTAGATAATCTCGGTGCTGCGGGTCGGATCGGCCAGGGACTGGCTGCGGGTGATCAGGCGGAACCGGGCGGTCTTGAGCTTGAGGGTTATGGTGCGCCCGGCCAGGCCTTCCTTGCGCAGGCCCCGCGCCACCTTCTCCGACAGGCGCCAAAGGATGCGCCCCAGAGCGTCGCCGTCGCTTAGGTCCTTATCCAGGGTGGTTTCCGCCGACAGGCTCTTGCCTTCGCTTTCGGGCTCAACCCGGCGGTCGTCCTCGCCCCGCGAAAATTGGGCGAAGCGGTGGCCGATCTTACCATAACGCGCGACTAACTCGGCCTCGGGGATGGTCTGCAATTGGCCGATGGTCTCGATGCCATCGTCGGCCAGGCGCTTTTGGGTCTGCTTGCCGACCCCCCAGAGCAGACTGACCGGCTGGCCCGAAAGAAATTCCACCGCCTCGCCCCGGCCGATCACCGCGAAGCCACGCGGCTTGTCCAGGTCCGACGCCACCTTGGCGAGGAACTTGTTGTAGCTCAGGCCGATGGAGGCGGTGATGTCGACTTCATCCTCGATACGCTTAACCAAGGCGGCCAGGGTATGGGCCGGGCTGCCGCCGTGAACCTTTTCGGTACCTGAGAGATCGAGAAATGCTTCGTCGATGGACAGCGGTTCGACCAGGGGCGTCACGTCCTGCATCATCTCGCGTACCTGGCGGCCGACCCGGCTGTACTTCTCCATATTTGGCGGAATGACGATGGCGTCGGGGCAGCGTTTGAGGGCCTGGGCCATGGGCATGGCCGAGTGGATACCGAATTTCCGGGCCTCGTAGGAGCACGCCGCCACCACGCCCCGGTGACGGCCGCCGACCAGCACCGATTTCCCCTTGAGGGACGGGTCGTCGCGGGCCTCTACGGTGGCATAGAATGCGTCGCAGTCGAGGTGGGCCATGGCCAGGCGGTCGAGTTCCGCATGGACCACGAGGCGCTCGGAGCCGCAGACAACACAGGCCGCCGGCGGTACCAGGGAGTCGGCGGAGGTCAGACAGTCGCGACAGAGATGGGCCATGAGCACTTGAGTTTACCGCGCCACATTTGTTATGTCGCTGGTGGCCATAAAATAAAGGGCGGGTTGAATGACGATCTACGGGCTTCTTGGCTATATTCATGGCTAGAACAAGTTGGTCACGATTATGAGTTCCGAGGGCGACAGCGTTGTCCGTGGCGCCGTCACCCCGGCGGCCGAAGGTTCTTGGGTGGTTACCGGCGACGGTCTGTTGACCCAGTATCACGCCAAGCGCCGGGGCGTTCTGGAACGGCTCATCGCCGAGCACCACATCATCATTGTCGACAAGCCTGCCTGGGACGCCAAGAAGGCCGAGCTCGGCGACGTCATTTTGGCGTAGAGGCGCGCGGCCCATGGAACTCTACGGCCACCTCGGCTGGTCCCACGGCGGCGCCCGGGTCATCACTCTCATGGGCCCGGAGGGCGCCAGCGCCGTGATTGATCGTTTCGCCGGAGAGAAGGGTACGGCCCTGCTGTTCACCGGCCCGGCCCAGCTACCTCATTATCATGTCCAACAGGACGGCACCCTGGAGCGGCTGATAGAGACCCACGGCATTGTCATTCTCGATTTTGAGGCGTGGACGGCCAAGAAGGCCGAATTGGGCTCGGTGATCTGGACTTAGTTGTGACGGCCCTGATTGTTGCCAATACGCTCCGCGGGGAAGCGTACCGTGACCGTGGTGCCGATGCCGATCTCGCTCTGCAGGTCCAGCGAGCCACCATGTAGCTCGGCCAGGGCCTTGGTCAGCGGTAGGCCGAGGCCGGTCCCCTGGTATTTGCGGTCGAGGTCGCTGTCGATCTGCTGGAAGGGACTGAGCACTTTGGGGATGTCCGCAAGGGCGATGCCGATACCCGTATCAGCGACCTGGAGCAGGTAGCCGTCGTTTGGCCGGGACCATGTACGAGCGGTAATCTTGCCACCGGGCGGCGTGAATTTGATGGCGTTGGACAGCAGGTTGATGAATATCTGCTTGAGCTTACGCTCATCCGCGTAGAGCGGCGGCAGGTTCGATGGGGTATGGCATTCGATTTCGACGCTGGCTTCCTCGGCTCGCCCCCGGACCAGTGTAATGCAGGATTTCAACACCCGGGATACATCGACCGTTTCCTCGTGCAAATCGGCTTTTCCGGCTTCAACCTTGGCCAGGTCGAGAATGTCACTGATGAGCGCCAGGAGATGGGCTCCGGACGCGTCATCGCCATCGACGGCGTACCGA
>CAZYDR010000095.1:13892-14136 GCA_964645285.1 uncultured Alphaproteobacteria bacterium
GGCTCCGGACGCGTTTATGTCGGCTGCGTACTCGGTGTATTTCTGGTTGCCGACCGGCCCGACCATCTCGCCCATGATCATTTCGGAGAATCCGATGACGGCATTGAGCGGCGTGCGCAATTCGTGGCTCATGTTGGCAAGGAATTCGGATTTCGTCCGGTTGGCGATTCCCGCGTGTTCCTTGGCGGCGCGTAAGTCCTCCTCGGCCTGCTTGCGCTCGGTGATGTCCTCGATGGAATACAGC
>CAZYDR010000096.1:0-13777 GCA_964645285.1 uncultured Alphaproteobacteria bacterium
GCCGGGCTCCTCCACATCGATATCGATCACGGCGATGGTGCGCCCGGCGCGCCGCACGCGGGCATGGGCGAGAAGGTCGGTTTCACCCGCCGAACGCAGGTAATCGATAGAGAGATTGATGGTCGGCACGCCGCCGGAATTGTTCTTGATGGCGGTCACGAAGTCGCCGGCGACATCAATCAGCGTGGCGATGACGCCGCCGTGGTAGCCCGTCGGCGGCTCGTCCGAGCGCCGGTATTCGGGTTTGTAGGGCAGCCGGAGGGTTGCCGTGCCGGCGTCCCTGTCGTGGGCCTCGAGCTCCATCGACACGACGCTTTCGAAGGGTGTGTGTTTCTGCCAGCCGCGCCACAGGCGATCGGGATCAATATCGACGTTGTCTTTCATGGGTGCAGGATTACCTTGCCAAAGGATTGTCGGGATTCGAGCCGCGTCTCGGCAGCCCGGATTTCACTCAGGGGGTGGGTCGAGTCGATAACCGCCTCGATGGCGCCGCTCTCGACTTGGGCGAGCAGCCAGCGGATGCCTTCGGGCGTCCAGCCGTCGCTGCCCATAATGTTGAGCTGGCGGCGCCAGATATAGCGGATGTCGGTTTGCGGGTCGAAGCCGGCCGAGGCGCCGCAGGTCACCAGCCGGCCGCCCATGCCGAGGCAACGGAGCGTCGGCGTCCAGGTATCGCCACCGATGTAGTTGACCGCCACGTCGGCGCCGCGCTTGCCGGAGATCGCCCAGACCTCGCGGCTGAAATCGTGGGTCGTGTTGTTGATGCCATGATCGGCGCCCAAGGCCTTGAGCCGCTCAAGCTTCTCGTCCGACGACGACACCGCGATCACCAAAGCGCCAAGTTGCTTGGCAATCTGCACGCAGGCCAGGCCGACACCGCCGGCGGCGCCCAGCACCACCACCAGATCGCCGTTCTTCACCTGGGCGCGCTCGATCATCTTGTGGCCGGCGCCGTAGCCCACGGGCAGGGCGGCGGCCTGGTCGAAGGAGACCGCGTCGGGGATGGCAATGGCGTTGACCGCCGACGCCTTGGCGTATTCGGCGAGGCCACCCATGACCTCCTCGCCCATCATGCCGTCGCGGGTCACCGGATCGAACACCACCCGTTCGCCGACCGCCACGGTGGTCACATCGGCGCCCACTGCCTCGATTACCCCGGCCATGTCGCCGCCGGAAATGAACGGCATGGGCACGGCCATGCCGGGCATGCCGCGCCGGACCTCGAGATCGAGATAATTGAGGGCGCAGGCATGGACCCGCAGAAGGACTTCGTCGGGAGCAATCTCAGGGTCGGGCCAGTCCCGGTAGACCAGGTTCTCGACCCCGCCTTGCTGTTCAATGACGGCTGCTTTCATGGCTGGCGCTCGTGAAAAATGAATCCGAGGAAGTTCATGAGGATCTGAGCAGCCAGGAAGGCGGTGATGCCCGCCGGGTCGTAATCCGGCGCCACCTCGACCAGGTCGATGCCGACCACATCGCCCTGTTTGGCCAGGCCCTGGAGAATTTCCAGTACCTCGTAATAGAGGAAGCCGCCGTGGCTTGGCGTGCCGGTGCCCGGCGCGATGGACGGGTCGAAGCCGTCGATGTCGATGGTCACGTAGTAGCCCACGCCCTTGGGGATGCGCTCAAGGGTACCCTCGGTGCCGAGACGCCGCACGTCGCGCACCGACAGGATGTCCGAGCCGGCCTTGCGGGCGTCGTCGTAGTCGTCGCGGTTCGACGATGAGACGTTGCGGATACCCATCTGGGTCATGCTGGTGACCCAGTCCATCTCGGACGCCCGGCGCAGCGGGTTGCCGTGGCCGTAGCGCACCCCGTGGCGCTCGTCGACAAAGTCGAGATGAGCGTCGAAGTGGACGATGTGGACCGGTTCCTGGTCCGAGAAGGCGGTAATGCAGGGCGCGTGGACCGCGTGGTCGCCGCCGAGGATCAGCGGCATGGCGCCGCATTTGAGAATCTGGCGCACCGCCGCTTCGGTGTTGGCGTGGCTTTGCAGGGTGTCGGTGTGGATGATGTCGGCGTCGCCCACATCGACCATGCGCACCGCGTCGGCGGGCAGGTAGGTGACGTCGTCCTCGTGGTCGTAGGCGCCGGCATGGCCGAAGGAGAACAGGGTCGAGGCCTCGCGAATGGCGCGCGGCCCGAAGCGCGCGCCGGGCCGATACTGGGTGCCCATGTCGAAAGGCACGCCGAGCACCGCCACGTCGGCGTCGATGGCCCGCCAGTCGAGACAGACCGGCTGCTTGGCGAAGGTGCAGTGGCCGACAAACGGCAGGTTGAGCCGGCCGCTATCGTAGGTGTTGTCCGACATGGCGAGGGTCCCTAGTCTACATCTGACGCTCAGTAGTAACGCCAAATTTGGAGGCCACAATGGTCAAACTGTTCCGAAAAGTCGATCAGGATTTCACACCCACCAACGGCGCCGCCGTGCTCGGGCTGGTCAACAGTTCCTACAGCGAGGGGCTCGGCGGTGGCATCGGCACCTTCGAGGACGTCAATTCGGAATGGACGGTGACCTACGATGAAATCCTGTTCATCATCGAAGGCACTCTGACGCTGGGCATCGGCGACGACGACTACGTGGCGGGCCCTGGCGACACCTTGTGGATTCCCAAGGATACCGCCTTGGTCTACAAGGCCGGCGAGAAGGTCACGTTCTTTTTCGCCGTCTGCCCGTCGACGGAGTCACCCTCGGCCAGCAAACACATCGACTTTCCCACCGCTGGGCCTTCGCACTAGACTGTCCGCAATCAACAACTCTCAACCACGAGACGGGAGGCAGGACTCATGGGACAGGACATAACCTTCACGCGGGCCGACGGCGGCGAGGCCATGGGCTATCTCGCAGAGTGTGGCCGGGAAGGCGCCGCCGGCGTCGTCATGATTCAAGAGTGGTGGGGCCTTCAGGACCAAATCAAACGCCTCGCCGATCGCCTCGCCGGCGACGGCTACAACGTGCTGTGTCCCGACCTTTATGAAGGTACGACGGTTGAGTACCACGACACCGCCAATGCCGAGCGGCTCATGGACGGCCTCGACCATCTCAGCGCCACGGACCAGCAGGTTTGCGGCGCGGCGCGCTATCTCGGGCGGGATGGGGCCAAGGTCGGCATCACCGGCTATTGCCTGGGCGGTGTGGTCACCGTGATGGGCGCCGTGCGCATTCCCGAGTTCGCCGCCGCGGCCTGCTTCTACGGCATCCCGTCGCCGGAACTGACTGACCCGGCGAAAATCCGCATCCCCTTCCAGGGCCATTTCGCCAGCCGCGATACCTGGTGCCTGCCGGCGGCGGTGGATGTGCTGGAGGCGTCCCTGGGAAACGCGACGTGCGAATGGGAAATCTTCCGCTATGAGGCCGAGCACGGCTTCATGAACGACGATCAGCCCAACGACTACGACGCCGCCCTGAGCGACCAGGCCTGGGCCCGCACCCTGAAATTCTGGGCACAGCACCTGGACACCTAGCCCCAAAGAAGAAGCCCCGCCAGGGAGCGATAAGGTGGGGCTTCGGGGGAGTCGTGTTGGGGACGTGCAAGCATCCTAGGTCCGCCCTGGGCCGTGGTCATTGATCAGGGTCAAGTGGTGGACGTTTTTTGCGATAATCCCCACAATTCCGTACCGCTGGCGCGGGCGGCGCGGACCAGGGCGCGGTCGGTGGCGGCCAGGGGAATATCGAGCCGCATGGCGAGTTCGAGATAGCTGGCATCATAGGCGGTAAGGCCGAATTCGCGGCCCAGGGACATGGTCGCGCCAAGAGCTTGCGAATGTGTAGCGTCGTCAACCTCAATGGGTAGAATCTGAACGATGTCCAGGGCCTGCATTATGTCGGCCTCGGCAATGCGTCCCCGGCGCTCGGCCATGAGCAGGCCGTTGGCCATTTCCAGTGGCCACAAGGATGGTACTTGCGCTGTGCTCTCCACCATGGCGTGGAGCACATCGGCGGCATATTCGCCGGTTTCATCGCTGAGGCACCAGGCAAGCGACACCGAGCAATTAACGACGATGCTTGTCGTCATGGACCTAGCGGCGGCCTTCGTCGATGAGTTCGCGGATGGTCAAACCATCGAGCTTATGATGTTTGCGAAACTCAAGAAGTTCCTCGATGGCCTCGGAGATCGTTCGTTGCCGTCCAGATTGTTTGATGGGCACCAGCCTGGCGATCGGGGTGCCGTGTTTGGTGATGGTGATGGATTCGCCCCGTTTGACCCGTTCGAGCAGGCGGGGGAGGTGGGTCTTGGCTTCGTAGGCGCCGACTTCGCTGGCTTTATCCGGAGTGGCCATGATGAATTCCAGTTTAGACTAGTCTTAGACCAGTCTAAACTGGAATGAATATTCGATCAACATTGGCCAATTCACAATCTTGCTCATCGCTAGGCTCACCCTTCGACAGGCTCAGGGTGAGGAAATACAGAACACCGCCATCATGCTGAGCCTGTCGAAGCATAGCGGCGGTCTCGCATCGTTTTGCCCCAACCCTAAAACCGGTCCGGGGTCATGCCTGTGAGGTCGATGTCGGGCTTTTTGCTGGCCACCAGGTCGGCCGCGATGCGGGCCGAGCCCGCCGCCATAGTCCAGCCGATATGGCCGTGGCCGGTATTGAAGATCAGGTTGTGGTGGTGGCCCTGGCCGATGACCGGCGGGCCGTCAGGCGTCATGGGCCGCAGGCAGGCGAAGTGGGACGGGTTGCCGTAGTCGCCGGCGTCCGGAAAATCCTCGCGGGCGACCTTGGTCATGGGCCCGAAGTCGCTGGGTTTGAAGCCGGTGTCGTAGCCGGCGAACTCGGCCGTGGCGGTGACCCGGAAGCGATTGCCCATGCGGGTGAAGGCGACCAGGTACTCCTCGTCGATCACCGGCATGATCGGCGCGCCGTTGTGGCCGTCGGTATTGAGAGTCAGGGAGTAGCCCTTGATGGGGTAGATCGGCAGGCGGTAGCCCAGACCCTTGAGCACCAGGGGCGTCTCGTTGGCAAGTGACATGACGTAAGCATCGCCGGTGATGTCGCCCTGGTCGGTGATCACAGCCGCAATCCGCCTGCCCTCGCTGCGCAGCCCCTGGACCGTGGTCCCGAAACGGAATTCCACCCCCTTATCGACCATGCGCTTGGTCAGCTCCTGACACAGCAGGTTGGAATCGCCGCTCTCGTCGGAGGCGCAGTGAACCGCCCCGGCGAACTTGTCCTTGACCGGCGCGATGGCCGGCTCCAGAGCCGCCGCCTCGTGCCGGTCGATGCCCTTGAGCCCGACAAGCCCGTTGTCCGCCAGCAGCGCCATGTTGGCAATGGCGGTCTCCAGGTGGTGGCCGTCGCGGTAGAGATAAAGCGTGCCCCTCGTGGTCTCGTGATAGGCGATGCCGGTGGCTTCGCGCAGGGCCTTGAGCCGGTCGCGGCTGTACATGCAGAGCCCGAGCTTGACCAGGGTGTTGGCCCGGTTGCGCCCGGCCGTGCAGTTGACCAGGAAGCGCAGCGACCACAGCCACATCTTGGGATCGAGGGAGAACTTAAAACGCAGTGCCGTCTCATCGCTGAACAGCGACTGGACCAGATTAAGCGGCGCCCGCGGCGAGGCCCAGGCATAGGCATGGCCCGGCGCGACAATTCCGGCGTTGCCGAAACTCGACTCCTCGGCAACGTCGGCATTGCGCTCGACCACCACCACCTCATGACCATCCTCGGCCAGCTCATAGGCGGTGGTAACGCCGATGACGCCGCCGCCCAGTACGATGACCCTCATGATCCCCCTCCGTGGTGCCGCCGTTGATGGAGGCTACGCGATATGGCGGCAGCGGGACAATGGGCTGTCGCACCCATGCACCCACCGCATGACCGCTCCGCGAACAAACTGTGCCCTGGGGGCTCGATTTCTGGTTACATGGGGACATGGCAACACCCGATGATTTTGACGTCGCCGCTCCGGCTGTGGCGGTGGCAGAGACTGCGGACCGCGCGCTTTACCGGCGCGGGGTGCTGCTGGTGTTGTGCTCGGCCTTGACGTTGAGCCTCAACGGGCTGATTTTTCGGATGGTCGACGACGCCTCGGCGTGGCAGGTGCTGTTCTATCGTTCCAGCGCCCTGGCGGTGGCCATGACCTGTCTGTTCAGCCTGCGTCACCGGGCGCGTGCGGTGGCCGAGTTTCGCCGGGCCGGTCGCAGCGCCTTGCTGGCCGGGCCGTTGCTCGGCGTCGCCGGGGTCTGCTTCATTCAGGCGCTCAACCACACTACCGTGGCCAACACCTTGTTTACGGCGAGCTCGGTGCCGCTGTTTGCCGCGGTCTTCGCCTGGGTCTTCCTCGGCGAGCGGGTCGGCCGCGCCACCTGGATCGCCATTGGCGTGGCGCTCTGCGGCATCGGCGTCATGGTGTTGGACGGCATCGGCAGCGGCACCCTGCTGGGTAATATCCTGGCTCTGACCACGGCGGTGCTGTTCGCCAGCTTCGTGGTCACGCTCAGGGCCATGCGCCATGTGGACATGCTGGCGGCGGTCATTGTTTCGGCCCTGGTGTCATCGTCCATTGGCGGTTTCATGGCCGCGGATTTCGTGATCTCGACCCGTGATCTCCTGATGCTGCTGGCCTGGGGCGGTTTGCTGTCCTGCCTCGGCCACAGCCTGTTCACCGCCGCCTCGCGCCACGTGCCCGCGGCCGATCTGACCCTGATCGGCATGTCCGAAATGGTCATCGGGCCGTTCTGGGTGTGGTTGGTCATCGACGAGACGCCGGCCGGCCTCTCCCTGCTTGGCGGCGCCATCGTCGCCAGTGCCTTGATCGGGTGGAGCCTGAGCAGGCGGAAAAGCGCAGCATCATGAATTATGGGGACAGTATATTTATTAGAAAAATATTCTATTACGTATACTGTCCCCATAATTACGCAGCCGCGGGCTGAAAGAAGGCGGTGAGTAGCGGAACCGGCGGTCATCACTTGACCGTCGGCAAGCGCGATAGCGCGTCGCCGCGTAAGCGGCGGGAGCCTGCGTGGCGATGTGAACGCCCATCGGCCATTCTTCCTGGGCGATGGTAACAGACTGGATTAAGGCCAGCCTTAATCCGGGTTGAACTCGTTCTCGTAGGATAGCGCCAGCCCGGGGTCCTGGTCTTCTTTCCGCAGCAGGCAGTTGCCGATGGCGAGGACTTCGATGCCGGTGCCCATGAAGCAGCGGAAGGCGTCTTCCGGGGTGCCGACGATGGGCTCGCCGCGCACGTTGAAGCTGGTGTTGACGATCACCGGGCAGCCGGTCAGAGCCTTGAAGCGCTCGATCAGGCCGTAGTAGCGCGGGTTGGTCTCGCGGTGCACGGTCTGGATGCGGGCCGAGTAGTCCACATGGGTGACTGCGGGAATGTCGGAGCGCGGCACGTTGAGTTTGTCGATGCCGAACAAGGCCTGCTGCTCGGGGCTCATGGCCCGGCGGCGGTCCTCGGCGACGTCGGCGACCAGCAGCATATAGGGGCTGTCGCCGTCCATTTCGAACCAGTCGGCCACGTCGCCCCGCAGCACCGAAGGCGCGAAGGGGCGGAAGGATTCGCGGTATTTGACCTTGAGATTGAGCACCGACTGCATGGTCGCCGAGCGGGCGTCGCCGAGGATCGAGCGGCCACCGAGGGCTCGGGGGCCGAACTCCATGCGGCCCTGAAACCAGCCCACGGCCTTGTCGCCGGCCAGGGTCTCGGCGCAGGTCCCCAGCAGGGCATCGTCGTCGAGGGTGGTGAAGTTCGCGCCGGCGTTGGTCAGGCGGCGCTCGATGTTGGCCTGGTCGAATTCGGGGCCGAGGTAGGAGCCCTTCATGGCGTCGCCGCCGCTTACCACGCGCGGCTGGTCGGCGAACTGGTGGTAGGCGGCCAGGGCGGTGCCCAGAGCCCCGCCGGCGTCGCCTGCCGCCGGCTGTATCCAGACGTTGTCGAAATGGCCGTCGCGCAGAATCTTGCCGTTGGCGACGCAGTTGAGCGCCACGCCGCCGGCGAGGCAGAGGTTAGGGATGCCAGTCTCGGCGGCAAGTGACCGGGTCAGGCGCAGCACCGCCTCGTCGAGCACTGCCTGGATCGACGCCGCCAGATCCATGTCGCGCTGGGTCACCAGGCTGTCAGCATCGCGGGGCGGGCCGCCGAATAGGGCGTCGAACCGGCCGTTGGTCATGGTCAGGCTGATGCAGTAGTCGAAGTATGAAAGGTCGAGGCGGAACGAGCCGTCGTCCTTGAGGTCGATCAGGTTGTCGAAGATGGTCTGGGCATACTTGGGTTCACCGTAGGGGGCCAGACCCATGACCTTGTACTCGCCGGAATTAACCCGGAAGCCGGTGTAGTAGGTGAAAGCCGAATAGAGCAGGCCGAGGGAATGGGGAAAATGGATTTCCCTGGTGATCTCAAGGCTGTTGCCGCGTCCGATACCGGTCGAGGTGGTGGCCCACTCGCCGACCCCGTCCATGGTCAGCACCACCGCCTCCTCGAAGGGCGACGGGAAGAATGCCGAGGCGGCGTGGCTCTGGTGATGCTCGGTGAACAGCAGACGCTGCTCCCAGTCGAGCGCCGGGGCATAGCGGCGCAGCTCGTCGTGCAGCAGGCGCTTCTGAAACAGCTTCTCCTTGAGCCATATGGGCAGCGCCATGCGGAACGAGCGAAAGCCCTTGGGGGCGAAGGCCACATAGGTTTCCAGCAGGCGTTCGAACTTGAGAAACGGCTTGTCGTAGAACGCGATGTGGTCGATAGCGTCGGCCGTGACGCCCGCCGCTTCCAGGCAATAGGCGACGGCATTGGTCGGGAAGCGGGCGTCGTGCTTGACCCGCGAGAAGCGCTCCTCCTGGGCGGCGGCGACAATCTCGCCGTCCTCGATCAGGGCCGCCGCGCTGTCGTGGTAGAACGCCGATATGCCGAGAATGCGCATGGCTAGAACTGGCGCGGCATGCCGTCTGGGTCCGGCCCCGGCGGCTCACGCTTGATCCAGTAGCTCGTCGCCTCGGGGTCGAACTTGAGGCGCAGCGGGTCCTTACCCAGCAGGCGCATGATCAGCCCGGTCGGCATCACCGCCAGATAGAACGCCAGACCTAACGCCACCGGGCTGACGATGCGGTTAAGCAGCAGGCCGAACTGGTGCCAAAGGCGATTGAGCGGCGCCAACAGGCCAGGCGCAATAGTGGCAACGGCGGCAAAGCCCACGGCCACCCCAAGAGCCCACCAGCGCGGGTCCAAACCATCGATCAGGGGCCACAGGCCGACAATCGTGAAGAACCCGGCAAAGACAAATCCGAAGCCCCGGTCCGAGCCTCGCTTGACCTCACCGTCGCGGCTGAAATCCTCGTGACTGCTCAAGCCTGCTCGACCCGGCAGCTCAGGCCAAGGGCGTCGGTGGCCTCGGTCACCGGCCCGGTATCGGCGCCCTCGGGCAGGGACACGGCGATGCGGATGGTGGTCACCGCCACCCCGCCCGCCACCGACTTTTGCGAGTTGAGTCGCACCACCTCGGCGCCGCAAGCGGCAAAGGCCGCCGACAGGCGCTTGATCTTGCCCGGCTGGTCGGCGCCGGAAAACTCGAAGCGATGGGTGATGCGCTGGCCGCGCGCCTCGCTGGCCGCCGGGTCGAACGGGCTGACGCTGATCCGGGCGCCGGCCAGCACCGGCGTGCGGTGAAGTTCCAGCGCCAGGGTTTCCTCGGCCATGCCATGGGGCAACTCGCAGACCGTGGTGAACTCGGCGCTGCCGGCAAGCAGGGCATAGGTGGTGTCGGCCAGATTGCAGCCGAGTTCAAACAGCCGCTCGCTGACCGCGTTCAACAGGCCGTCCTGGCTGACACAGGAGATCGAAACAATTGCGCGCTGGCTCATGATGCACCGCTGATTATGGACCCGCCCAATGTTAGTGGTCGGGCTCGCCAGCGGCAAGCGGTTGCGCTTCGGGCGCTCGGCGCATTAGCCACCACAGAATGAGCAGGCCGGGCAGGGCGGCCACGGTGGTCCACACGAAGAACGGCGCCCAGCCCAGGGTCTCGGCAAAATATCCCCCAGACGCCGCGATGAAGGTACGGGGTACTGCCATCAATGAGGATAGCAGCGCGTACTGGGTCGCCGTGTATTCGATATTACAAAGGCTCGACAGATAGGCCACGAAGGCCGCCGAGCCCATGCCGCCCGACAGGTTCTCGATTCCGATGGTGGCGAACAGGAAAGTGAAGTCGTGGCCGATCACGGCCTGGGCGGCGAACATCAGATTCGAAAGCATCTGCAGAATCCCGGCGACCATCAACGCCTTCAGGATGCCCAGGCGGAAGACCATGAGACTGCCGATGAAGATGCCAACTATTGATGCGGCGACACCGAACATCTTGCTCGCCTGGGCGATCTCCTCGTTGGTGAAATCCATGTCGACATAAAATGGTCCGGCCATGGCTCCAGCTACGGCGTCGCCCACTTTGTAGGCCAGAATGAAAACTAGAATGAGCAACCATTTGTCGCGTTTCATGAAGTCGACGAAAGGGTCGATCACCGCATGTTTCAGCCACTGGTGGAAAGGAATCGAGCCACTCTGCACGTTTGTCTCCGTGCTCGTCTCGCGCCGACGTTCGGGCGTTAACAGAACCGCGATCACGCCGATCAGCACGCAGGCGGCCATAAGCAGAAACGCGAAGCTCCAGCCACCGTAGCCCGCGGCGTACAGCGCCCCGGCACCAGCGGCGACTACCCCGCCCTTGTAGCCATACTGTGTCGCGGCCGCGCCGATACCCTGTTCAAAGTCCTCGAGTAGTTCGATGCGGAAGGCGTCGATCACAATGTCTTGGCTGGCCGATGCGAAAGCGACCGCTACCGCCCACAGCGCAGTGGCCCCGGGGTTAGTTGACGGATTGGTTTGTCCGAGCATGATTATTGAAACAATCAGAGCGAATTGTGTCAGGAGTGCCCAGCTTCGCCGCCGTCCCAGCCGACGCGTCAGCCAGGGAACCGGGACGTGGTCCATGACCGGCGCCCAGACGAACTTGAAATTGTAGGCAATGCCAACCAGGGCGAACATGCCAATGGTGGTGAGGTTGACATCCGATTGGCGCAACCAGATGCCAAGGGTCGCACCGGGCAAGACCAGCAACAGGGGTAGGCCGCTGGAGAAACCCATGAAAAAGATCGCCACAATGCGCCGGTCGGCGTAGATGGCGAAGGCGTCGCGCCAGCGGGGAATCGGTGAGGTTTCAGTCACGGCGCGGAGTCTAGGGGTGGGTTCGGTGACTGTCACGGGCCTTGTTTCGCTGGCGACCCCGCGCCAAGATGGCGGCCAATGATTAAAGGGAGATATCCGTGGCGCGAGGCCAGTCCCCAGATCGGCCGGGCCGTCGGCGCTGGCTGCGCCGGCTGATTGTTGGATTGCTGGCGGTGTTCGTCGTTCCCCTGCTCGGCAGCATTGTCAGCGTCTTCGGCCACAGCTACGACTGGCGCACGGCGCCTATGGATTCCACCGGCATCGCGCCGGACCCGGCGACCAATCCGGAGGCCATCGTCCAGGTCTATTCGGCCCGCGCCTTCGGCTGGCGCGCCGCTGTCGGCGTCCATACCTGGATTGCCGTCAAACCCACCGATGCGCCGCGCTTCACGGTCTATGAGGTGTTCGGCTGGCAGGTCATACGGGGTCTGCCGGCGGTGCGCCAAAGCCAGCGCGATCCGGACGGTATGTGGTACGGCAATGCGCCGGAAATCATCTTCGATATACGCGGCCAGGGGGTCGATGAGGTCATCGCCCGGGTCGAGCAGGCGGTGGCGGCCTATCCTTACGGCGACAGCTATACAGTGTGGCCCGGCCCCAACAGCAATACGTTTACCGCCTGGGTCGCCCGCGAGGTGCCGGAAATCGTGCTCGATCTGCCGCCCACCGCCATCGGCAAGGATTTCCTGCCCAACGGCGCCCTGTTCAAGGAAACTCCCAGCGGCACCGGCTGGCAGTTTTCACTGTTCGGCCTGGCCGGCATTTTGGTGGCCGCCGACGAGGGCCTGGAAGTAAACCTGCTGAGCCTGGTCTTCGGCATCGACGTTACCCGCCCGGCGCTCAAGCTACCGGGCCTCGGCCGCCTCGACGTATTTGCCGGCGACGGCACCTGAACTAGCGGAACCAGTTAATGACAGACTTCACCGGCAACAAGCCCAACGGCGCCGAAGCGGCCGTCCGCATGCTCCAGCTTCACGGCGTCGAGACCATCTTCGGCCTTTGCGGCGACACCAGTTTGCCGTTCTACGATGCTCTCCAGCGCCTCGACCATGGTATGACCCACGTGCTGACCCGCGACGAGCGCTCGGCCGCCTACATGGCCGACGCCTATGCCCGGATCAGCGGTAAGGTCGGGGTCTGCGAGGGGCCGAGCGGCGGCGGCGCCACTTACATTTTGCCCGGCGTTGCCGAAGCCAATGATTCGTCGGTACCGCTGCTCGCCATCACCACTGATATTTCCGTGTCCGGTCGCGGCCGCTTCACCCTGACTGAACTCGACCAGGACGCCCTGTTTCGGCCCATCACCAAGTGGAACACGGTGATCGACCACGCCGCCGATGTGCCCGAGGCCTTCCGCACCGCCTTCGAACAGATGACCAGCGGCCGGCCCGGCGCGGTCCATCTGGGCTTTCCCTTCGACGTTCAGTCCGACCCCCTGGACGAGGCCGAGATTCACGGCGAGGCGGCCCATGGCACCACGCCCCACGAGCGCCCCGCGCCCAACGTGGACGCCGTGGCCGCCGCCGCCGAGGCCATCGCCGGCGCCCAGCACCCGCTGTTCATCTGTGGCGGCGGGGTGGTGATCTCCGGCGCCGAGGACGCTCTGGTTGCTCTGGCCGAGCAGATTGCGGCGCCGGTGGCGGTGTCGATCAGCGGTCAGGGCTCGATCCCCGACAACCATCCCCTGGCGGTCGGCGTGGTCGGCAGCAACGGCGGCACGCCGGAGACCGAACGCATTGTCGACGGCGCCGATCTGGTGATCTTCGTCGGCTGCCGCGCCGGTTCAGTCACCACCAACCGCTGGCGTTACCCGGACCCGGATCAGGTCCGCGTCGTTCACATCGATATTGACGACAAGACCATCGGCGCCAATTACCGGGCCGAGGCCGCCCTGGTCGGCGATGCCCGCACCTGTCTGTCCGCGCTTCACAAGGCGGTCGCCGACATCGCCGCCAACAGCGACGCCGTGACAGCGGGAATCGCCAAGGCCAAGGCCGAGAAGCTCGCCACCTTCCGGGCTCTCGCCGCATCCAGCGACACCCCGATCCGCCCCGAACGGCTGGTCGCCGATCTGCAGGCGGTGTTGCCCGACGACGCCATCATCACCGTCGATCCGGGCACGCCGTGCCCTTATTTTTCCGCCTATTTCGATTTCAACTGCACCGGGCGCAGGATGGTCGCCAACCGGGCTCACGGGGCTCTGGGCTACTCGCTACCGGCGGCGCTGGGTGTCGCCTTCGCCCGGCCCGAGGCCAAGGTTGTCGCGGTTATGGGCGATGGCGCTTTCGGCTTCGTCGCCGGTGAACTGGAGACCGTGGCTCGCCTCGGCCTCCCGGTGACCCTGATCGTGGTTTCCAATAGCGCCTATGGCTGGATCAAGGCGGGGCAGCAGGCGAAATTCCATGGCCGCTATTTTTCGGTCGACTTCGATGCTACCGATCACGCCGCCGTCGCCGCCGCCTATGGGGTCAAGAGCTGGCGGGTCACCGATCCGGGCGACCTGCGCAAGGTCCTGGCCGCCGCCGTCGAGTACGGCGGGCCGACCCTGGTCGATGTGGTCAGCCAGCCCCTGCACGAAGCCAACGCCCCGGTCAGTGAGTGGATCGCATGAGTAC
>CAZYDR010000097.1:0-13727 GCA_964645285.1 uncultured Alphaproteobacteria bacterium
ATGTTGTTGGGGTTGTCCTTGGTCGGCACGATGCAGACCACGTCGCCGCCGATCACCTCGAGGCCGCGCAGGCCGTCGAGGATGGCCAGGGTCTCCTCCATGAAGAAGCCGGTGCCGTCGGGCTGGATGTTGGCCGCCGCCGGGGCGATGGAGGGGTCGAAGGCGTCCATGTCGAAGGTGATGTAGACCGGCGAATCGCCGACCCTCTCGCGGATCAAGTCGATGGTCCGTTCGACCCCGAGCTTGTGATATTCCGTCATGGGAACAACGCGATAGCCCAGGTCGTCGCTGGCGTTGCGGTAATCCAGAGTCCTGGTGTTGCCGCGAATGCCGATCTGCACGCTGCGAGAGGCGTCGACATGGCATTCGCGCACCAGATAGGCGGCCCAGTGGGCGGCCGAGCGCTTCGAGCCGAGCCAGTGGGGCATCTGCTCGTAGGAGTCGCAGTGGGAATCGAAGTGGATCAAGGCCGCTTTGCGGCCGCCGCTCAGATTACCGTTCTCGCCGGCGATGGCCTTGAGGATCGGCCCGGTGATGGCGTGGTCGCCGCCGATGGAGACTGGATAAGTACCCGCTCTGTCGAGGCGTTTGAAGTACGCCTCCATGTGCTCGACGCTGACGTCGTTGACCATGGCTTCCGGCAGGGGCACGTCGCCCACATCGTTGATGCGACAGATGTCCCAGGGGACGATGCCGAAGGTATTGTGTGCCAGGCGATAGAAGCCCGAAACGTGGCGCATGGCCCGGGGCGCCAGATGCTGGTCGCGCTCGGTCGAGCCGTTGCCCGATGAGTGGGGCACGCCGACCAGGGCGATATCGCAGTTCGCCGGGTCCTTGTCGTGGGGGCAGCGGAACAGGGTCGGCACGCCGTGCCAATACCAGCTTTGCACCGAGTTCTCGGCGTTCTCGAACCAGGCGTCGTCGTATTTTGAAAGATCAGTCATGGCGGCCTCCCCGTGGAAAAAAGCGCAGGGGTGCAGCATAGTCTTCCAGCGCTTCATCCCGCAATGGCGATACCGCGTTGGCGTGGCCGTCGAAGCCTTCGTAGGTCGCCAGCACCCGGGCGTGGCGCGCCATTTCCGGGTAGCCGGCTTTGGTCACATAGGCCACCGAGGTGCGCTTCATGAAGTCGAACACCGAGAGCGGCGAGTGGGTCATGGCGGCGCCCGAGGTCGGCAGCACCGCGTTGGGGCCGAGCACGAAATTGCCCAGGCTGCCCGGCGTATGGTCGCCGAGCAGGATCTCGCCGGCATTGTCGATACGCTCGAGATAAGCATGGGGGTCGGCGCCGAGAATCTGCAGGTGCTCCGGCGCGTAGGCGTTGACGAAATCGACGGCCGTGTCCATGTCGGGGGTCACCACGATGCCTCCCTGGGCGCCGCCGAGCACCGCCTGGGAATGGCCGGCCCAGCGCTCGCCCATGTGCCCCCAGTATTCCGAGATAGCGATGCGGGCCGCTTCGGCCAGCTCGCGGCTGTCGGTTACCAGATAGGTCGATGAATCGGCGCCGTGCTCGGATTCGATGATGGCGTCGAGCGCCGCGATGCGCGCATTCGCGGTGCTGTCGGCCATGATGATCGACTCGCTGGGCCCGGCCGGCGTGCCGCGCTCGATGATGTCCGATAACAGACGTATGCCGGCGACCACGTAGGGGCTGCCGGGACCGACCACCTTGTGGCATTTGGGCACGGTGGCGGTGCCGTAGGCGACCGCCGCGATGGCCTGGGCGCCGCCGCATTTGAAAACGTCGCCGACCCCGGCGAGACGGGCGGTGACCAGGGTGGCGTCGTCGATCTTGCCGTCGGGTCCCGGCGGCGTGACGATGACGATATTCGGGACCCCGGCGACCACGGCGGGTACCGCCGTCATCATCACGACACTTGGGAACGAGCCCTTGCCCCGGGGCACATAGCAGGCGACCGACGGGATCGGCCGAAAACGGTCGCCGGCGAAGGCGCCCGGCCTGATTTCGTTCATCCACATTTCTTCCGGCTTCTGGCCCTCGTGGAAGCGCCGGATATTGTCGACGGCGTATTCGATGGCCGCGGTCACCTCGGGCTCGAGGCGCGCCAGGGCGGCCTCGAAATCGGCCTCGGTGGCCTTGAGGTCATGGGCTTCCACGGTTGCCTTGTCGAACTCACGGGCGAAGCGGGCCAGGGCCTCGTCGCCTTCGTCACGCACCGCCGCGATGATCGGCTTGACCAGTTCCATGGTGTCACGGAGGTCGGCCTCGGTGCGCACCAGCAGAGCGGCCCGCTGGGCGGCGTCGAGGGTGTAGTAGTCATAGAGGCTGACCTGTGCGGCCATGGTTGGTCTCCGGGCGATAACATGCGGGGTTGGCGAGGCGCAGGTTACAGCAGGTCCAGCCACGGATATCAAGGGCCAGTGTGGACGGGCGGCCATAGGAATGCTCTAAACGAGCGCCATGGAAATGCTGTCAAAGTTCAAGTACCGCTGATGAAGCCGCTAGAGCGTGGGCAACTGCTGCCGTCCATTCTGCTGGTATTGTCGGCGGCCTTTTGGGGCCTGTTCTGGATTCCCATTCGGGCCTTCGAGGACGCCGGCCTCAGCCCCGCCTGGGCCGGTGTCGGACAGTTCCTAACCCCGGTGATGGTCATGACACCTCTGGCCGTTTGGCTCGCCTTCCATGGCAAGCCGACCGGCCTCGCCCAATGGAAAACGGCGCTGTTCACCGGCGCCGCCTTCGCGCTCTATGCCAATAGCCTGCTGCTAACCGAGGTCGCCCGCGCCCTGATCCTGTTCTACGTGGCGCCGGCCTGGGCGACCATGCTGGAAGTCACCGTCATGAAGCGGCGCCTGACCACCGCGCGGGTTCTGGCTATCGTCCTCGGCTTCGGTGGCATCTACGTGCTGCTCGGCGGTGACGGAAGTTTGCCGGTGCCGCGCAATATCGGCGACTGGATGGCGCTCGGCGCGGGCATGTCCTGGGCCTACGGCTCCATGCGGGTACGCCTGGCGCCCGAGGTGACTTTGTTCGAGAACGTGTTTTCGTTCTTCACCTTCGCCGCGGTGGTCGGCCTGGCCGTCGCCATGTTACCTTTCGATGAGCTTGGCCGGCCGCCGACCCTGGACAAGACGGTCTATTTCCTGCCCTGGCTGCTGTTGATCGCCGTCGCCTTTCTGATCCCGGTCATGTGCATGCAGCTTTATTCGGTCAAGCTGGTTGATCCGGCACGGGTCAGCATTTTGTTTCAGAGCGAGGTGATGTTCGGCCTGGTCAGCGCCGCTGCCCTGACCGCTGAGCCGTTCGGCTGGAAGGAAGGTATCGGTGCCACTCTCGTCGTCGCGGCGTCGCTGACCGAGGTCGCGTTCAACCGCTCGGGGTCAAGTTAGACCCGTAGATCTGTCGCGGCGCCAGTTGCGACGGAAAGCGGTCGATCAGCGCGCGGCGGGCCCGGAAGCAGAGATGGCAGGCGGTCACGGCGCCGTCTTCCGGCGCGACCCCGTAGTATTCGGCGAGGCGCGCCGGGCCGCCCTCGACCAGCGGGCCGCAGATCGGGTGTGACGTCGGCCGGTATTCGGCCAGCAGTTCAGCGAGCCGGGTATGCCACAGGTTGCCGATACTCACGCCCTGGCAGAACTGGACATTGCCGTGGGTATCGACGTGGACCCGCTCCGGCGCCACAAGGTCCTCAAACGGGCATTGGCCGAAGCTCGCGGCCGGCGACAGGGGCAGGCCGGCAGTCAATTGGTCGGCGGCGCGGCCACGAAACACCACATCGCCACCGATGATGGTCGCGCCTTTGGCGTGGCCCTCGTCTTCGGTCTGCAATGAAGGCTCTTCGATAGCGATGGTGTTGACCGGCATGCCGAGCCGCCGGGCGACATCAATTGCCGTGCGCACCGGCGTTGGGTCGCGTCCGTCGCTATGGAACCCGTCGTCGCTGATGCTGAGGTCGGCGACGCCCATTTCGGCCAGCGGCCGCAGCCGATTCTCGGCGACCTCGTCGGATGTTGCCCAATAGCCATTGGTGACGATGCCGACTTCGAAACCCCGGTCGCGGGCCAGACGAATGCCCTCGACCAACAGGGGATAGGCGAGGAACGGCTCACCGCCTTCGAAATAGATGCGGTTGATGGTTCCCAGTTCCTCGGCCTGGTCGAGCACCTCGACCACTTGCTCGCGGGTGAAGGTTCCCCTGGCCTGGGGCCCGCAATAGAGAAAGCAGTGGTCGCACTCGAAATTGCAGGTGTAGGTGAGGAGCAGGTGAATTTCAGTCAACATTGCGACACGGGCGCGCTGGCGCCTCCGTGTTTTCTCTCGGTCCAGATCACGAAATCCATTAATACGCCGCCGACTGGGCCTGTCGTTGACCTGCATCAAGCAGTGACGGCTCCGCCGGAGCGTCGGGTCAATGGCGCAAGACCCGGCTAAGGATCACGCTCCGTCGATCTCGGCCAACACTCTTTTGGCAATGCGGAAGCATTCGACGCCGACCGGGATACCGCAATAGACGGCGATCTGGGTGAGGATCGAGCGTAGCTCATCGCGGGTCAGGCCGTTCTTGATGGCGCCGCGAAAATGCAGTTCCCACTCGTGCATGCGGTTCATGGCCGCGATCATGCCCAGGTTCAACAGACTACGCTGCTTGTAGTCCAGGGTGTCGTCGCCCCAACAGGTGCCCCAGCAGTACTCGTTGAGCATGACCTGGAATTCCCGGTTGAAGTCGTCGGCCGCGGCCAGCGCGTTATCGACATATTCGTCGCCCAGCACGGCTTTGCGCGCTTTGAGACCTCGGTCGTATCGATCCTTGTCCATGAAACCTGCCCTAATGTGTGGGTGGGTGGTGAGAAGGTGTCAAACTTGCGCCATCATAGTGAACGTGCCGCGTGGCCTACACTGTTTTGTGACGCCTGGACGCGTATTTCCTGCATTATGTTGATCCGGGTAAATGGAGGAACGCGACAACGATGAATATTATGGACATTTCCCTGACCAGTCTGGCCAAGGCGGCCGGCTGTGCCGCCAAGATCGGTCAGGCCGATCTCGCTGCCGTCCTGGCCCATTTACCAGCGGACCGCGACCCGCGTCTGATGATCGGCCATTCGAGCGCCGACGACGCGGCGGTCTATCGCCTAAGCGACGATCTGGCGTTGGTCGAGACCGTCGATATCTTCCCCCCGATCGTCGATGATCCCTTCGACTACGGGCGCATCGCCGCCGCCAACGCCTTGAGCGACGTCTATGCCATGGGCGGGACGCCGATCAGCGCCCTGAGTTTTGTCGCCTGGCCGGTGGAGACCCTCGGCCTCGACCGCCTCGGCCGGGTGCTGGCGGGCGCCTCCGAGATTTGCGATCAGGCCGGCATCGTCATCGCCGGCGGTCATTCCATCGTCGATGAGGAGCCCAAATTCGGCCTCTTCGTCAACGGCACGGTTCACCCGGACAAGGTGGTCGGCAACCACGGCGCCCGGCCCGGCGATGTGCTGGTGCTGACCAAAAAGATCGGCACCGGCATTCTGACTACGGCGGTCAAGCGCGGCCACCTTACGGCGGCGGGACTGGCCCCGGCGATAGAGTCCATGACCACCCTCAACCGCGCCGCCAGCACGGCCATGACCGGCGTAGGAGTAAGGGCGACGACGGACATCACCGGGTTTGGACTGCTTGGCCATCTCGGCACCATGCTGCGGGCCTCATCCCAGGCCGTCGGCCAATCCATTGGCGCCGAAATCCGCTTTGCCGACGTGCCCCTGTTCGACGAGGTCGAGAATTATCTCGCCTGGGGGCTTTGCCCCGGCGGCACCCGGCGCAACCTGGAGTTCGCCGCGCCGTATGCGCGCTTTGCTTCGAGCCTCGACGAAAACCGGCAATTGCTGCTGGCTGACGCCCAGACCTCCGGCGGTCTGCTGATCGCCCTGCCCGAGATCGGCCTCGACGACCTGCTGGCGGCGCTCGAAGGCGAGGGCGTCGCGGTTCGCGCGGTGGTCGGCCGGATCACCGAAGCGGCCACGGCGGGCGTCATCGAGGTTTCATGAACAAGCCCCGGTCAGCCATACCGTCCGTCGATGCGGTGCTACGCGCGCCCGGCGCCGCGGCGCTGATCGAGGATCATGGCCGTAGCGCCCTGACCGACGCGGTACGTCGCGCGGTCGAAGACCTGCGCCACGGTCTGTCGGAAAAGAGCGAGACCGGCGAGGCGGCTGTGCTGAATGCCGCCGGCGAAATATTGGCCGGCTGGACATCGTCGTCCCTGACAACCGTGTTCAACCTGACCGGCACCATTCTCCATACCAATCTCGGCCGCGCGCCCTTGCCGCCGGAAGCTATCGAGGCCATGGCCCGGGTCGGCGCCGGCGCCTCCAACCTGGAGTATGACCTGACGGCCGGGCGGCGCGGCGACCGCGACGTTCATCTCGAGGAACGGCTGTGCCGCCTGACCGGGGCCGAGGCCGCCACGGTGGTCAACAACAACGCCGCCGCCGTACTGCTGTGCCTCAATTCCCTGGCGCTGCGCCGCGAGGCGCTGGTGTCGCGCGGTGAGTTGATCGAGATCGGCGGCTCGTTCCGCATCCCCGATATCATGGCCCGGGCCGGCGCCAAACTGCGCGAGGTCGGCACCACCAACCGCACCCACGCCAAGGATTTCACCGCCGCCCTCGGCCCCAAGACCGGGCTGGTCATGCAGGTCCACACCAGCAACTACACGATCCAGGGTTTTACCGCCGCCGTGGCGACCACGGATCTGGCGGACCTGACCCACGACTACGGCGTGCCCCTGTTTGTTGACCTCGGCAGCGGCACCCTGGCCGACCTGCGGACTTACGGCCTGCCTTATGAGCCGACCGCCCAGGAGGCCCTGGCCGCCGGCGCCGACGTGGTCAGCTTCAGTGGTGACAAACTGCTCGGCGGGCCACAGGCGGGCATCATGGTGGGCCGTGCCGACTGTATCGAGCGCATTCGGCGCAATCCCATGAAGCGGGCGCTTCGGGTCGACAAGATGACCATCGCCGCTCTCCATACGGTGCTCGGCTTCTACGGCGATCCGGACAGCCTGGTCGAGCGGGTGCCGGCGTTGCGCCTGCTGGGCCGACCACTCTCGGATGTTCAGGCCCAGGCCCAACGACTGGCGCCGCTTCTTGGCGACGACCTGGACGCTACGGTTGATGTGGTCGATTGCCAAAGCCAGGCGGGCAGCGGCTCGCTACCTGACAGCGAAATTCCCAGCGCCGGGCTGGCCATCCGGCCTCGTGGTAGCAAGCGCGCTATCAAGGCCCTGGCGGCGCGCTTTCGCCGTCTGCCCGTGCCGGTCATCGGCCGGGTCCAGGACGGCGCTCTGGTGCTCGACCTGCGTGGTCTTGACGATGAGGCCGGCTTTATCGCCCAGCTCGATCACCTGGCGGGAGACGACGTGCCGTGATCGTCGCCACCGCCGGCCACGTGGATCACGGCAAGACGTTGCTGGTCAAGGCGCTCACCGGGGTCGATACCGACCGCCTGCCGGAAGAAAAGAAGCGTGGCCTGACCATCGAGCCGGGATTTGCCTATGTCCACCTCGAGGGCGGCCATGTGCTGGGCTTTGTTGATGTGCCGGGCCACGAGCGTTTTATCCGAAATATGCTGGCCGGGGTTGCGGCCATCGACTTCGCCCTATTGGTGGTCGCCGCCGATGACGGCCCCATGCCGCAAACCATGGAGCATCTCGATATTCTCGATCTGCTAGGCGTCGGCGAAGGCGCCGTGGCGGTGACCAAGACCGACCTGGTCGATGGCGACCGGGTGGCCCGGGTCATGGATGAGACCTCGGCCCTGCTGGCCGATACGGCCCTGGCGGACGCGCCGCTGTTTGCCCTCAGCGCCGCCACCGGCCAGGGGGTCGAAGCGCTGGAACAGCATCTCACGACCGCCGCCGCCGGCCAGCGCGCCCGCCAAAGCCAGGGCCGGTTCCGCTTTTCCATCGACCGCAGTTTTACCCTTGGCGGTATCGGTCTGGTGGTTACCGGCGCGGTGGTTGCCGGGCGCGCGCGACGCGACGATCCGTTGATGCTGTCGCCCTCGGGTCTGCCAGTGCGCCTGCGCGGTATTCGCGCCCATGACCGCGAGGCCGATGAGGCGGTGGCCGGCCAACGCTGCGCCCTCAACATCGCCGGCCGGGGGCTGGAGAAAGACGCGGTCCAGCGCGGTGACTGGATTCTCGACCCGGCGCTCCATGCCCCGGTAACCCGGGTCGATGCCCGCCTGCGGCTGCTCGACCGCGAAGCCAAGGCGCTGAAAAGCGGCACCCAGGTCCATGTTCATCTTGGCGCGGCGGGGACCACCGGCCGGGTCCACACCCTTGAGGGTAAGACTCTGGCGCCGGGGGACGAAGGGCTGGTGCAACTGGCTCTCGACCGGCCGCTCGGCGCCCTCGGCCGCGACCGCCTGGTGCTGCGCGACAAGTCGGCGCGGCGCACCATGGCCGGCGGCCGGGTGATCGACCCCTTCGCCGTGGCCTGTGGCCGTACCAGGCCGGCCCATGTGGCGCGTCTCGCCGCCATGGACCGGGAGACGCCGAACCAGGCGCTGGCGGGGCTTCTCGATCTTTCGACCGGCGGCGTCGATCTCGACAATTTCGCCCGCGCCTGGAATATCGAGCCCGAGTCCAAGAACGACTTGCCGTCCCAAGGGGCGGCGGTGGTCTTTGATGTTGATGGCAAGCGCTACGCGCTCACCCAAGAGCGCTGGACGGCGGCCCAGGATGGCGTCGTCGCCCGTCTCGAACGCTGGCACAAGCAGCATCCCGCCGACCTCGGCGCCAGCGACCGGGACCTCGCCGTGACCATCCGCTCGCCCAGTCTGCGGACGGCGGCGTTGCGCGCCCTGGTCGATGGCGGGCGGCTGGCGCAGGGCCATGGCGCCTATCGTCTGCCCGATCATCAGGCGGTCATGACCGAGGCTGATCGTGAGTTCTGGAACGAAGCGCGGCCTCTGCTGGAGGCCGATGGCTTGCGGCCGCCGGTACTCCATACTCTCGCTTCATCCTTTGCCATGGAGATGGCGGAGGTGCGGCGACGGCTGACAAACCTTGTTCGCTGGCGCTTGGTCGAACAGGTCGCCGACAACCGGTTTTTTGACACTGACCAGGTTCTCAGGCTCCAGGCCCTGGCCGTGGAGGCCGCCGCCAAGGCCGAAGACGGTCAATTCAGTGCCGGTGAATTTCGCGACCTGAGCGGTATCGGCCGCAATCTGACTATCGAGTTGTTGGAGTACTTCGACCGAACCGGGGTGACCAGCCGGGACGGCGAGGGCCGCCGCGGAATCCATCCCAGCTTCAAGCCGCCGGAGAAATGACAATCCGGCGCCGATAGTTTTATCCTCGCCCCAGTTCTCGTGTACCGAGAGGAGGCCGTAAATGGCGAGTAGTACACCCGTTGACGCAAATGTCGTGCGGGAAGAGGTAAAAGCAAAATACCGCGAGGTTGCCGTCGATCCCCATGGCGACTTTCACTTTCATACAGGACGGTTTCTGGCCCGGCGCTTAAAATACGACAGCGCCCTGGTCGACGCCATGCCCGACGCGGCGGTGGAATCCTTCGCCGGGATCGGCAATCCCTTCATCCTGTGCAACCTCGAAGCTGGCGAGCGGGTCGTTGATATCGGCTCGGGCGGCGGCTTCGATTGCTTCTATGCGGCCGGTCAGGTCGGCCCGACCGGCCATGTGGTCGGCATCGACATGACCGAGGAAATGCTCGGCAAGTCGCGGGCCTCGGCCCAAGCCATGGGCCTCGACTACGTCGAGTTCAAGGAAGGCCTGGTCGAGGCCATGCCGGTGGACGATGCCTCGGTGGACGCGGTCATCAGCAATGGCGTGATCAACCTGTGCCCCGACAAGGAGCAGGTCTTTACCGAGATTCACCGGGTGTTGAAGCCCGGCGGGCGGGTTCAGTTTACCGACATCGCCAATGGCGCGTCGGTGCCCGATTCGGCGCGTTCAAATGTCGATTTGTGGACGGCTTGAATTGCCGGTGGCGTTCCGTGTGAAGGCTGGCGGTCAATGCTTGAAGATAGTGGGTTCGTCGACATCGCCATGAGCGATCCGTTCGACGTCTTCGAAGGCGCGGGAGGTGAACCCAACGCGCGTCTGTTCAAGGTGTTCGGCTATACGTTTATGGGCCGTAAACACGCCTGACCGGGCGGTAAGATCAATCGGGGGCGACCCTCGCCATTGACGGGCGGGGACCGCTCCCTTTCTTATGGGGCGTGGCGACAGCCATGGAAGAGTACCGTCCCCGGTGGGGCGCCCGGACTTCAAATCCGGTGGAGGGGCTGAAACATGCCCCTTTGGGTTCGACTCCTACCTCTTCCGCCATTACCCTGATTGTGATCGTCCATTACTGTATTGAGAACATACGGGTTTCCTCGAGTTATTGAGGGAAAATGTCCATCCATGTCCATTGCACTCCGCCCAAAGCCACGTTATGTTTGTGGGTAATTATTGGGGTAACTAGAGAGTGCAGTGGCTCGTCAGACACACAAGCTCACCACCAGGGCAGTATCCGCGGCGACACGGCCCGGCCTTCACTCGGACGGCGGAGGCCTTTACCTCCAAGTCGCACATGGCGGCTCGAGGTCATGGCTATACCGCTTCATGTTGCGCCGTCGGTCGCGGGACATGGGTCTGGGCGGCATAGACGTCGTGTCCCTCTCAGAAGCCCGCGAGAGGGCGCTGGAAGCGCGGAAGCTCGTCAAGGCAGGCATAGACCCTATCGACGCCCGGAAGGCCCAGCGGGCGCAGCAGGCGGCCGCCGTGGTATCAGGGCGGACGTTCCAAGACTGCGCCGAGAAGTATATTGCCAGTCACGAGAAGGGCTGGCGTAACCCGAAGCACCGGGTGCAATGGCGCAACACACTTTCGACCTATGCCTACCCCGTCTTTGGTGACGTGCCAGTGGACGCCGTGGACACCGGCATGGTCACCGAGGTCATCGAGCCGATCTGGGCGACCAAGACGGAGACAGCAACCCGCGTGCGAGGCCGTATCGAGGCTATCCTCGACTGGGCCAAGGCGCGGGGTTACCGGTTTGGCGAGAACCCGGCCCGCTGGCGAGGCCACCTTGAGAACCTACTGCCCAAGGCCAGCAAGGTCCGCAAGGTGAAACACCATGCCGCGCTGCCGTACGAGGACATGGCTACCTTCACTAAGGCCCTGCGCGAGCGAGAAGGCGTCTCCGCCAGCGCCCTGGAATTCCAAATTCTCACGGCTGCCCGTCCCGGCGAGGTGACCAACGCCCGGTGGGACGAGGTAAACCTCGATAAGGCGGAGTGGACTATCCCAGGCGAACGCATGAAGTCGGGGGAGTTGCACCGCGTCCCCTTGTCCGACGCCGCGGTCGCCGTATTGCGTGATATGGAAACAATACGGATTGGCGACTTCGTATTTCCGGGCCAGCGTGACGGTCGACCGCTATGGACCGACGCCCTGCGCCGACTGCTGGAACGCATGGGCCACGGCAGTTTGACCAGCCACGGCTTCCGCTCGACGTTTCGGGACTGGGCGGCGGAGAGGACCAACTTCTCCGGGGACGTGGCCGAGGCCGCCTTGGCGCATTCAGTCGGCAACAAAGTCGAAGCGGCGTACAGGCGCGGTGACTTGTTTGACAAGCGCCGCCGCCTAATGGACGCGTGGGCGGCTTTCTGTGACGAAGGGCCGAAACGCGGTGTCGTGGAGTTTCGACGGACACCGGCATGAGGCTGCCTTTACACTGGTCTGAGTGATCAAGCTAATGTCCGCTCTTGGGGTAACAACGGACATTACGGCTCATGCCTCCAATGTCCGCTTGTAGCCAAAAGGCGACATTCGGTTCGGTCGCAAAAAGCTGCGACACGATGGGATGTGACAACCACCGCCATCGGAATTGAGTGTGTTATCCATGATGCCGAGTGACTGGGGAGCGTATCAAGCGCGGCGTTGGAACAGTCGTTGCGACCTCATACGGAACGCCGTTCGGCGATTGTCTTCTGATATAGCCCGCCGAAGTAAGTTTCCGTGCGCCATGCGAATGCCGCCGGATCGCGCGCGTAGTCCGATATTCGATTGTCCCAGAGTTCCTGAGCGAAGGGCTCGAACATTCTATATATGGCCATCATCAGAAACGTAAGGGGATGCAACGCATGCGGCCGGTGGTAGTCGATGAAGACCGCCTTGCCGCCTTCATCGACATGCGCCAACAGCCGGTTGACCACGGCACGCTTGTAGTCGCCCGGAATTTCATGGAGCAGGAAGAAGCAGGAAACTAGGTCCTTGGGTCCGGTATAAATTTTGGCAGCGTCCTCGACTCGCACTACGGCTCGCGGAAAATCGCGGAGTTTTCCCCGGCAGTTCTCCGCCTGCAGCGGTGAGACCTCGACGACCTCGAGCTGCCCGGGATCGGCAAGTTTCGCGGCGATCTCGGGGATCAGATCGCCATAGACATGGGCCGCCTGGAGAACCGTTGCGTCAGGCTCGATTTCCGATAGTAACGCCTGTTTCAGGCGCCGGCCGTTTCCCCACAGGATCAGCGAGACGATGAGTTCCCGATCCAGCAGTCTGACGTTGCGCGGGTTGAGATAAGCCCAGTCGTAGACGTCGTGCATATAGGCCGGTATGGCGGTTGGCGGTGGCGGGGCGGATTCCGCCCGGCGCAGAGGGTTCCTTTCGATGGTGCCGTCGAGGGGCAAGATTGCTGCTCCTTTCATTTTGGCCGCGGGGCTATTGCCCGGATCCAACCTGCTCAAGGAAACTTTCGCGAGGCTCGATCTCGTCGTGGACAAGGTTGTAGTGACCTGCCCCCATTTTATGTACCAGTCGCTATGTTAGTCGTGGCACGGTGAATGGGAAAGGCTGATCCGGCTGTAGCCCCTTTGGCACATGCGGCAATGGCAGTAGCCGACCCAGTCCGGCGGCGCAGTCGATTCGTACCTGATGGCCCCGCATAAGCACCCGCCCGTCACGGGCATCGTCTTTCCTCCCATCACTTCCTCCACCGTTCTTGGCGACCTCATTCGTTTCAAGGTCTAGAGATAAGTGAAAGTAGATGAAGGCGCCAAATTTTCTCCAACCTAAACCAATGTCGCTTGCCCATGACGTAGCTTCGCGACCAGCGCCCCTAATGTCCGTTGTGGGTCAGGAACGGACATCGCGCTCGGTCAGTCTAATGTCCGGTGTTGGGGTAACAACAGACATGCCGCATCACGTCGCCAATGTCTGCTTGTAGCCATAAGCGGACATTGAGGTGTCCATATAATGGGGGCAATCTGCGGGGCCTCTCGTGTGCGGTTGGCCGCTACGACGGGGTCAACCTGGAGGAGCAAATCTGGCACGCCATCGAGGGCGAGCTGTAGGGCTCCGGCGAGCCCCCTAGTAAATCCGCCCTTCGTCGTACTCGTCCTCGTACATGGCGTAGACCTTGCGGACGGTCTCGTGGATTTCCCAGGTGATTTCCTGGCCGAATTCGATGAAGAAGTGATCGCCCGCCTTGATGGTGATCGACTCGCCGGTCGCATTGTTTGTCAGCGTTGCGCGGCCGGCCAGCACGTGGCCGCTTTCGGTGCCGGGGTAGTGCGCGATAAACTTAGACGGTCCGCATTGGTAGACGCCGACGCTGTAGCGCTTCAGGGGATCGCGGAACAGCACCTTGCCGAATTGGTCGATAGCGCCCGAGGCGGTGGGCCAGGGATCGAGATCCAGGTCGCCGGCGGCGCCTGAAAATACGGTCAGGGTGGGTTTCGCTCCGGCCTCGGCTTTTTG
>CAZYDR010000098.1:0-13513 GCA_964645285.1 uncultured Alphaproteobacteria bacterium
AAATCCTCCGTTAGGCAATTACCTTAATTTGTCCCAAAGGCGCTGACGTCTGACAGCCTACACCAGCGGTAGGCGGATTTGTGCCCCGCGCAATGGAGGTGGCGCCCATAGGCCTTGGCGCCAAGGGCCTGTTCCATGGCGCGGTGATTGTCGATCAGGAAATGACGCGGTACGAACAGCATCGGCAGATCGTCGGTGCTCCAGACCCCAGTTTCCGGATCGACGTCGATGGGAACTTGTGGTTCGGCCATGAACTTATGCTCCCCACACATCGCCGAGGAGGCGCAGCCAGGTCTCGCCCATGACCTTACGGGTGCGTTGCTCGGACCAGCCGGCCCGTAGCATGGCTGAGGTCAGGTTCGGGAAATCCCCGATCGTGCTCATACTCTCCGCGTATATGATCTCGCCGAACTCGACCAGCTTGCGGCCGTCACCCTTGTCGTGGGTGATCCAGTCGAAGAAGGGCCGATCCCAGCCTTGGGTAAAATCGGTACCGATGCCGACGCACTCCTCGCCGGCGATGTTGATGACGTAGTCAATCGCCTCGACGTAATCGTCGACCGTGGCCTCTGTGCCCGCTTTGAGAAACGGTGGAAACATGGTGACGCCGATGAAGCCGCCACGGTCGGCGATGAATTTCAGGTCGTCATCGGATTTGTTGCGCGGGTGCGCCTTGAGACCGGCCGGCAGACAGTGGCTATAAGCCACCGGCTTTGTCGATGCCTCGATGGTGTCGCGCGAGGTCACCGCCCCCACATGGCTGAGATCGCACAAAATGCCGACCCGGTTCATTTCCGCGACCACATCGTGACCGAAATCGGACAACCCGCCATCGCTGGATTCATAACAGCCCGAACCGATCAGGTTCTGGGTGTTGTAGGCCATCTGCACCACACCGACACCGGCGTCCTTGAAGATTTCGATGAACCCGAGTTGATCCTCGAACGCCGAGACATTCTGGAAGCCGAGGATGATGCCGGTTTTGTTCTCGCGCTTGGCGCGGTGAATATCTTCAGTGGTGCGCGCCTTGATGATCAGATCGCCATGGTCCCGAAACCATCGGTTCCAACGTCCGATGTTGGTCATGGTGGAGCGAAAATCCTCCCACACCGAACAGGTACAATTGGCCGCCGTCAGCCCGCCCCGGTGCATGTCCTCAAACACATCCGGGCCCCAGTTGGCGATGATCAGGCCATCGATGATGATCGCGTCATCATGGAGTTCCTGTTCGGTCATTATTTGACCCCTTATGGATATACAGATGCGGTCGCCCGTGGGTTCTCCCGGGTCACACCGCCGCGTCGAGGGCGATTTCTTCGCGGCGGAACGGCATGTCCGGGTTGGCCGGCGGTGCGTCGAGTTCCCGCGCCGCCAAGTGGCCATCGTGGACCGCCGCCGCGATGGTCGAGGGCGCGTCGCAGTCGCCGATGGCGCGAACGGATTTGATCCCCGCCGCCTGCAAGGCCGCCGGATCGTCCGCCAGGACGCAGTACAAGCCGTCGGCCGGGTGCCGCGAAGTTACCATGACGACGGCGGCGGCCTCGAGTTTGCTGGGCCGGTCGCTGTAGACGCAGGCAAGCTCGGCCATGCCGTCGCCGACCGCTGCCACGGTGTGGCTGACGACGATATCGACCCCGAGCTCGATCAGGCGCGCCTGGATGCGGTGCTGTTCCAGGGTGTTTTCGGTCCAGGGCGAGACGCAGGCCGCCGTGGTGACCAGGGTGACGGTGTGGCCGTCGCGGCGCAGTTTCTCGGCTATCACGCCGCCCAGGTAGAAGTTGTCGTCGTCGAACACGACCACCGGCCCCGACACCGCCGCGCCCGCCACGATGTCCTCCGGCGTGAAGACGTTGGCCCCGTCGGCGCCTGCAACCGGTGCGCTGTTGGTGAGGCCGACGCCGTCCTTGCGCCACCGGGCGCCGGTGGCGACGATGACGTGATCGACGCCGAATTCGAGCACGTTCTCCGGCGTCATGGTGCTGTCGAGGTAGACATCGACGTTGGCCATTTCGCGGATGCGCCCGACCCGCCAGTCGCGGACGCGGGCCCAGGCGGCGAGGCCGGGCAGGCTGCTTTCCCGCGTCACGCGGCCGCCGAGCTCAGTAGTGGCTTCGGCCAGGGCGACCCGGTAGCCGCGCTGGCCCAGGGCGCAGGCCGCCTCGAGCCCGGCCGGCCCTGCGCCGATAACCAGAACGCCGTCGTCCGAACCCTTGGGCGCGATGACCTCGGGGTGCCAGCCGCGCCGCCACTCCTCGCCCATGGTCGGGTTCTGGGTGCAGCGCATGGGGACCGAGGTGTGCTGGCCAGAGACACAGATGTTGCAGCCGATACATTCACGGATTTCCTCGGGCCGGCCCTCCTCAATTTTTTTGGGCAGGAAGGGGTCGGCGATGGACGGTCGGGCGGCGCCGATCATGTCGAGCACGCCGCGATTGATCTGGCTGACCATGGCGTCGGGCGAGGTGAAGCGGCCGACCCCGACCACCGGCTTGGTGGTCACCGACTTGACGAAGGAAATGTAGTCCTCCTGAAAGCCTTCCTCGCTGAACCGCGAGGTCACCGAATCGTTCGCCCAGTCGCTCAGGTTGACGTCCCACAGGTCGGGGACCTCGGCGAACATCTCGACGATTTCGCGGCCTTCCCCCTCGGATGTAATGCCCGCCGGGCCCATCAGCTCGTCGACGGCTAGGCGAACGGCGATGCCGCAACGGTCGCCGGCGACCTCCTTGGTCTCCTCGAGCACCTCGCGGAACAGGCGGGTGCGGTTCTTGAGCGAGCCGCCATACTCGTCGGTGCGCTGGTTGCGGCGCCGCTGGAGGAAATTCATCAGCAGAGTCGAGTCGTGGCCGGCGTAGATATAGAGAATGTCGGCCTCGGCCCGCTTGGCGCGCAGCGCCGCGTCGCGGTGCCAGCGGCGGAACTCGCGAATGTCGGCCTTGTCCATGCCGCGGCTCTGGGACGGAATTCCGATCACTCCGGCCTGATGCGACGGGCCGAGGGCTTTGAGCCGCGTGAACTGGTTTTGGGCGCCGACGCCGTTATGGGCCAGTTGCACGCCGGCGAGGGTATCGTGGCGATGGAGCGCGTCAACCATCAGGCCGAGGCACTTGGCATCGTAGTCGTCCCACAGCCGCGCCTGGGGCTCGGGCGAGTAGTCGGACGACGGGTGGATCAGGCACTCTTCGGTGCAGACCACGGCCCAGCCGCCTTCGCCCTTCATCTCGCGCATCTTGGCGTGGGTATGGGGCCAGTTGAAGCCCATGCCGCAGCAATGGGGCACCTGATAGAAGCGGTTTTTCGCCGTTACCGGGCCGATCTTGATCGGCTCGAAGAGAATGTCGTATCGGGGATCGCGGGCCATCACGGCCTCCATCGGATTGTCTGGAATTTCAATGGTAGGTTAGGGGGCACGGTCGACTAAGTCTAACGGTGTTACGCCGATACCCGCTGTCGGCCATTTTCAGGCTTTCAAGGTGACCGAGGCCATGTGCGGTATACCCCTACCGCCTCAAACCGGTCGATGCAACACAAGCGTTACATCTCGCCACCGGTGTTTCAAACACCCACGATTTGTCACGGCCATGACCTCAGAGATCGATGTCGATCACCAGCGGCACATGATCGCTCAGGCCCTTGCCGCTCCAGGCCTCGAAGCTGCCCACGGACATTTCGCTCATGGCCGCGACCCAGTGCCGCGGCATGTAGACGTAGTCGATATGGTAGGTCGGACCATGTTTGGTGCGGTCGCGCCAGTAATGGGTGGGCTCCGGCTCGTCGCCGTCGGCCACCTGTCGATCCGCATGGTAGGCGCTGACCATGCCCAGGCTTTGGAATCGTGCGACGGCGTTGGCGTGATTGGCGGCGTGGCCCGGCCTGTCCCATAGCACGTGATTATTGAGATCGCCGGCGGCCACCGCCGGACCTTCGCCCAGGAAGTCGCCGTAGGCGTCCAGGGCCCGGATCATGGGGCCCGGTTCGGCCTTGCGATGGCCATCAAGCTGGACCCAGACCGCGAGCAGATTGAACGCGGCCGGGCCGGTGATGTGGACTGGTGCAATCAGCCGGATCGACGGATCAAAGGCCTTGGCCAGGGTGGCGCCATAGCCGTTGAAGGTGAACACCCCGAACCCTTTGTGGATGTTCCTGCCGATCCACACCGACGTATCGGGTACAAAGTCCGGCGCCTTTTCCCAGACCCGGTCAGGCTCGGCGCATTCCGAAATCACCGCCACGTCGGGGGCGAGCGCCATCAGCACGTCGATCTTGCGGTGTAGCGCCATGCAGCAGTTCCAGGCAACGAGTCTCATGAAGTGGCCTTCTGTCAGTGCTACCATGGCGCCAAATCAAAAGGAGCCATCCCAAGAGGAGCAACTATGCCCTGGATCGATACCGTCGCCTACGAAGACGCCGACGCGCGGCTGCGAAAACTGTACGACCGGGTCAAAAGCCCCGACAACAACGTCGACAACATCATGATGATGCACAGCCTGCGCCCCCACACCATGGAGGGGCACATGACCCTGTACAAATATGTGCTCCACCACAGCGCCAACACCGTGCCCAAGTGGTTTCTGGAGACCATCGGCGTCTGGGTCAGTTTGCTCAACCGCTGCGACTATTGCGTCGATCACCACTTCGCCGGCCTCGCCCGCCGGCTCGACGACGAGGACCGGTCCGCCGCCATCGGCGCCGCCCTCGGCCAGGGCGTCATCGCCGCCTGTCCGATCGAGGACAGGGAAAAAGACGCCCTGCGCTACGCCGAGACCCTGACCCGCAATCCGTCATCGGTCACGGGCGCCATGGTCCAGGGCCTGCGCGATGGCGGCTACAGCGACGGCGAAATCCTCGAAATCAACCAGGTCACCGCCTACTTCAACTACGCCAACCGAACCGTCCTCGGCCTCGGCTGCACCACCGACGGCGACGACCTCGGCCTCTCGCCGGGCCAGAACGATGACCCGGACAATTGGAGCCATGAGTAGCCATGCTGAGTGCTGATTTGACGGGTAAGCGGGCGCTGGTGACGGGCGCCGCGTCGGGGATCGGGTTAGCGACGGCCGCGTTGTTTGCCTGCTCGGGGGCCAAGGTGACGCTTAATGATTTGCCGGGGAACCCGCGTCTCGACGACGAGGCTGGTGGGTGAAGGGCTTGATGTTATTGCCGCGCCGGCGGACGTGGGCGATGGGGCAAGGGCACGGGCCATGGTGAGCGATGCCGCCGAGGCCATAGGCGGGCAGGATTGCTTGGTCAACAACGCTGGCATGGCGGGCACCAAGAAGGCTATTGCGCCCGACGACTTCGAGACCATGAACGAGGATTTCTGGCGGCGCCTGCTGTCGGTCAATCTGGTCGGGCCGTTTCGCTGCACCCATGCGGCGGTGCCCTATTTGCGGGCGGCCCGGGGCGCCGTGGTCAATATCGTTTCCAGCGGCGCCTTTGTCGGCGGCGGCTCGAGTCTGGTCTACTGCGCGTCCAAGGCCGGGCTGGTCAATCTGACCCGGGAACTCGCCCGGGGCCTGGCCCCGGAGGTCCGGGTCAACGCCCTGGCGCCCAATGCGGTCAACTCCGACTGGGAATGCCGGTGGAGCGAGAAAGAAAATCTTGAGACCACCGCCACCACGCCGCTGCGGCGCATCGGCGAGCCGGCGGAATATGCCGAAATCATCTTGTTCCTCTGCGCCGGCGCGGCCTACGTTACGGGCGAGACATTAAGGGCCGACGGCGGGGCCTTTGCGTGAGTGTAGGGAGACGACCATGAGTAACCATAAGGCCACTCTGATACTAAGGGATGGGCGCATCTGGCGCGGCGCCGGGCGCGGCTTTACCGAGGCCCTGGCGGTCACCGGCGGCCAGGTTACGGCGGCTGGCGACTGGAGCGGTTTGGAGGGTTTGGCCGGCAACGAGACCAAGATCGTCGATCTCGCCGGCCGGGTGGTCATTCCCGGCTTCTGCGACGCCCATATGCACCTGCTGCCGCTCGGTCTGGCCCAGCGCGACGTCGATGTTCGCCCTGAAACCACTCCCGACATCGCCGCCATCGTCTATGCGGTGCGCCAGCGGGTCGCCACCACGCCACCCGGTGGCTGGGTGGTAGGTCGCGGCTACGATCATTTTCTGACACCCGAGAAACGCCACCCCCTGCGTGAGGAACTCGATATTGTGGCGCCGGACAACCCGATCTATCTCAGGCGCTGCTGCGGCCATATGGGGGTGGCCAACTCGGCCGCGCTGCGGGCTGCCGGTATCGACGAAGCGTCGCCCCAGCCCAGCGGCGGCCACCGAGAACTCCAGAACGGCCGGCTCACCGGCCTGCTTCAGGAGCGCGCCCAGGAGGCCGTTTACGCCGCCATGCCCGACGCCACCCAGGAAGAGTTGATCCGGGCCATAGAGGAGGGCGGCCAACTGCTCACCGCCCAGGGCATCACCTCGGCCATGGACGCGGGCGTCGGCATGCGCGACGGCTTTGGCGATATGGAGGCCTATCAGGCGGCCTACAAGACCGGACGTCTGCCGGTGCGGACTTACCTGTGCCTGCTCGGCGGCCCCAGCGGCATTGTCGAAGAAGCCCATGGCAAGGGCCTGGTGACCGGCGTTGGCGACAGTTACATGAAGATCGGCCCGGTGAAGATTTTCACCGACGGCAGCGCCGGCGGCCGTACCGCCGCCATGCATGAGCCCTATCTCGGCGAGCCCGACAACAAGGGCATCTTCGTGTTCAGCGACGACGAAGTGAATGACATGGTCATGGACGCCCATACCAAGGGCTACCAGCTTGCGGTCCACGCCATCGGCGACGCCGCCATCGACCAGACCCTGGCCGCCGTGCGCGGCGCCCTTGAGGCATCACCGGCCGAGGATCGCCGTCACCGCATCGAGCATTGCGGCTTTATCAGCCTGGCGCAGATCGCCGAGATGAAGCGTCTCGGCATGATGCCGGCGCCCCAGCCGGTGTTCATGCACCAGTTCGGCGATGCCTATGTGGAGGTTCTCGGCGAGGAACGCTCGGCCACCGCTTATCCCATGGCGAGCTGGACCAAAGCCGGTCTGCACCCGGCGGCGAGCACGGATTCGCCGGTCTCCGACTTCAACCCGTTCAACAACCTGCGCGCCACATTGACCCGGCGCACGACGGGCGGCGCGGTGCTGGGCGCCGACGAATGCCTGGACTTGGAAACCGCGCTCACCGCCATGACGTGGAACGGCGCCTACGCCAGCTTCGACGAGGACAGCCGCGGCACCTTGGACGACGGCATGCTGGCCGACATGGCGGTGCTGTCGAGCGACATCTTCGTGGCCGAGCCCGACGCGATTGCCGAGACCAAGGCTGATTTCACCATCATCGACGGCGCCGTGGTCCACGACCGTCTCGGCGAGCTGGAGGCCTAGGTGCGGTCATGGCGCTTCATCATGTCGCGGTGACCGCCGCCGCTATGGTCGCGGTGGTGCCGCTCGCCTGGGCCGCACCTGAATGGCTGCTCATGAGTCGCCACGGCGACTGCGTTTCTCTGGCCGAAGCGACCCGGCACGAGGCAGTGTTCAACGGCGTCTCGACGCCTGACGACCTGGCCGACGCGGTGCGCCGCCAGGGCGAAGCCGTGACCGTCAAGGAAACCCGTGCCGGCGACGTCACGGTGGTCGAGGTCACCGCGCCCGGTCTTGGTCTGGCGGTGATTTTCGTGCCCGGGGACTCTTGCTCGCAATGACCGCTAACCCGCTCGACCCGCTGCTCAAGCCGCGCTCAATTGCCCTGATTGGCGCATCGCCGCGCGCCGGCAGCGTCGGCAACGATATGATCAAGGTGCTGCGCGACGGCGGCTTCGCCGGCGATATCTGGGCGATCAACCCGAAGTACGACGAGATCGACGGGGTGCCTTGCCGAGGCTCCGTGACAGCGCTGCCCGCGCCTCCCGATCTGGCGGTGCTGGGTGTCGGGCCCGAACGCCTCGAAGCGGCGTTGGATGATGCCATCGCCGGCGGCGCCCGGGCCGCGGTCCTCTTCGCCTCCATCGATGTGGAAGGCGATGTCGAGCCCAAATTGCCCGAGCGCCTGCGGACCAAGGCCCGGGCCGCCGGTATGCCGGTGCTCGGCGGCAACTGCATGGGCTACTACAACTTCGGCGCCAATTGCCACGTCTCGTTCCAGCCGCCGCCAGATCGCCCGTCCGGCGGTATCACCCTGATCTGCCATTCCGGTTCGGTGTTCGTGGTGCTGGCCGACAACGACCCGCGCTATCGCTTCAATATGGTGGTTTCGCCGGGTCAGGAGAACAACGCTAGCGTCGGCGACTACATGGACTTCGCCCTCGACCAGCCGTCCACCAAGGTCATCGCCCTGTTCATCGAGACCGTGCGCGACCCGGCCGCCTTCATCGCGGCGCTGAAGAAGGCCCGGGCGCGCGACGTGCCCGTGGTGGTGCTCAAGGTCGCCCGCACCGAGAAGAGCGCCCGCCTGGCCGCCACCCACTCGGGGGCCATCGCCGGGGACGACGCCGCCTATGAGGCGGTGTTCGACCGCTACGGGGTCCATCGCGCCCGTACCCTGGACGAACTCATGGCCAGCGCCCTGGTGCTGTCCCAGCCCAAGCGCGCCGGGCCGGGCGGCCTTGCCGGGTTGCTCGATTCCGGCGGCCTGCGCGAGCTGTTGATCGACTTGGCCGAGGACGAGGGCGTGCCCTTTGCAGCACTTTCCGAGGCGACCACGGCCAAGCTCGAAGCGTCCTTGCCCTACGGTCTCGCGGCGGTCAATCCAGTCGACGCCGCCGGGCCCCTGACCGGCGATTTCATCGGCGTCTTCCGCGATTGCCTCGACCACCTGATGAGCGACCCGGACAGCGCCGTCGGCCTGTTCGAGTTCGAGGTCCGCGACGCCTTCATCTACATTCCAGACTTCATCGAGATGGCCGAGGCCATGCCCGAACGCCACAGTAAGCCGTTTCTGGTGATCAACAGCTTCACCGGCGCGCGCAACGACGCCATCGCCCAGCGCCTGCTCGACTCCGGGGTGGCCATGGTCAACGGCGCCGAGGTTGCCCTCAAGACCGTGCGCCATATGCTCAATCACGGGGATTTCATGGCCCGTGCGCCCCTGACACCGCCGCTCGCGCCTGACGCCGATGTGATCGATAAGTGGCGTCAACGGCTGGCCGGCGGCACCACCCTCGGCGAAAGCGAAAGCTTCGCCCTGCTCGCCGATTTCGGCATACCTGTCGCCACTTCAGTTGTGGTGAGCGACCGCAACTCCGCAATCGCCGCAGCGACGGCGGCGGGCTATTCGGTCGCTCTCAAAACCGCCGAACCCGGTACCGGCCACAAGACCGAACTGGACGGGGTGCGCCTCAACCTCGGCGACGGCGACGCGGTAGCCGAAGCCTACGACGACCTTGCCGCCCGCCTCGGCCCCACGGTCACCATCCAGGCCATGGCCCCCAAGGGAGTCGAGGTCGCCCTCGGCATGGTCAACGACCCCCAGTTCGGCCCCCTGGTCATGGCGGCCGCCGGCGGCCAACTGGTCGAGGTCCTCAATGACCGCCGCTTCGCCCTGGCCCCGTTCGACGCCACCGAAGCCCAGCGCCAACTCGACCGCCTGAAAATGCGCCCCCTGCTCGACGGCGTCCGCGGCGCCCCGCCCACGGACATGGTCGCCCTGACCGAGACTATGGCCCGCCTCTCGGTCCTCGCCGCCACCCTCGGCGACGTCATCGCCGAAATCGACATCAACCCGATCATCGCCGGTCCGAACGGTTGTGTGGCGGTGGACGCGCTGGTGGTGGGGATGTAGCGTATTTCCAAGAGGTACGGGTTATGGCGTTGCCACAAGAAGCAAACGGAGAACTCAGCTACAGCCTGACGTCGGATTACTACACCGACCCGGCGATTTTCGCGGTCGAGCGCGAGCGCATATTCTTTCGTACCTGGCAGCGGGTCGGTCACGGCTCCCAGGCCACGGCGCCCGGCGACTATTTCACCTGCGATGTTCTCGGCCAGGAGCTGGTGGTGCTGCGCGGCGAGGACGGTGCGTTGCGCGCCTTCCATAACGTCTGCCAGCATCGCGCCCACCGGCTGCTTGAGGGCGCCGGCAATGTGCGGGTCATTGCCTGCCCCTATCACGCCTGAACCTACAAGCTCGGTGGCGCCTTGAGCTATGCCCCCAACAGCGAGAACGTGCCGGGTTTCGATGGCGCCAAGATCTGCCTGACTGAAGTGCGGCTCGAGATGTTCTACAATTTCGTGTTTCTCAATCTCGATGCTCATGCGAGGCCCCTGGCCGAGACCGTACCGGGGCTTGAGGACGAAATCCGCAGCTTCCTGCCGGACTGCGATGACCTGGTCTTGGCCCACCGCACCGAGGCCACCTACGACGCCAACTGGAAGGTCGCCGTCGAGAACTACTCGGAGTGCTACCACTGCGACCTCAACCACCCGCTGCTCATGAAGGGCGTGCTCGACGCCGGCGGCTATCAGATCGAGCTGCACGGCAACTACCAGAAGCACGCCAGCACCATCCGGCCCGACGAGAACCGGTCCTACGACTTCGATCGCACGCGGACCCCGCGCGGCGGTGAGTTCGGCGCCTGGTACCTGTGGCCGAACTGTTCGTTTCAGGCCTATCCCGGCGGCTATCTCAATATCTTCAAGTGGTTTCCTCTGGATGTCGAGAAGACCCGCTGCGAGGTCGACTGGTACCTGTCATCGGCGACCCCGGACAAGGTCGAGCGCGAACTCATCGACCAGCACGCCGCCTATACCTTCGCCTAGGACGAGCCGCTGATAAACGCCGTGCAGAAGGGTATGCACAGTATGGGTTACGATCGCGGCCCAGTCATGGTCGAGGACAGCGTCACCTATCGCGGCAAGCACAGCATCGCCCACATCCAGTCCCTGGTGCGCCAGGCGTTGGACGGATAACAAAATAACGGGAGCGAGAGACGTCATGAATGAAGCCCTGTCGAATATCGTCATCACCGCCGACTCTCACATTGGCGAGCCCGCGGCGTTTCGTGAGCGCTTGCCTGAGGTGTTCCGCGACAACATTCGGAAATTCACCTACGACGATGATAGCCGCATGGTGGCCGATACCCTCCTGTCTCCGACGGAGGAGGACTTGTTGCGGGAATTTCGCACCGACCCGGATGAGGGCACCAATATCGACAGGCGTCTCCACGACATGGCCCTGGAAGGGGTTGATGGCGAGGTGATTTTTCCCAACCGGGGGCTGGGCTGCTCACTGGGCACGAAATCCGCCGCCTTCTATTAGGCCTGGGCGAGAACCTACAACGACTACGCCTGGGATACCTTCGCCGGCCACCGGGAGCGCTTCAAGGTCGCCGCCCTGCTGGCGGTCGACGACGTCGATGAATGCGTGGCCGAGGCCCGGCGCTGTATCGACAGGGGTTTTTGCACCCTGTTCCTGCCTGCCACAGTGCCGTGGCAGCCTTATCATCTGGATATCTGGGACCCCCTGTGGCGCCTCGCCGAAGAGGCCGGAATATCGGTCAACTTTCATATTTTCAGCGGCAATCTGGCTATCCGTTGCGATTTCGCCAGTGTCGGCGACCTCGACCAGAGGCGCCGTGATCTGGCCCGCAAGTGGGTCCGCGACGAGGATGAAGCCAATACGGAGGAGATGCTGATCAGCACCACCCTTGGCGCCGCGGCCGGCATGTCGCCGATTGTCGAGTTGATCGGCTCCGGCGCCCTGGATGAGTTCCCCGACCTGCGGTTCGTCATCACCGAGTCCGAATGCGGCTGGCTGCCCTGGTTCCTCCAGTTCATGGATCAGATGCAGTCGCGGCGCTATTTGAACATGCGCAAGCTGAAGCACAAGGCGAGCGACTATTTTCACCGTCAGGGCGCCATCACGATCTCCGACGATCCGGTGGGTCTCGGCAATGTCGACTTCATCGGCGCCGGGCGCCTGATGTGGGGCAACGACTACCCCCACGATGAAGGCACCTTGCTGCGCAGCTATGGACCGATTTCCGATATCCGCGCAAAGCTGAATGAAGAGGACGCCCATCAGGTGCTGTGCGGCAACGCGGCCCGGCTCTACGGCTTCAACCTCGACCACTTGGCGGCCTATAGCCACGAGGTCGCCGGCCCGGGGTAAACTCAGTCTTGAATTGAAACACTGGCTGGGTTGCACACAAATGTTGCTAATCAATAGCTTAACATTTGCCTTGTTAGTTTTTTGTTACTTTTGTTTCCAGTTAGTTCACGTGACGGCTAAAGAGCTCTGTTCTCCGGCGCACGGAACTAAGGTTAATCATGTCCGTAACCAGCTAGTATAACCGTTTCGCCGCACTTGGATACAGCAGGTGTACCAGCCCCTGATAACGCCATGACTGAATGTTGCAGCTAAAATATAGTTTCCTGCGGTAACAGTATCCTGAACTTTTCCCGAATCCTGTCGTCGGTTTCGCGGGAAATGTGATGAGGGAAGTGAGATGACAGTATTTCCCGTACTTTGTCTTTAGCGCGGGTTCTGGCATCAAGGCTGCCAGATTCTTCCCATTTATCGGGTGGGTTGCGGTCTCCGGTGTGCGGATATAGGTAATCTTTGTGCATGCTCGTCAGGGTCTGAGCCTGTCCCAGATAATGGCCATCACCGAGCGCAACATTTTCGATTACGCTGGCTGATAACGTCTCTTCCGTTACTTCAATTCCGCGGATAATGCGCATGCAAGCACCCACAGTATCATTGTCCAGAACATAACTTTCCAAAGCTGTGCCTAACAGGCTGGCCTGCATGCCAGCCGCATGTGAAACCATATTCGCGCCGCTGACAGCTGCAACAGCAAGCGTGTATCCTTTTTCAGCACCTGATTGTGCGTCGGGTATTTTGGAGTCTGTCATAGCAGCACAGATGGATGATGGCATACCGTAAAACCGGGCCATTTGCGCCGTCCCTGCCATGAGCAACGCTTGTTCACCACTACCGCCGCTCATGGCTCCTGTGCGCAAATCTGTAACAAATGGCAGGGCCGCAAAAATCACCGGGTGATGCGGGTCAAGAAGTCTGGTGAAAACCAGACCTGCCAGTACCTCCACGACGGTTTGTACGATTGATCCTGCAAGAGCCGATGGGCTTGTGGCTCCGGCTTGACTTGCTGACACTATTTTGGTTGGCACGCCTAACCTGACAGCCGTTTCCAAAGTATGGCAGGCATCTGTTGCGAAACGCAGTGGCGGAACGACATGACAACACGAAATGGTGCAAAATGGCTTTTGCCGAAACTTGCCCTCACCGCCAGCGACCATATCAAACATGTTGACGGCGCGTTCCAGGTTTTCGGCTTTCATGAAACTGAGGCCCACATGCTTGGATGTACCTTGAATGCATGCATAGGCCGTATTTATGTCAAGGTCATCAGCATTTTGCATGTCACCTGCAACGACTGAGCGCCAGTAGTAGTGTATATTTTCCTGGGTGTCGACCAGACGTGCGATGTCGTACAGGTCTGACAGAACCGTCTGGCGGTAAAAGCCCGTGTCAATATCGACGATGTAAGGTGCC
>CAZYDR010000099.1:0-13474 GCA_964645285.1 uncultured Alphaproteobacteria bacterium
ATTGAATCAATCTATCCCAATTCATACAATCAAATTAATAGGTCCTGAGCCTAGTATAGTTAATAAAACTCTCGTTGTTACTATAGTTAATTTTCGTTATCTATAATAACAATTAACTATACATACGACATTTGTTTTCGATGAGAAGTAATTCATCGGCAATATTTACCGCTGCTTAAGATATGAAGGAGTTTAATGACATTATCACGCGGGATAACCATCTGCCTTTTTGGGCGCCGGTTGTTCCAGTGGACAATGAACGGCAAACCGTCGGCGACGGCGGGACGCAAAACCACCGGTCTGGTCTAACGCCAGACAGCGGAGTTATCCGAAATGGCAAACCGTCGGCGACGGCGGGGCCGCAAAGCTTCCGGCCTGGACATAGCATCAGGTAGCGGGGCCACCGAAAGGAGACTAGCTATGCGTAAGCTATCAATACTTCTCTCACTCTTCGCGCTGGTGCTATTGCCGGCAGCGCTCACGTCGCAGGCTCAAGCAGGCAGCTATTCTGACAGTTCGATTTCGATCAACAGCCCCGGTGAAACCGATCTTTGGGTGATCCGTCTGGCGACCGACTTCGGCGTGCTTCAGAACAACCTCGAAGAGATGATTATGCACCCTGGCGTAAGCGACGGCACCAAGATCCGCCTGAAGCTGCTTGAGCAGGCTCTTCGGGAAAAGGTCATGAAGGTTGTCGTGGCGGCGCAAAATGGAGACCGTGACACCGTGCACCGCTATCTGCCGTCCATCGCGCGGACCGTGCAGAAGCAGATCCTCGTTCTCACCATCAGCGAGGATGTGACACAGGAATGGGCCGCTGCCCGGACCAAGGCCCAGGTCACGATCACCAATGTCGCGCAGCTTCCGTCCTCGGTATGGGGCACTGTCGTTGCCCAAATCGAGACTGATAGAGACCGCATCCAGGACGCGTAATCGTAGTCCACAAATCGGTTGGCGGGGTTGTCGAGCAGGCAGCCTAACGACCCCGCCGACCAGCTTTTCTCCCACCGTGACGGCGCCAGGAAGGCGCCCGATCAGGGAACAGAGAAGAAGTCCCGCCAAACTATGTTTGGCGGGGGTTTTTCTTATCCGACGGAATACTCGCTCCGGATCAGGTGACGCTGGTGGGAAGCTCGTTTTCACGCCGCGTGATGTAGTCGCGGAGCGCTTCGTCGATACCCGGATCAAGGTCCGGCGCTTGGTAGTTTCCCAGCATCTCGCGGACCTTGGCCACGGCGCGCTGGTTGGCGTCCTTGCTGCCCTCGACCTGCCATTGCTCGAAGCTGTTGTTGTCCATCAGTTCGGGCATGAAGAAGGCGCTCTGGAAATTCTTCCGGGTATGGTCGGCGCCGAGGTAATGGCCGCCCGGCCCGACATCGCGCACCGCGTCCATGGCGCCGCCGAGATCGCTCATATCGATACCCTGGCCGAACTTGTAGTACATGGCCATCTGCTCGGCATCGAGGACGAACTTGGAAAGGCTCGCCGCCAGCCCGCCTTCGAGCCAGCCGGTGGCATGGAGCACGAAATTGGCCCCCGCCAGCAGTACCGAATGCATGGTCATGCTCGACTCGTAGGCGGCCTGGGCATCGACCAGCTTGGAGCCCGTGTTCATGCCGCTGGAGCGCCACGGCAGGCCATAGCGCCGGGCCATCTGGCCGACCATGTAGTTCATGAAGCAAACTTCGGGGGTGCCCGCCATGGGTGCGCCGGACTTCATGGAGACCGGGGCCAGCCATTGGCCGTAGATCATCGGCGCCCCGGCCCGCACCATTTGTCCATAGGCGACGCCGGCCAAGGCCTCGGCATTAAGCTGGGCGACCGCGCCGACGCTGCTCGCCGGGGTCGAGGCGCCGCCCAGCACGAAGGGCGCGACGATCGACGCCTGATTGTGCAGGGCATAGACCTTAATCGTCGACAGCATGGACTCGTCCCACAGCAACGGCGAATTGCAGTTCATCACCGAAACCATGACCGTGTTGTTCTCGACAAACTCGTCGCCCATGACGATCTTGGCCATGGCCACGTTATCCGCGGCCCGGCCGCCGGCCGCCAGGCTCGACCCCATATAGGGCTTGTCCGAATGCTTGAGGGCGCTGTAGGCCACATGGAGGTGGCGGGTCGGCACCGGCAGATCCACCGGCTCACAGGTGATGCCGCCGGTGAGGTGCATATGGGGCGTCATGTAGGCGAGCTTATGGAAGTCGTGGAGATCGGCGATGGTCGAGTAGCGCCGGTTGTTGTCGGCATCGAGGATGAACGGCGAGCCGTAAGTCGGCACGAAAACGATATTGCGGCCGCCCACATCCGCCGTGCGCTTAGGGTTGCGGGCATTCATGGTGATGACCTCGGGCGCCTTGGCCACCAGCTCCATGAGCATGCCCCGGTCGATGCGCACCCTATGGCCATCGACATCAGCCCCGGCGGCCTGCCACATGGCCGCCGCATCGTCGTCGCGAAAATCGATGCCGACCTCCTCGAGAATCGCCATGGAGGCGTCGTGAATCAGCTCCACCCCCTCGGCGTCGAGAACCTCGTAGAGCGGCACGTTGCGCACCAGGGCCGGCGCCATGACGATAGGCGCCTGGAGCCGCAACTTACGCCGCGCCGCGCGCCCGCCCCTGCGTGATTTGTCAGAACTCATGACAATAGTTCTCAACGGTTTTAGGCCCGCCCGCAAGCGTTTCGTTGGTGGGGTTATGAGCGTGCCATTGCCCTCGCAGCAAAAAGCTCTGTACATCGGGCCTCGCCTTTCACCCATCAGGAATACCCATGAGACCCGATATTATGAAGGCCGTGCTGTTGACCGGCCACGGCGGGCTGGAGAAGCTCGAATACCGCGACTACGTCATGCGGCCCAAGGCCGAGGCCGGCGAGGTGCTCGTCAAGGTCGGCGCCTGCGGCGTCAACAACACCGACATCTGGACCCGCGAGGGCGCCTACGGCCATGCCGACGACCCGGACGCGGTGTCGGGCTGGAGCGCAGAGCCCTTCCATTTTCCCCGCATTCAGGGCGGCGATATCGCCGGTTGCATCACCGCCGTGGGCATGGGCGTCGATAACGGGCGGATCGGTGAACGAGTCCTAGTCAACATGACCCTCTATGGCGGCACCGGCGACGACCTGGTCGGGACCGGCTTTATCGGCAGCGAGCGCGACGGCGGCTTCGCCGAGTACGCTACCGTGCCGGCGGAGAACGCCCATGTCGCCGACTGCGCCCTGAGCGACGCCGAGCTGGCGACCTTCCCTTGCGCCTACATCACCGGCGAGCGCATGATCAACCGCGCCCGCGTCGTCGCCGGCGAGACCGTATTCGTCACCGGCGCCTCGGGCGGTGGCGGCTCGGCCCTGGTCCAGCTCGCCACCCTACGCGGCGCCCGGGTCGTCGCCCTGACCAGCACCGGCAAGGAGACCCAGGCCCGGGATATCGGCGCCGAGGTGGTCATCACCCGGGGCAGCGGCAATCTGGTGGAAGCGGTGCGCGACGCTCTCGGCAACCGGCCGGTGGACGTGGTCGCCGACCTGGTGGCCGGGGCTATGTTTCCCGATCTTCTAAACCTGCTGCGGCCCGAGGGGCGCTACGTTACCGCCGGCGCCATTGCCGGACCCATGGTCGAGCTCGATCTCCGCACCCTTTACCTGAGCCGTCTGCAAATCATCGGCTCCACCATGGGCACACGCAAGGAATTCGCCGACCTCATGGGCTACATCACCCAGGGCCGCATCAAGCCGCTGCTGGCGCGAACTTATCCGTTAGAGGATATTCACCGAGCCCAGCAGGACTTCCTGGACAAGAAATTCTTCGGCAAGCTATTTTGCTGCCGTAGGGCAAATCAACGAGGTACGACAATGACTGACTGGGGAATATCCGAGCGCGCCGCGGCGCTCCACGCGGACGCGCTTGTTTGGGACAACCACGCCGGGTTCGAGCCCGAGCCCGATGTCGATCTCAACCAGCTAGAGCTATGGCGCGACGCCGGGGTCGATTACCTGTCGATCAATGTCGGCTACGACCGCCGCCCCTGGCAGGGCACCGCGGTAGCCCTCGACGCCTACCGGGCCTGGATCATCGCCAATCCCGAGGGCTACAGCCTGTGCGAAACCGTCGCCGACGTGCGCCGCGCCAAGGCCGAGAGCAAGCTGGGCATCACCTTCGATATCGAAGGCATGGATTCCCTCAACGAGGATGTCCGCCAGGTCGAGGTCTTCTACCGCCTCGGCGTGCGCCAGATGCTGTTCGCCTACAACCTCGACAACGCGGCCGGCGGCGGCTGCCACGGCGCGGATGTCGGCCTGACCGAATTCGGCCGCCGGGTGATCAAAGAGATGAACCGGGTCGGCATGCTGGTGGACGGTTCCCACAGCGGCTACCGCACCACCATGGAAGCCATGGAAGTGACCGAGGCGCCGTTTATATTCTCCCACGCCAATTCCCGCGAACTCTACGACCACGAACGCAACATCTGGGACGACCAGATCAAGGCTTGCGCCGCCACCGGCGGCATGGTCGGGGTCACCGGCATCGGCGCCTTCCTCGGCGATGACGGGCCCACGGTGGATGGCCTGGTCCGCCACATCGATTACATGGCCGAGATGATCGGCCCCGAAAATGTGGGCATCGGCCTCGACTTCGCCCTCGACGAAGAAGCCCTCAACGTGGAGGGCGACAGCAATTACTGGCCGACCAGCCAGTACGGCGACGGCGACATCGGCTTCATCGAACCGGAAGCCTTTCCGCGCATTACCGAAGCTCTGTTGGCGCGCGGCTATGACGACGACCAGGTGCGCGGCATCCTTGGCGAAAACTTCCTGCGCGTCGTCGGCGGGGTCTGGAAGTAGAAGGGCTCCCCGAATACCACCGTCTGGTGTATACTCCGCGCCAAAGGTAAGTAAGGCTTGGTAATAGGGCGGTCAAATAGACGGAGTGGTGGTAAGGGGCGTTGACCTGCTCGACATCATCGGTCGAATCTACGACGCGGCAACGGACGCCGATAAATGGGAAGCCGTCGCCAGCGATCTCATGACGCTGTTCGGCGCCACCAGTTGTCAGCTTGGCCACTACGATCTCCGCGAACGGCAACTCGGGTTCAATGTCCATAAGGGCCTCGAGCACGTAAGCGTCGACCATTGGCAGCTTGTCGAACAACTCCTGCCCGAAGACCCTCGAATGGTGGTATGGCAGCGCCTGCCCGGCAAACCCCATTCCTGCCGCATGACCATGGACGTGGCGGCCTACCACGCATCGCGCCTCTACCGCGAGGTGCTCGACCCGGCGGGGGTCGAGTTTACCCTCGGCGTCAAACTGGAAGACGAAGAAGCCGACGCCTTTACCGGCATCGCCATGTTTCGAAACAAGACTTTGGTGGCGTTCGACCAGGCCGACTGCGATCTCATGGGACTGTTGATCCCTCATCTGCGCCGCAGCCTGTCCATGTACAAGCGCTTCGCCGTGCTCGGCCTCGGCCAGCGTACCGCCCTTGAGGCTCTGGATCATATCGCCACGGGAATCGTCTTGCTCGGTGAAGCCGGCTCGGTTCGCTTCGACAATCGCCTGGCCCGGGCCATGGCCGATGATGGCGACGGTTTCCGCATTCGCGACGGTCATCTGCTGGTCGACAACACCCAAACCCTGCGGCAAATCGTCACCGCCACCGATAGCGCCATCCGCAGCGCCCGCGGCGGCGACATTCTGGCCGGCGAGCCGATCACCATCGCCAAGCGATCCGGTGGGCGGCCCTACGCCTGTCTGGTCGGTACCCTGTGGGGCAATCACCTTCGCTTCGATCTGGGCATCCTCGACGACCCGGTGGCGGTGTTGTTCGTGACCGACCCGGAACGGCCTCAGGAAGCCCCGGCGGATTTGTTGCAGCAGCTCTATGGCCTGACCCCGGCAGAGGCGCGGATACTCGAATCCCTGGTCGCCGGCCAGTCGCTCAAGGCTACCGCGGCAGCCCAGAACATCGCCTACGAAACCGCGCGCTTCCACCTCACGGCGGTGTTCGACAAAACAGGTACCAGCCGCCAGACCGACCTGGTCAGACTGGTGCTGGCCACTCCCCTGTAGAACGCCCAAGCCTAACCATTTTAATTATGGGGACGCCTTACTTAATTAAGTAAGGCGTCCCCATAATTATTTTGTCGGCTGGATATGGCGCTCGCGAATGGTGATGTAGAGGCTGCTGGAGACGATGACCGCGACGCCAGCCCAGGTCCAGGGTTCGGGGAAGTCGCCGAACAGCACATAGCCCAGCCCGGTGGTGATGACCAGTTCCTGGTAGGTGATGGGGGCCAATAGCGAAGCGTCCGCGTGATACATGGCCTTGATCACCATAAGGTGGCCGCCGGCCGCGATGAACCCGGTGGCGGCCATGAGGAACAGGTGATAGCCGGTCGGCGTCACCCACACCGTGGGCAGGGCCACGGTCGTCACCACGCCGCCGACCAGCGTCGTGAAGGTGAGCGTCACCAAGGGGTCATCGCCACCCGACAGCTTGCGGGTGGTAATCAGGAGAAGGCCGAAACAGGTGCCGGCGCCGAGGGCGTAAATCGCCTCCCACGGCACATGGTCGAATTCGGGCCGCACCACCATCATGGCGCCGGCGAAGCCAACCACCACCGCCGCCCAACGGCGCGGGCCGACCCGCTCGCCGAGTAACAACGGCGACAGGGCGGTGACCACCAGAGGCGCGATGAAGACCAGGGCAATGGCGTCAACCAGAGGCATGGTCGACAGCGCCGAGAAAAACAGGATGGTGGTGAGAAACATAAAGCAACTGCGCAGCAACTGGAGCTTAGGCTGGCGCGGCCACCAACGACTCCGGTCAACGCTCAACAACAACACCGGCGCCATGACCGCCAGATGAAAGAAGACCCGCGCCCACACCACCTGAAGCACCGGGTAGAACCCCAGCAGGACCTTGGCGATGGAGTCGATAATCGGCAGGTAGGTAAACGCCGCGAACATCAGCAATACGCCGATCAGCGGCCGGACCGGTACCACGGCCGGGTTGTTCATAGCCGTCAACCGCCCCAGATTTCGCCGAATACCCGCAGGAAGTTCTCGCCCAGCAGGCCGCGAATATGAGCTTCGCTCCAACCGCGGTCGACCAATGCCTCGGTGATATGCACCAGGCCGGTCTGGTCGGTACACTCGCGGATGTAGCGGCCGGCGATTTCGTTGCCGAAGGCGGCCACGTAGTCGCCGATGAAGGCGGCCGAGCGGGCCAGGGTCATTTCCGTCACCGCCTTGACCACGGCCAGGTCACTGACCGCCGGTAGATCGGTGCCGATGCCCACATGGTCCGGCCCCACCAGATCGACGATGTAATCGAGTTGGCGCAGGTAGTCGTCCAGGCTCGGCGGTTCTTGCGGGTCACCGGTCCAGCACATAGCGCCGTAGACGCTGGTGCCAATGACCCCGCCGCCGCCGGCCACCGCCTTAATTTCCTCGTCCGACTTATTGCGCGGACTGGCGACCACCGCCTCCGCATTGGAATGGGTGATGAGCACCGGCTTGGTGCTGACTTCGGCGGCCTTGAGGGTAGCGCGCTTGCCCACATGGCTGAGATCGACGGCGACACCGACATGGTTCATGACCCCCACCGCTTCGACCCCGAGATCACTGAGACCGCCGTCCTCGGGCTCAAGACAACCGTCGCCCATGAAGTTGCGGCGATTATAGGTCAGCTGCATGACCCGCACGCCGAGGCGATGGAACAGGGCGATGCGATCCAGGTTGTCGCTGATCGCCCGCATGTTCTGCCAGCCCATGATCAGGCCGACCTGGCCCGCCGACCGGGCAGCCGGAATGTCGGCGGCCCTCTCGATCAGACGCCACGGACAATCGGTCCGGGCAAGACGCGCGGCCCAGGCGGCCATGTCGTCGATCGTGCGCTCTAGATCGCCTTCGAAGTGGCTGACGGTCAGGTTGGTGGCGACGACGTTGGCCGCCTTGAGGCCATCGGCATAGCCGTCACTCATGAAGGTCAGGCCGTCGATGATAAGGGCATCTTTGTGCAGCGCCTGGGCATCCATGGCGGTTGCTCCCGTTCTAGGTAAGATGCGGTCTGACGTCGGTGGCGAAGCGCTCCATGGCGCCGAGCACGTCGTCATGGGCGGCGCCGAAGCTCATGTTCAGCATCATATCGTGGATACCGAGCTCGGCGTAGGGACCCAGCCGGTCGATGCATTCACTGGCGGTGCCGATAATCAGCACCTTGCCCACATCTTCCAGGGTCTCGTTGGTCTCAATGGGCTTGATGGCGCCGTTGAGGACCTCGCCGGGGGTATCGTAGACGTTGACGAAGCGCTGGTGATTGGCGTGGGCGATCTCGATCTTCTCGCGGCTGTCGGCGTCATCCTTGGCCACATAAAGCATTTTGAGCATGGACAGCATGCGCCCCGAAGCGGCCTCACCGACCTCGGCCACACCCTTGTGAAAGGCTTCGGCCTGAGCCACCACCTTCTCGAACGGCTCGCGCAACGGCGTCGTCATGATGTCGTAGCCGTTGAGCACCGAATGATAGATCGCCACCGGGGTGACCGCCGCCATCCAGATCGGCGGATGGGGTTGCTGCACCGGCCGGGGCGTAATGGTCAGGGCGTCGAATTTGTAATAGTCGCTGTCCCACGACACCTCGTTCTCGGTCATGAGTTTCTTGAGCAGGGCCAGGGCGTCGTCGAACATGGCGCGGCTTTCCTCCACCGGCACGTTGAAGCGGTCGAATTCGTAACGGAACGCGCCGCGCCCGATGCCCAGCTGTATGCGCCCGTCGGTAAGGCAGTCGGCCTGGGCAATCTCGCCTGCCAGACGGCGCATGTCGAGGAAAGGCAACACCAGCACCGAGGTGATGAACGGCATGCGCTTGGTCACCGAGGTCAGCTTGACCGCCGTCAGCAGCGGGCTGGGATGGGTCAGGTAATTGATGAAGTGATGTTCCGGGATGCCGAGCATGGCATAGCCGAGTTCCTCGGCGCGGGCCGCCTGAACCAGCATCTCGTCATACATGACCTTGAAGTGAATGCTCGTGTCGGGCCAGTAACACGGCAGGTAAAAACTGAACTGCATCTCGATCCTCCTCCTGGCGCAGGCGCGCGCCAACCGGGGCTGAGTGTGTCAAAGGAGGCGGCGCGAGGTAAGGGAAAAATTCGCGCCTAGTAAGAAATTCTGCCCTCGCCCAGCGCCCGGCGAAGAGCGATGACGTAGAGCGCGATCAGGCAGAGCGCGCCGACCTGAAACCCCAGGTCGGAGCCGCTGATCCTGACCAGGAACGGCGTCATCCAGGCGAGAACCAGAACCTCGCGCTCCCACGGCAACCACCCAATGCGATAGCCCTCCCAGGCCATCAGGCCAATAGCCACGGCCATGACCATGAGGTCGTATTCATAGAGGTAAGGCGAGACCAGCAGGGTGCCGGCCACAAGCAGCGCCATGGCGGCGGGGGTCGCGCCGCGCTTCCACCAGAGCCAGGCCACCGGCGCGGTAACCAGGGCCGCCAATACGCCATGGATGGCAATAGCAATGGCCCTGTCCACATTCAGGACAACCAAAGTGGCATAGAGACTGGGCATTTTCTGCAGAGGGAACAGGCCCTCGGAGACCCGTCCGGCGGCGCCGGTCAGGTTATCGAGGAAAGTGCTCCAGGGCTCCATACCAAAGACCATCAGGCTGGCGGCGCCAACCAGCGCCGTGGTCACCGCCGCCGATGTGAACACTGTCCACTGGCGGGCGCAGATCAGGGCCAGAGGAACCAGAATACCGAGATGGGGCTTGAACGTGAGAAGGCCGAACAGAACGCCAGCGATAATCGGCCGCCGGGTAATCAGATACAGCCCGCCGCCCAGGAAGGCGGCGCTGAGGAAACCGTTCTGTCCATAGGCCAGGTTCGTATAGGTGCCAGGAAACGCCGCCAGCAGCAACAGGGTCTCGCGCCGGGGTGCGATGCGCCACATGAGATAACCAAGCGGCAGGAACGTCACCACGCACCACACCACATAGGCCGGCACGTAGGGCAGCCATGCGAGCCAAAATATCGCGAAGTCGTAGTGAGGCGGATAGTTCCACATGACGGTGGAGCGGTATTCGGGCAGTGCAGGCAGCATGGCCCGCATGGTCTCGAACAGCACCGCCGCGTCGAAGGGCGCCGCCGGGCGTCCCTCCAGGATCAGAGCCGAGGCCGCCCGAAAAACGCTGTAGTCCGAGCCAACGGCCGCCCCCGACGCCATAACCCCGGGACCGAAGAAGAAATGATAGATCAGGGACCCGGCGTAGACCGCCAGGAATATGGCCGCGTAAGCCCGGATCAGCGGCGCGCCGAGCCAGTGCCGGTCATCCTTGGGATTGCTGTCCATATTTGTCATCAGCCTGACGGTGTTTCATAATACGGCTAGGCGGCGGTTTCGGGAAACCCTATTTCAGTGACGCCATAACGCCACATCGGTAATCTGGCGCAAGGGGGAACACCATGGCGGCCAGCGGATCGAAGAAAGTCGTGTACGCGGCGCTGGCGGGTAATTCCCTGATCGCCGCGACCAAATTCGCCGCCGCCTCATATACCGGCAGCTCCGCCATGTTCAGCGAGGCGGTCCACTCGCTGGTCGACACCGGCAACCAGGCGCTGCTGCTGTTCGGCATGCACCGGGCGGCGCGGCCGGCCGACAAGGCCCATCCCTTCGGTTACGGCAAGGAAGTCTATTTCTGGGCCTTCGTGGTCGCCATTCTGATCTTCGCCCTGGGCGCCGGCGTGTCGTTCTACGAAGGCATCGCCAAACTGCGCAATCCCCACCCAATCACCGACGTCTATATCAACTACCTGGTGCTCGCCGTCGCCATGCTGTTCGAGGGCGGCGCCTGGCTGGTGGCGTTGCGCGAGTTCCGCGCCATCAAGGGTCAGGGCGGCTATCTCTCCGCCATCCGCGACAGCAAGGACCCGACCATCTTCACGGTATTGTTCGAGGACAGCGCCGCCATGCTCGGCTTGGTTATCGCCTTTACTAGCATCGCCATCGGCCAATGGACTGGCCAACCGATTTTCGACGCCATGGCGTCCATCGGGATCGGCGCGGTGCTGGCGGTGACCGCCGCGTTCCTGGCCTATGAATGCAAAGGACTGCTCATCGGTGAAGCGGCGTCGCCGGCGGTGGTCGCCGGCATCACGGAGATCGCCACGGCCTGCGAGGGCACCCTGCGCATCAACGAAATCCGCACCCTTCACTTTGGCCCCGAAGACGTACTGGTGACCCTCAGCCTCGACTTCGCCGATAGTCTGGGATCAGTCGAGGTGGAGGCCGAGATTTCCGCCATGGAGCAGCGTATCAAGGAACGTTTTTCCGAGGTCTCGCGGGTCTTCATCGAAGCCCAAAGCTGGACCTCGCACCTGGCGGCAACCCGTCAGGATGCTCCGGAGTCCTAGTCGTCTTTCCTCAGCTCAAGGACGACGTTGCGAATTTCCTCACGTATGGTGACGGCCACATAAAGAATGCCGTAGAGCGGCAGACCAATGAAGAATGAATTCCAGGTAATGATCCAGACATTCGCCGGCTCTTCGCCACCAAGAGTGCCAACCAGTGCGAATATCAGGAAGACCGCCGCTATGATCAGGCTCATAAAGACACCGGCAACGCCGAGTATCTTCAAAACCAACGCTAATTGCGTGACTGCCATGGGTTTATTACCCTTGCTGCTGTCAGGACCGAATCACTTCAACAACGTCGCTGCCGGGTAAGCTTACCTCGCCCCTGCAGATTAACCATAAACCATCTTCGCATAATATTTCAACCACTTAAGCGCAATGCCTGATGACTAGAACGGCGCCATGAACAGCTTTGACGTAGCCGTTATTGGCGGCGGCATGGTTGGTTCGGCCATCGCCTACGGTCTGGCGCGCCGGCGGCTGTCAGTGGTCGTGCTCGACGAAGGCGATGTCGCCTTCCGCGCTGCCCGGGGCAACTTCGGTCTGGTCTGGGTCCAGGGCAAGGGCGCCGACATGCCCGCCTACGCCGCCCTGACCCGACGCTCGTCGGACGCCTGGCCGGCCTTCGCTGATGAACTCGGCGAGGCCACCGGCGTTGACCTGGAACATCGCCGGCCGGGCGGCGTCGATATCTGTTTTGACGATGAGTCAGTGGCGACACGCCAGGCCATGCTGTCCCGTGTGGACCGGGAAACCGATGGCGGCTTTCCGTTCGAAATTCTCGACCACGGGGCCCTGGCCGATCTATTGCCCGGTCTCGGGCCCAAGGTCGCCGGCGGCTCCTACTGCCCTCTCGATGGCGACGCCAACCCGCTCTACCTGCTGCGCGCTCTCCACGCGGGTTTAATCGGCCTGGGCGGCGATTACCGGGCAGAACAGCGGGTCCGGTCTATCGCCGCGAACAACGGCGGCTTCACCGTGAACGGTAACGGCCGGGCAGTCACGGCGGAGAAGGTCGTTTTGGCCGCCGGCCTTGGCAACGCCACCCTGGCCCCGAGCCTGGGATTGCGCGCGCCCGTAGCGCCCGAGCGGGGTCAAATTCTGGTCTCCGAACGGCTCGCCCCGGTGCTGCCCCTGCCCACGAGCATCGTGCGCCAGACCGGCGCGGGCAGTATGCAGTTTGGCGATTCCGTGGAGGAAGTAGGCTTCGACGACGGCACTACCAACGCCGTCATGGGCGCCATCGCCCACCGGGCGGTGACCGCTTTTCCCTACCTTCGCGACGTCCGCGTGGTGCGCGCCTGGGGCGCCTTGCGGGTGATGACCCCGGATGGCTATCCGGTTTATGAGCAATCGGCCACCCATCCCGGTGCCTTCGTCGCCTGCTGTCACAGCGGCGTCACCCTGGCCGCCGGCCACGGCGGGAAAATCGCCGACTGGGTCGCCGGCGACAGCCCGCCCGCCAATCTCAATGCCCTGTCCCCGGATCGTTTCGATGTTTAGGCGACTTGGCCCCGGCGCCACCGTGCACTTGACCCTCGACGGCGTGGCCATTGAAGCGGCCACCGGCGACAGCGTCGCCGCCGCCCTGCTCGCCGCCGACGCGGGCGCCTTCCGCACCTCACCGGAGACCGCCGCACCGCGCGGCCTATTGCATGATCGGCGTCTGCTTCGATTGTCTGGTGACCATCGACGGCGTGGCCAATCGCCAGGCCTGCATGGAGACCGTGTGCAACGGCATGCGCGTGGAGCGCCAGCACGGCGCCCGGCGGACCCTACCATGAAGGAGCGATATGATCTGGTCATCGTCGGCGCCGGTCCGGCCGGCCTCGCCGCCGCCGCACTGGCCAGCGAGCTTGGCCTGGCGACCCTGTTGCTCGACGAACAACGGGCGCCCGGCGGTCAGGTTTATCGCAACATTGAAACCACGCCGCCCGCGCGCCGCCATGTTCTGGGGTCCGACTACGCCAGAGGTGGTGCTCTAGCCAAAGCCCTGCGCGGCAGCACCGTCGACTACGTGACCGACGCTTCCGTATGGCGCGTGCAAGCCGGCGGCGAGATCG
>CAZYDR010000100.1:0-9926 GCA_964645285.1 uncultured Alphaproteobacteria bacterium
TGCTACCGACAACCGAGCGCTTCGACGTACTTAGCCGAAACACCCTGCTCGATGAATATTTCAATCAGCATGAGCCACGCCAAGTCGATGTTTCGCCGAACTACCGCGATTGGTCGGCGCCAAACACCTTAGCTGCCTCGGTTGACGGTATGACGGCCGCCATCGTCGATGCCTTCGCCGGCACACTCGACACGGCGACAAACGGTGACAGCAAACTTGCGATGTCCGCCACCTTTCTTGCAACAGCGGTGATTGGTTATCACTTGACCCAGGCCCTGTGCGACCTTCCTCGCGTTTGCAAGTTCGTATCCGCCCAGCGGGCCGGCGCCATGCTTGCCGGTGGCACACCGAAGTACATTGGCCGACTGATCGCCTGGCAATACCGAAAGCTTGGCCGTTCCGTTACCCGCTTTGCCCACGGCGGCGAACGAGCATTCTACGACGATTATCCTTGGAGTCTCGCCGAGTTACCATCATGCGACCGCTATATTTGTCACGGCAGGGGTGAAACCACATACATCCGAAACCGACTCGCCGATGGTCGAACCGTGCGGGCCGGCCCTGAAGACATTGAACTGCTGTCTTACGGAAGCCAAAAACACCAGGCTCTCAGAACCGAGGCGCAGAGACAGGTGCGCCAATCGAGATCCGGGACGGTAATGTATGTCGCCGGCGGATACCTGGGCGAGAGGTTGGGCGATTTTCCCTCGCGAAAGCCGCCGGATGTGATTTATTTCGAATGGCAACGGTGGTTGCTCAAGACACTCCAGTCGGCCGGGTTTCGCGTTGTCGTCAAGCCCCATCCCAAGGGTGTTCTTCGCGAGGCCGAACTGTTGCGGCCGTTCTGCGACGAACTCGTCGACGGTGATTTCAGCCCCAACGGTCACGACGCCGACTGTTATCTGTTCGATTTCGCCGGCGCCGCGTTCTTTGACGCCCTGGCGTCGAACAAGGGCATCGTGTTGACGGATATGGGGGTTCGCCCCAGAGACCCGCACTCGTTCGACGACCTTCAATTGCGCTGCGAGGTCGTGCCGTGTTCGCTCAACGAACGCAATTTGTTTCGAGCCGAGACTAATTCACTCTTGGAAGCCGTCGAGAACGCGGCGGCCGCCGAGGTCTGGCCCGAGTCGTTCTTTCAAACCTACTTTCACGCCTAAGACCACCGGTAGCATAAGCAAAACACCACTCAAATGCGCAAGGTATCCCGAGTAACCGGCACCCCGCGCGGACGTCTACGCTCCCGATTGTTCGGGATGCTTACGTCGGTGCTGCCCGTTGGCGTGTTTCTCCAGATGATGGAATACCGCTTCATCAACTTCGGCGTCGAGACCACCAATATCTGCAACGCGAACTGCACCTTCTGCGGTTACCGCTTCATGCAGCGGCCCAAGAAGGTGATGCCCTGGGAAGTCTACGAGAAAGCAGCACGGGAGTTCGCCAGAACCGGTGGCGGCACCATCAACTTCACGCCAACGGTTGGCGACCCCCTGGTCGACAAACGTTTGATCGACAAGCTTGAATTCGCCCGTAGCCTACCCGAGATCGCCGGCGTGTTCCTCTATACCAACGGCATACTGCTTCATCGTTTCGATCTCGACCGAATGCTCCAATCAGGCCTCACCCGTCTCGCGATTTCGACCTTTATCGGCGACCGCGAGGGCTACAAGCGCTACTACGGCAAGGACAAATACGGCCATGTGGTACAGAACATCATCAATACCGCGCAGCGAAATCGCGAGCTTGGCTCGCCGGTACGAATCACGCTGCATCTCCGGGTCGAAGGCGACAAAAGCAGTTGGCACGATACAGAAGCCTACGCGACCCTCGCCGAGTTGATCGGCGAAGACAACATCGACTACCTCGACGTCTACGACGCCTGGGGCGGCCTCATCAAGAAGGACGATATTCCCGAAGGCACGGCCCTGGACACGCCGCTGCCAGTCGACGCAAAGAAGCGCTCACCATGTTTCGAGATGTACCGCCGCGTGCACATCCTCGCCAACGGCAACGTCGGCGTTTGCGTCTGCATCGATCTCGAGGGTGAGATAAAAATCGGCAACGTCGAGGAACAGTCACTCGATGAAATCTGGCGCGGTGAAGCGCTGGCTCGTTATCGCCGCGAATGGCTGCAGGGGAACCTGCCCGAGGTGTGCCGAAAATGCACCCGCTACGGCGCCGTCGACGACTTCATCGCCAATAACAAGCGCCGCTTGGCAATCGACTTCTTCCGCCGCGTAAGTCCCGGCCTCCTGCGGCTTCTCACCCGGTAGCCGGTTCCCAGGGCGGCGAAACAGTAATGTGTGGATTTGTTGCCCTCTTCGAGGACGGTCGAAGATTTTCGCCCGCTCTGCTCGAGGCCATGGAGAGCGACATCTTCCACCGCGGTCCCGACTCTGGTGGCATACTCGATGAGCCGGGCGCTGCCATGGTGTTTCGGCGGCTGGCAATCCTCGACCCGGAAGCCAAGGCCGACCAACCGATGACCGACCGGACCGGCCGTTGCACCCTCGTCTTCAACGGCGAGATTTATAACTATCGCGCCCTGCGCGCCGCGCTGGAGCAGGCCGGCGTCACGTTGCGCACCGACGGCGACACCGAAGCCATCCTCGAGGGATACCTTGCCTGGGGCGAGGCCATCGTCGAGAGCCTCGAGGGCATGTTCGCTTTTGTCCTCCTCGATCGCGTCGAGGGAAAAGTGGTAGCGGCGCGCGATCCCTTCGGCATCAAGCCACTCTATGTCATGCGGCGTGGCGGCCTGACCGCCTTCGCCAGCGAGATGCGGCCCTTCGCCCGGCTTGGCCCCCTCGCCCCAGACCCCAACGCCCTGGCGGAACTCATCACCTTCCGCTTCGCCGCCGGGCGGCTGAGCAATCTCGCCGGTATCGAGAAACTGCCGGGCGGGACCGTCGCGACCCTGTCGCTGGCCGACGGCCGGCTGTCGGAGCGCCGCTTCGCCGATCCCCTCGACAGCCTCGCGCCCGATCCGTCGATGACCCTTGCCGACGCCGTGGAGCAGGCGGAAGCGGCTGTCCGGACCTCGGTCACCGATCATTTGCAGAGCGATGTCGGCTACACGGTCCAGCTTTCCGGCGGCGTCGATTCCAGCCTCGTCGCGGCGCTCGCCGCGGCGACCGCGGAAGCGCCGGTCACCACCTTCGGCGTCAAACTCGATGACGACCGCTACGATGAAGGCCCCTATCGCCAACAGGTCGTCGAACACCTGTCGCTCCGCCATCACGAGGTTCAGCTCTCGGCGGGCGATTTCGCCAACGCCTTGCCCCGCGCAGTGGCGCATATGGAAGGGCCGGTTCCCCACTACGGCTGCGTCATGCTGATGCTGCTGTGCGACCGTATCCGCGAGACCTCCAAGGTGGTGCTCACCGGCGAAGGCGCCGACGAAATGTTCGGTGGCTACAAGCGCTACGCATTGTGGCAGGCGCTACGCCGCAAAGGCCGCCTGGCGCGGTGGGTGCCACCCGGCCTGTGGCCATACCTGCAAAGATATCGGGAGATCGAGCGCTACGCGGGACGCGATCCGGCGATCTTCGGGGCGGTCTATCACGACTTTTTGGCGCTCAATCGATTGTTCCCGGATCTGGCTCCCGAGCCCGGCGCACGCGAGCAAGCGAGCGCCCGGTTCAACGATTTTCGCTCTCGCATGTTCGCCGCCGATCAGACCGCCTATCTCGAATCCCTGCTCATGCGTCAGGACAAAATGGCCATGGCGGCCTCGGTCGAGGCCCGCGTGCCGTTCACTCACCTGCCGCTGGCCCGGATCGCCAATCGAATTCCCCACGATCTTCGCGCCCCGGGCGGCGACACCAAACCGATACTCAAGACCATCGCCGAACGCTATCTCCCGTCGGAGATTATCCACCGGCGCAAGGTCGGGCTGAACCTGCCTCTCGATCAATGGGCCGCCGACACCAAGGGACTTGGTCGCTACATTGACCTCATCGTTGCCAATGATTCACGACTCGCCGAATTCGCCGACCGTAAACGCCTGACCACCCTTGTCGATGATTTTCGCCAGGGGCGCCCCGTGGCGCCGAATGGACGGCCGCCAATTCCACATCTCATCAATCTCGAGCTCTGGCTGCGCAGCATTCCCGATGCCGGCCAGGTTATCTCCGACGCAGCCTGAGCCTACCCCGTGCGCACCGTTCACATCCTGACCAAGGGCTTTGCCTCACCCAACGGCATCGCCTTTCTGTTTCCACTGCATGTGCACCGCCGACGGCTCGACGACATGGGCATACGGTTCCGTTGCTTCACCCAACCCGCGCCCGAGCTCATGGACTGCGATGCGCTGATCATCGACAGCCGCTTCTATTCCCGTCGCTGGGCCCGTGACGAGAGCGCCGCCCTCGACGAGCTCGCTGCCTTCGCCGAGCAGGTGCCGGCGCTGCTCTACTTCGACATTTCCGACAGCACCGGCTGGCTCCAGTCCCAGGTGCTTCCCGTGGTGTCGCGCTACTGCAAGGCACAACTGCTTGTTGACCGCCAGGCCTATCGCCAACCCCACTACGGCAATCGAATCTTTGGCGACTACTACCACCGGGAATTCGGCGTCGAGGACGACGACCCGGTGACCAGCCGGGCGGTCGCGCGGCCTGAGGACCTCGCCAAGCTGCGGGTATCGTGGAACTCGGGCCTGGCCGATTACTCCTTGTGGGGTCCCACGGCCATGGGCCTGCGCCGGCATCTGCCGGTCGATGCCTTGCTGAGGTTTCCCCGCCGTTTCACCGAGGTGCGGGCACCGCGGCCCACCCCCCTCGCCTGCCGCTTCGGCGCCAGCTACCCGCGGCGCACCGTCGCCTTCCAGCGGGAGAAAATCCGCGAAGCCATGGGTCATCGTCTTTCCACCGACAAGCTGTCGCGGCGCGCCTATCTCGCCGAAATGTGCACCAGCCGCGCCGTGGTGTCGCCCTTCGGCTTCGGCGAAATTTCCCTCAAGGATTTCGAGGCCATGCTGTGCGGCGCCGCTCTGGTCAAGCCGAGCATGGCGCATCTCGAGACCTGGCCCGATCTGTTCCGCGACGGCGAGACCATGGCCGCCCACCGCTGGGACCTCGACGACCTGGAGGCGGTAATCGAGGAGGTTCTCGACGACGACGCACGGCGTATCGAGCTGGCCGGCGACGCCCAGTCGCGCTACCGCCACCACATCGCCAGCGAGGCTGGATACCAGGACTTCTGCCAGCGCTTCCGCGCTATCATCGATGACGCGTTGGAGTCCTTGTGACAACACGGGTCATCGCCATGCCGATCTCGTCGTTCCTGCCCAACCTGGGCGGCGCCGAGGTCGGGCTTCACAATATCGCCTGCAAGCTTGTCGAACGCGGCCACCGTCCCATCGTCATGGCGCCGGCGCCCCATGTCAGGCAGCTCGCCCACGAGGGCTGGCAACTGCCCTATCCGGTGGAGGCGCTGCCGCCCAAGGTTTGGTCACTGCTGTACCGTGCGCCACGGCTTGGGTTCTGGTTACTGGACCGCTACTTCGCCCGCATGCAGGCGCGCCATGGATTCGATTTCTGGCATTGCACCATGGGCTACCCCACCGGCGTCGCCCTGGTTCACTTTGCCCGAAAACGGCCCGGCATCCGTTACCTCATCCGCTGCGCCGGCGAGGACATCCAGCGCGACCCGGACATCGGTTATGGCGCCCGGCTCGACCCCAAGGTCGATGGCCTGGTGCGGACCTATCTGCCTCGGGCCCAGATGCTGACCGCGATCAGCGACAGCGTGGCCGAGGAATACCGGACACTCGGCATCGATGAATCGCGGATCAGACACATTCCCAACGGTGTCGATTTGGCGCGCTTCGAACGTACCGTCGACCGCCGCGCCGTCCGCGCCCGCCACGGCCTCGACCCCGACGGCTTTCTGTTTCTCAGCGTCGGGCGCAATCATCCGAAGAAGAACTACGGGGAGCTTATTGAGGCGGCGGCGTTGCTGGCAAATGATGGCGGGGCCACGCGGCCCTTCCAACTGGCCATCGTCGGCAACGGCGCACGCGAGCTGACGGCGGCGGTGGAAGGCCACGGCCTTGCCGGCAGGATTACCCTGATCGACCAGATCGGCGGTGGCGAGACGGTTACCGGCAACCCCCAACTCCCTGCCCCAGAACTGATCGAGCTCTACCGGGCGGCCAACGCCTTCGTCTTCCCATCGCTGATGGAGACCTTCGGTGTCGCCATCGTCGAGGCCATGGCGGCGGGCCTGCCGGTCATCGCCGGCGACTCGCCCGGTTGCCGCGACGTGGTACGGCGCGACCGCGACGGCCTGCTGGTACCGCCGCGCGACCCGCGAGCGATGGCCCGGGCCATGGCGACGCTGCTTACCGACGGCGCCAAGTGCACCGCGCTTGCGGAGAGCGCTACGGCGCGCGCCGGGGACTTTTCGTGGGACCGCGTCGTCGATGCCTACATCGCGCTCTACGACGAACTTGCCGCCGCCTGACGTGGTTCGCCAGGCCATAAATCGGTGATATCGATCTTACCGTTCACCAGATACCACAAGATGCCCACATACTCCCGTATGGCACCGCCGGTCAGTCCAAAGCCGCCGCGGCTGGGAACAAAATCGACCAATGTCAACTCCAGTTCCCGAATCTTCTCTCGTGAAAGCACCGCGACGACGTCAAGGCCGTTATGACGCAACGCGGCACGCATTCGCGCGATGTGGACGGCGCTGGTTACCACGGCGACACGCCGCAACGGTTGATCGGCCAGCAAGTTGGCGACTTCAGCACCACTTCCAGCGGAATCATGGGCGGTCTTTCCCAACACCACGTCAGCGTTCGTCAGGCCCAATGCGTGGGCGACCGTCAGCGATTCCGGCGGTTGCCCGGCAAGCGGCGATCCCCCGACGATAATGAGCGGAACACCCAGCCGTGCCGACAATTGCTGCCCGGCAACCGCCCGCCGAACCGAATTTGTCGCCGGCCACCATCGACCGGTGCTATCGTCGTAGCTGCCGCCGGTGGGAACCACCACGGCGGCGAGTTCGTGGCCATCGACCAGGTCGGGCGGCAAGGCGTCTTCGGTCAGGCCCCGCAGCAGAAGTTTTCCGGTTGCGGGAAGGCAGGCAACGAAGAGTAAGATGGTTCCGGCGGCGAACAGCGAACGGCTGGCTGCCCGCCACCGCCACAAGGCGAAGCCGCCCAGCAGAACCCACAGGAACGGCATGGGGATCACGAGAAATTGTTCAAACAGCGTTCGCATCGGCAGGCCTCCACGGTTCGGCTTCGTCGAGTCTGAATAGCAGATGAGCATCGCGATACGGAATGAAATCTGGTCGCGACGGCTACCGATGGGTAGTGCGATGGTTCTGTCGCTGCTTGCCCATGCCGTGGTGTTCGCCGCTGTCCTGCATCCCTGGTCCTTCGTCGTCGACAAGCGCTTGCCGCCGATCATTGTCACGCTTGTCTCCGTCGCGCCCGACGTGAGCGAAGACCGAGCCGAACAAGCGGCGACGGCGGATCAGTATCCGAAACGTCCGGCGCCATCGCTTCTCGCTCTTGCGCTCCCGGAGGCTATCGTGGCGCCCGCGCCGCCGCCCATACCACCGGTCAAACCTGCTTCAGCCCCGCCAGCGGGTTCCGTGATAAACGCCGACGCTTCAGACGGCCCGGCTGATTCCGTTGACCAAACACCTTCGACGGCCCCGCGCCGCAACCCAGTGGCAAAGCTCCTCGTCGCAATGGTGACCTGGATCGAGCCAATCCCACGTCAGCAAGATAAACTCAGGTCGAGGGACGTTGCCGCGCTGGCGGCCAAGATTATTGCGCCCACCGAACCCTTGGCCCACGGCCCGATGCTCGACGCCAGCCTGGTCACCGACCTGCAGCCCGAATACCCTCTCCTGGCCAGGCGGCGAGGGTACCAGGGGCGCGTCGTGGTGGCGGCCACTGTACTGTCATCCGGCGAGGTCGAGTTCGCGTCGCTGGTGAGCAGCAGCGGCTACGACATGCTCGATGACGCCGCCCTCGAAGCGGTCAGCGCCTGGCGGCTGTTGCCGGCCCGCAAGGACGGTGAAGCGGTCGACGGCAGGATCGAGATTCCGTTCGACTTCGTGCTGCAGTAAGGCGGCGTTCAGAATGTGACGCGGGCGATCAGCCTCGGCCGAACGCCGACGCCTGGAAACCCGGCCGCCTCCTCGAACTCAGCATCCAACAGATTGTCAACGGCGAGCGACAACTCGACGTCGGGCAAAGGCGTCCAGGTGACCGCCAGGTCGAGCCGAAAATAGCCGTCGAGGGTGCGGTCGCCGGTGGCAATTGAGGAATCGAGCACCTCGCCGACATAGAATCCATCGAGCGCGACGGTGATGTCGTCACGCGGGCGCCACAGCATATCCCCGCCAGCGCGCCATTCGGGTCGGTTGCGGAGGTCCTCCGCGGTGCCTTCGATGTTGGTCCGTGTGTAGCTTACATGGGCGCCCAGTGTCAGGTTTGACGACGGGCGGACGTCGCCCGCCAGCTCGAACCCCCTGGACGTCACTTCCGAGCGGTTCACCAGCAGCGGCGGCGGCCCTTCGTCGAAATCGATGAGGTCGAAAAACCAGTTGTGAAACAGCGCCGCCCTCAGCGCCGCCCGGCCACTCCATAAATCCTGTTCGATACCGATCTCGGCGCTCTCGCTGGTCTCGGGACGAAGATTTCCATTGCCGACGAACGGATGGCCGAGGGCGAAGAACGAGGGCAGCTTGAAACCCTCTCCCCAGCTTGCCGACAGGGAGGTGCCGGTGTTCTCGAAGTTCCGGCTCAAACCGATTCTGGGACTGAATTCGGCATCGAAGGCATCGGGAATATCCAGCCGGCCGCCGCCCTCGAGCATCAGCCCCAGCGGCAGCGCGATCCGCACTTCGGCAAACGGCGCGTATATCTGGCGGGCAAAACCGAACCGCCCCGGCACGGCCGTGCCGGCGATTATGAGCTGGTTGTCGCTGGCCCCCTGTTCGAACACCGCCTCGGCGCCGGCGCTGATTATCGCGCCGTCGAAAGGTGCGAAGATGCCGTACCCGGTGACCGTCTCGCGACGAAACCGGCTATCGCTCGAGTTCGCTACGATGCCGGCGGGATCGCGTACCCCAGGCGCCACGCCCGGCGAGGAAAATACCTCGGCGCGGTCGTAGTACGAAGCCTTGGCCACGTAGGAGACATCGCGACCGGCCTCGTGAGTTATCTCTGCGGCAATGATGGCTTCGCGAGAATCCCGCTTGTCCAGGCCAATGGGTACCGCGAACAAAGGCCCGCCACTGTCGTCGGGAAAACCTTTCGCCAAGCTATCCGCAACGCGCGACGACAACCGGATTACAGTGGTCTCCGTCGGCACCAGGGTCGCGCTGGCGGTCGCCGTCTTGCCGACGAACAGGCTGCCGGCGATGGGGTCGCCGTCGTCGACGATCGATGCGTCGAGGGCGAAATCGCCGAATTCCAGAGGTCCGCGCAACCCGGCCCAACCGCGATAGTAATCGAAGCGGCCGCCCTCGGCTTGCGCCGTCGCCACCACCTTCGGCGCGCCTTCGCGCATGATGATGTTGATGGCGCCGGCGATGGCGTCCGACCCGTAAACAGAGGACAACGGCCCGCGGACCACCTCAATTCTCTCAATACTTCCCGGATCGAGGGTGGCGAAGTCAAACGAACCGCCACGGCTGTTGGTCGGGTCGTTCACCCGCACCCCATCGATCAGCACCAGGGTGAAGTTCGGGTCGCTGCCGCGCAGATATACCGAACTGACGCCACCACGTCCGCCCGGCTGGTCGATATGCAGGCCGGAAACCCGGCGCAACAGCTCGACGGTACTTGTCGGGCGCAACGCCTCGATTTGCTCGCGGGTAACAACCGTGGTGGTGCCGGTCGAAGCCGCTGTCGTACCTGGCAGCCGCGAGGCCGTCACGACAATCGGTTCGGCGAT
>CAZYDR010000100.1:9936-13376 GCA_964645285.1 uncultured Alphaproteobacteria bacterium
ATTTTTTCTCGTCGCGCTTCGCGCGCCGGGAATTTTGCTAACACTTTTCGGGGTGGCGCTATTCGGGGATTTGAATCGGATTTCCCTGGCCCAGAATTTTGCTAACACTATTCGGGGTCGCACTATTCGGGGAGTCGCACTATTTAGGGGGGGTACCCCACGGCGTGTCGTGTCGCGATGCTGCACGGATGCCGCGGTCTGCGCCCACGTCACGGTACCGAAAACAGCAAGCAGGGTTGAGAATCCGATAGCCGCGGCGTGCACATATCTTGAACGCGCTGTCGCGTTACTCGCCATCTATGACGCTCCGGAATCGAGTCGATGGCGAACACGACGTCGACGCCAGTCAAGGATTGCCTGCATGCCGCCAACCAGGAACACAATCGCCGCCGGATTCAGAGGAAGGCCATATTTGGGATTGCCGAACGACATGTTGATGGCAAGAAAATAGCCGGCGGTAACAACCAGAAAAATCGCCATCGGACGTCGGCTGTAATCCCTGAGCCCAGCCGTGAGTCCAATGAACTGGACCGGCAACGCCAGCAGGACCGCGGTCTGGGCCAACATCCAAATCATCATAAACCCGTCGCCGAGAACAATGCCGGCGAAGGCTCCGACCCTCTCGCCGATGGTCGCCCCCACGACGGTCGAGAAAAAGCGCGGGGCTTGATTGAGTTGCTCGCCGACTTCGTAGAGCATGGTTTGGGTAATCGAGCGCAGCGCGCTGCTGGCCATCGCCAGGACGAAGATCGACGGCGGAACATCGGCAAGAAGACGCAGGGCAACATCGCGTTCGATGGCGTCGACAATGACCGGATTGTTTCGCTGGTCGTCGCTCAATTTATCGAGCGCGGCCGCAACCATCTCAAACCGGCGATTGTTGATCGATTCGCGATCACAGTCGGGTTGGTCCCGCAGGCAGGGATAGACCAGTTCCAACGCGTGGTTGCCCGATTGAGTCGTTACCACCGCGACACCGTATTCGCCATGGGTCGCAAGCAGTCGCGGCGCCAGCATGACCAACATGATCGCTACCGGCACCAGCCCATAGCTCACCGCCCGAGGCCACGACCATCCGCGCCTGGCAACAAGCATGTAGGCAAGGGCCGGAACCAGCAGGTAGGGGAAGAACATCAGCACCGGGCGCGTCAGCAGCGCCAGGCCAAACGCCAGACCGGCGACACAGAGCAGGACTAGCGGTCGTTCGCGGTTGGCGGCCCAGATACAGGCACACAATCCCCAGGTGAGTAGATCGACGAACAGGCTGTCGGTGAGGACCCACGCAGTATAAACGACGAAAGCGGGCCACACCGAAGCGAGCAAGGTAGCGGGCAGCATCCAGCGGCGATCCATGGCGCCGGCAATCGATCCCACGGCAAACACCGTAAACGCGCTGATCACTGCCTGGACAGCGGTCACCACAACCAAGTTTTCGCCACCCGAGAGCCAGAACAAGGCGGCGACGAAATGGGGATACAGTGGCATGCGGCCGAAATCTGGGCGGGCTTCGCCGTCGATCACCTGGACGACTTCGCCATGATCCAGAATGCTATTGGCGGCGACGATGTACTTTCCCGAATCGCTGCCGTTGTCGTAGCTGCCGTCGAAGGCGGGAACCAGTTGGTGGTAGGCCAGCCGCACCGCGACGGCGAGCAACAGGACGAGGATCATCTGGCGTTTGGTCATTGCTTCAGGATTAACAACTGGTACGTAGCAGAGCTAGCGAATCCGTAGTGCCATAGATCGAACGGTAACACGACAAACGCATTCCAACAGATTGATTGGCAAGCTTTTAGCTTAAAGGCTCGCAACTAGTCTATGGTGGTCGAGACGCACCATTTCCACGCCTTACAAGCGGCAAGCCGGCTTTTACGAAAATACTCGCTACGCGATTAGCCCAATGTCTCGGTGAATTTTCCAGAGTCGTTCGGCTTTTTCCCGTGGATCCATGCTCTTGTCTTCCCACCACGCCACTTCATCCCCGCAATCATGCAACGACCTGTGGTGTGTGGCACAAAGCGGCACAACCCATTCGTCGCTCGACTTTCGCCCCATGGCGCGCGGCTGCGCGAACCGCAAATGATGTGCCTGGCTCGGACGGCGACCACAAACGAGGCACGGCTGTTCGGCGACGTAGCGAAGGTGATCTTTATCCCGAATTCGCCGGGGATGGGTGATGGGAAACGTGCCCCCATTCACTGGAACGTCGACTTCTTGCGTCGGTCCCGAGTCGGCGGCCGGTTCAATTTGCTCAGCAAATTGCTGAAGCCGTTTGGTGAACAGAGACCCGAGGATCTCAGCGTAATGCTGCCCCTTTTCGGTCTTGAGCTGTGGTAACGCCTTGCGGAGTTCGGCAACCGTCTCCTGGTTTCGCTTCCAGAATGCCGTAGCAGTGTCAGCGTCGCCAAACCGTTCCAGCTGCCGACGCACTTCAGCGCAATACTCGATCGGCTCGCTGTGTTCTGTAAGGCGCTCACCGGCCGCCGAGAACACCGCCCATCGAACCGCGGCACCCGCATCACCGCTGTTGTTCCGGCGGCCGAAGACCCTGACACCGCGCTTCTCCCGATCATAGAGCGCCAGCCCAAACGGATTGCCAAACGTCACCAGTGCCCGCTTCATGGCATCGGTTTCGGCTTCCTTGATCGCGCGTTCATGAGCTTCGCCGAGATTGATTCCAAGTCCATGACCAGAACCACTGCCTTCCCTGACAACCACCGCATCTGCAGCCCGCACCCTCACCTGGACCCGCGCCACATAGGAACAACCCTTCAGTCCCTCCGCCGTGCCTTGCCAGACACATTCAGAATGAACCGTCCTTCGATCCCAGGCGTCATATCCGAAGATCCGATTGGCCTCGGCAATGACATGCCAGCCCTCGACGTATGAAAGGCTCATGCCGTCCTGATCGCGGGTCCTGACGACTTTTCCGCTCAGCTTCGCCTTGAGTGCCTTCTCCTGGACCTCGGTAAACGGCATTACTTGGTCCTCACGGAGATGGTGACGCCACCGTTGCCAAGGGTCACACCGGAAACCTCCAGCCCCGCCTTCAGGGCGCTGAGTAACCCCTGGCGATCGAGTTTCGCCGGCTGTGGCTTCCAGTACGCGTTGGGGATATCTTTCTCCTCAATGACGACCAAAGGCGGGTTGGTCGAGCGCAACGACAGGGTAAAGTCCGCCTCGGTGATCTTCTTGATCCCTGCCCGCTCCAATACGGACGCGACGATCTCCTTCTTCTTCTCAGCCCGCTGATCGAGCCGAGCCAGCCGTTCCTGCATGTCCGAGATCCGCGCCCGCACGGCTGCAACAAAAGCCAGGTCATCCTGTCTTGATCTGACCACCTCGGCGATCATTTCGTGTAGACTGGTAATGCCCTCCAGCGTGTCGAGGAGGGTTTCTTCATCGATGTCGGGGAACTGCTCCTCGAGTTTCTGACGAAG
>CAZYDR010000101.1:0-13279 GCA_964645285.1 uncultured Alphaproteobacteria bacterium
TGATCGGCGGCGACGTGGTCTGCATCGTGCCGACCAAGGACAACCCCAACAACATTACGTCGCTCAACGGCATGGTCATCATGCACGAACAGATTTCGCTGATCGCGGATCGTATGAAGGGGTAGGGCCGAGCAGGTCTTCCAGGCACCTGGACAAATGGTCCGAACCGGCCTGATCGACTTCCAGATGGCTGACGATGCGGATCGTCCGCTCGCCGAATACGCCGACGCGCACCCCTTGCTGCAAGAGCTGATCATGGATATCTGACGCGGTCGGCCCGGTGTCCTCGATATCGAAGAGCACGATATTGGTCTCCAAGGGCAGGACGCTGCGCACGTTTGCCATCGCCTTCAATCGCTCGCCAATGGACGAGGCTAGGGCATGGTCGTCGGCCAGGCGGTCGATATGGTTATCCAGCGCGTATAGCCCCGTGGCGGCGATGTAACCGGATTGCCACAATCCGCCACCCCATTGTTGCTTCAAACGCCAGGCGGCACTCACGAAACCTGCGGAGCCGGCGAGCACGGCGCCGGCGAATCCACCCAGACCCTTGGTCAGATCGATCCATATAGTGTCAAAGGGCGCCGCGTAATCGGACGCCGATATGCCGGTCTTGACGCAGGCATTGAACAGGCGGGCGCCGTCCATATGGGTCTTGAGACCCTGTGATCTTGCCTCGACGGCGACAAGTCGGCTCTCGGGCGCGTAGCGCGACGGCGGGCGGACGGCGCCGCGGAGCTGGTCCGCGGTGAACCGGCCATGATCGTCGTCGATGGTGCGGATCATCACGCCACTGAGTGCCGCCGGGCCGCCAGCCTCGAAATTTACGATGTGACAGGATGCTGCGCAGATGACTTCGCTGCCGGGTTCACAGTGAACGCGAAGCGCGATCTCGTTACACATGGTCCCGGTCGGCAGGAGAACAGCAGCCTCCTTGCCGGTCAATTCGGCGATCCGGTGGTAAAGTTCGTTGGTCGTCGGGTCCTTACCCTTTTGCTCATCCCCTACGTCCGCTTCGACAAGAGCCTGAAGCATTGCCGGTGTCGGTTTGGTTTTCATGTCGCTGTAGAAGTCGGCAGTGATTCCGTCCGTGGTCAAAGGCTCCGGCATCCATTGGCCGCCTGTCGCGTCTCCAGCCATGTTGGCCTCCTATATCAATCGTTCGTACAACCAGAAATATTTATTTTTTGCGAAATATTCGTATGTCAATTAGATAATGTGATGAAGAAATGGATGAGAAAGTAGTTTCATGGCAAATCGGTCCCGTCACGGCGATGCAGCGAGCCGGCTGGCAGGCGATCTCAAGTATGAGCTCGCATCTCTCTATTATGCGGCGCGGCGCGACTACGTCGTCGATTTGAGCCATCGCTCGATCAGAGTTCTGCAGTTGGTGGCATTCAGCGATGAGCCACCCAAGATGGATGACGTAGCGCGTTTCCTGGGCTCTGCCGCGAGCACGGCGTCGGAACTGGTAAAACGCCTTCAGGACAAAGGGCTCATTATACGCCGGCGGTCCGACGATGACGAACGGGTCGTTCGCCTGGCGTTGACCGATGCAGGGCACGTCGCGCTGACCGAGCACACCTCCCTGGACCCAGGAAAACTGGCTACAGGTCTTGGCGCGCTCCCGGCATCGGACCGGAAAGAACTTGTGCGCCTCGTCGGCGCACTTGCCGAGTCCCTGCTTGCCGGTACGGCGGACGGACGCGCCGCCGACATGTGACCGCCCCAGTCTGACGATCGAAGGCGGTCAAGAACCGCTCACAGCGAGTCCAGATCGAAACGCTCGCGGTGGAACGGCACCGCGTCGGGGTCGACGTCAGTGTCCAGTTCGCGGGCGTAGCGGTGGCCTTCGTAGACGGCGGCGGCGATGGTCGCCGGGCCGTAGCAGTCGCCGATTCGTTTGACCGACGGCACGTCGCCATCGGCCGCCAGTGCGTAGTAGAGTTCGTCGATGGGCAGGCGGGCGGTTACCGAGACCACGGTGCCCGGCCGGGTAACCGTGGTGCGAGCCACCATCTCGACCATTTCGACCGTGCCGTCGCCGACCGCCGACAAGCGGTGGCGGGCGAGGATTTCGATGCCAAGATCGACCATGCGGCGCTCGATCTTCTCCTGCTCCAGGTTGTACTCGGTCCACTTGGCGACGCAGGTTCCCGGGGTCGCCAGGGTGACCTCATGGCCCTCGCCGCGCAACAGCTCGGCGATGATGTTGCCCATGTAGTAGTGGTCGTCGTCAAAGACGATGACCGGTCCTTCCGGCCGCTTGCCGGCCATGATGTCGTCGGGTGTCAGGACGCTGGTTCCATCGGCGCCGGGCACCGGAAACAGGTTGGCCCGGCCCATGCCGTCCGAGCGCCACTGGGCGCCGGTGGCAATGGCCACATGGTCGGCGCCGAGTTCGCGGACCTGCTCGGCGGTCATGTCACTGGCCAGGAAGACCCCCACATTGGCCATTTCGCGGATCTGGCCGACCCGGTAGTCGCGTACCCGGGCCCAGGTGGCGAGACCCGGCAGAGCGGACTCAAGAGTCACCCGGCCGCCGAGTTCATCACCGGCCTCGGCCAGAGTAACCTGATAGCCGCGCTGGCCGAGCGCCCGCGCCGCCTCGAGCCCGGCCGGGCCGGCGCCGACCACCAACACATGTGAGTCGGAGCCCTTGGCGGGTATTTTCTCCGGGTGCCAGCCCTTGCGCCATTCCTCGCCCTGGGTCGGGTTCTGGGTACAGCGCAACGGCGCGCTCATGTTGTTCCAGGCGGCGCAGATATTGCAGCCAATGCACTCGCGGATGTCCTCGGGCCGGCCCTCCTTGATCTTGTTGGGCAGGAACGGGTCGGCGATGGAGGGCCGCGCCGCGCCGATCAGGTCGACCACGCCGCGGCGGATCGCCGAGACCATGGCGTCGGGCGAGGTGTAGCGCCCGACGGTGGCGACAGGCTTGGTGGTGACCTGCTTGACGAAGCCGATGAACTCTTCCTGGTAGCCTTCCTCGGCGAAGCGCGAGGTCATGGAATCGTTTGACCAGTCGGAAACGTTGACGTCCCACATATCCGGCAGCTCGGCCAGCATTTCGACCGCGTCGCGGCCCTCGCCCGCCCACTCCATGCCGTCGGAACCCATCATCTCATCGACCGCGAAGCGCACCACCACGGCCATGGTGTCGCCGACCGCGTCCTTGGTATCCTCGATGAGTTCGCGGAACAGGCGCAGGCGGTTCTCCAGGCTGCCGCCGTACTCGTCGGTCCGGTGGTTGTGGCGCTTGGCCAGAAAGTGGGTCGGCATGGTGCCGTCGTGGCCTGAGTAAACGACGACGATGTTGAAGCCGGCGTCGCGGGCGCGGATCGCCGTGTTGCGGTGCCAGCGGCGGTAGTCGCGAATATCGGACAAGTCCATGGCCCGCGCCTGGAGCGGACTATTTCGCGAGGACACCGGCCTGTGCATGGGCCCGATGGGCACTTCACGGCTGTAGAGGTTTCCCGACGCGAGCCCGTTATGCACCAGTTCGATGGCGGCCAGGCTGCCGTGCTCTTGCACCGCCCCGGCCATGCGCGCGAGGTAAGGAATGTCGCCGTCGTCCCATAGCCGCGTTTCCGTATAGGGCGTGATGTCGGCGGTGTGGTGAATGTCGCATTGCTCGGTGGCGACGACGCCCCAGCCGCCCTCGGCCTTCATGCCGCGCATATGGGCCATGGCGGTGGGATTGACCCGCCCCATGCCGTTGCAATGGGGCACCTGGTAGAACCGGTTGGGCGCCGTGACCGGGCCGATCTGGATCGGTTCGAACAGAATATCGTAGCGCGGATCGCGGGCCATGGGGGCCTCCTAAAATACGGATGTTTCGATGATATCGACGCCGTGGCGACGGTCGATCAGGTAAAGCAGACCCCGGTCGTCCATGGTGACGTCGTTGGAACTTGGCCGTTCGCCGCCGCTCGGCGCGTCGGGCAGGTAGCGCGCGGTCTCGCGCGGGTTGAGCGGGTCGCTGAAGTCGATCAGCCGCAGGCCCTGGGCGAACCAGGCGAAGGGCACCACCGGGCCGTGCCAGCGGTCGGACGGCTGGTGGCAGCCGGTCATTTCCGGCATGGGCGTATCGTCGCCGGCCAGTTCCTCGACCTGAAACTCGGCGATGGCGGTGGGCGCGGTCTCGTCGCTGATGTCGAACACCTTAAGACCGGCAGGCGGCGCCGGGAACTGCTTGGCCACGTCCTCGTCGGCCACCACCATGATGTCGCGGCCGCCCAACGGCTCACGAAACGGCAGGCAAGTGTGGGTTGGATGGGACCGCTTGCCGCCCTGGTTGCCCGACGACACCAGGCGCGGATTGGCCGGGTCGGCGATATCGAGAATGTGGAACCCGTGGAGCCAGTAGCTCACGTAAAGCCGGTCGCCGAGGCGCAGGGGATGGTGGCAGCGTAGCGGCGCATCGGCCGGATCGCCCGGGTAATCCTCACCGCCGGCCCGCCACTGGCCGGGCGCCGCCCAGCGCCCGACTTCCTCGGGCCGGGCCGGGTCGGCGAGGTCGAGGATCATGACGATATTGCCCACATATCCCTCGGCGGTGGGCGAGATGTAGGCATGGCGACCATCGAAATCGTAGCGGTGGACGCCGTTGCCCGGGGTGGTCCACTTGGTGATCAGCGATGGCTTGGCCGGGTTGGCGACATCGTAGATCGCCAGGCCGCCGTCGAACCCGGCCTCGCCGTTGGCGCCCTGATGCTCGTGGTTGACCACCATCAGGCCGTCGGCGACGCGCACCTTATGGGAATGCCAGCCCTTGGGCATTTCGATACTGGCCAGCACGCGAGGATTGGTCGGGTCGGCGACATCGACCACGGTGGTGCCATGGGGGTGGCGCATATGGCCGATGTAAAGCGTCGTGCCGTCAACCCAGACCTGGCCGCCGCCGGCGCAATCGATATGGGCGATTTGTCGTGTATTAATGGCCTCGGTCATCGCCCTTCAATGAAACTCGGTCTGCCTGACGTTGCCAGGATCCATGGAATTGATGAGGTCGATGATCCCGAGTTCCGGAACCGGAGTTTCCCCTACATCGGCCGCCATCACAATATCGAAACCGGTGTTTTCCCTGATTTGATCGACGCTCTGTCCTGGATGATAGGACTGGATCTGCATTTTACGTTCAGGGTTTCTAAAGTTCATCACCGCGAGGTTCGAGACGATAACGATCTCGTTCTTCATGTGCTCATCCGAGCGGTGGTCGTAGCCCTGACCGGTGACGAAATCGACTTCCTCGACGAAGGTTCGGGCCGAGTGCCGGGTGATCCAGATCACCACCTTGGGAGTGATCGGCATGAGGAAGGCCGAGGCCGCGCCGCCGGGAAGTTGGACCTTGGGGTCATCGATGCTGCCGATGACGCTGAGGTTGGTGTTGCCGTGAATATCGATCTGCGCGGCGCCCAGGTACATGACATCCAACTCGCCGCGCTGGGCGAGGTCGAACGCTTCATGGAGCCCGAAATAGGCGACGGCGTTGCGGTTCAGCCGGTGATCGAAGGACGACGGATAGATGCGGTCGATCTCCGGATCGACCCCCTCGGCGCCCGAGATATAGACCATGTCCGGCGCATGGGTCTTGCGCGCGGCGCTCATGGCCAGGACCGGCAGCGGTGACGAGACGCCGTGAAGCACCGTGTCCTGATCGGCAATCTCCCGGGACATGGCGTGGATCATCAGATCGGGAATTTCGACGGCGCCGCTCATGCCACCCGCTCCTCATGGACGTACTGTTGCAGGTACGCATCGAAGCGATCCTCGACCACCGCGTGGATGTGTTCCTGGATGTGGTCGTAATCGACGTCGTAGTAGTTGCAGCAGGAACAGGGATAGGCGCCGTTAGGCGTATGAACCACCGCATCGACGAGAAAATGCGGCAGGGTGGTCAGTTCCGGAGACTTTCTATATTCGGCATTGGGGATGATCTCCTCGGCGGTCACCACCACCGTCTTCGACGCCTTGGCCTTGATCACGTCCTCATAGATGGGCCCCTCGATGCGCACATTGCCGTATTCGTCGGCCTTCTGGGCGTGGATCACGGCGATGTCCGGCTCGATGGCTCGCACCGCGATCATCTCCTCGCCGGTGAACGGATCGTTGAACAGCTTCTGGCCGCCGACGATCTCGGCGATCTCAAGCAGGTCCGAGCCCAGCATGCCCTTCACCGGCAGGGACGGCAGCCCCATGGAAGCGGCGCGAAAGCCGGCGATAATCGGCTGGCAGGCGCCTTCCTTGACAATGATGTCGTTGGATTTTGACTTGCGGCGAAAGTTCGGCGCCATGCCGAAAATCTCGAAGGCGATCATGCCGGTCCGCACCATGCCAACACAGCCGGCGCCGATCAGCAGATCGAAGTCTATGGCCGGTTCGCGGTCGATCAGGTTCAACCCGGTTTTGCCCTGGCGCACGATCTCGCGGACGAACGCCATGGGCGCCCGGTTGAAAGTGGCGCCACCAAGGGTCACCAGGTCGCCATCGGCGGCGAGCCCCGCCGCGTCCTCCAGGCTGCATAGAACTTTTTTCATTGGCCGTTGCTCCAGGGGGTCCAAGAATACCGAGACAAGCAATCTATCACCGCCGGCCCCGCCGGTGAACACACCATCGGGGTCGCCCAGGGTCGGATTTCCAATCGCCTGGCCCGACACTCTCGTTCGAACGCCGTTAGCACCCTACAATGCCTGCAGTTCACGGCGTTTGTCGCCAATCAGAGGGCATCCAGGATCATGAAAGTCATCGATCTCACGTTACCGTTGCACGCCGACATGGAGGTCTATCCCGGCGACCTCATGCCACGCTTCGATCTGGTCGAAGAATTCGCCGACACTGGCTGGAACATGCGGCGGCTGGAGATCAACGGCCACGACGCCACCCACGTCAACCTGCCGCTCCACGCCACGGCGGCGGGCAAGAATCTCGACGACTATGACCTGGACGCCTTCATAGGAGATTCGGTGCTCTATGAGTCCGATGCCGACATTACCGCCGACAAGGGGCTGATCTTTCACGCCACGGATATTTCCTGGGACATCGCCCGGGCGGTTGTCGACATCGGCCCGCCCTTCATCGGCCTGCCGGCCAAGTTCGAATTCGACATCGCCATCGAGCGCTGGCTGCTGGAGCGCGACGTGATTTCCTTTGAGCGGCTGATCAACACCGAACGGCTGCCCAAGACGTTCTGCTTTCACGCCGCGCCGCTGAACATCGTCCACGGCGACGGCAGTCCGGTGCGAGCCTACGCAGTGCTGCCCTAGGTAGCCTCCGGCGTCGGCAACCGCTTCGGCAGGATTATTGCCGCTATGAAAATCACCAACCCGGCGCCGGCCAGAATGCGGAACAGGGTATCGAAGCCCCAGTTCTGATAGACGAAGGCAATCAGCGGCAGGGCCACCGCCAGCACGGTAAAACTCACCACATAGCGAACCCCGTATATGCGGGCCTTGTAGGCGCCGCTGGCTGTTTTGCCGATCATGTAATCGTTAATGGGGATCTGCCCGAAGGCACCGAGCATGAAACCCAGGGCCACGGCCAGGGCCATGCCGTCGGTCAGCCCGGGCATGGCGGAAAAGAAAATAATCTGGATGATCGCGACCACCATGAAGACCTGGCGCGGGCCATAACGGTCGAGCATGGCGCCGACCACGAGCTGCGCCATCGACGCCACGGCGAAGACGATGAAGGCGAGCGAGCCGATCACCGTCGCCACATCGCCGCCGCCGTCGCTGGCGAGCCGGTTGGCCAGTTCCGCGGCCAGTCCCTGCAGGCGTTCGTCGAAAATCTTGGGCAGGGCGAAGGTGGTCGCCTGGAAGACCACCGACGAGACGGCCGTGGTCAGAAATATAATGGCGGAGACCCGTATCAACTGGGCCCGGTAGTCGGGCGACGGCTTTATGTGATCGGTCGCCGCGTTTGCTTTCGCCGCCTCTCGCTCGCCATGAATATGGCGCCAGCGCAGGGCCATGTAGGCCAGCCCCACGGCAATGGAGAACACCCCCGGAAGCACAAACGCCATGGGCCAGCCGCCGTTGTCGATGAGGTAGCCGGTAATCAGCGCGGCGCAGGCCACACCGAGATTGCCCCACACCCCGTTGGCGGCAATCCGCATGCCCGTGTCGCGCCATTTGGTGGTGACGATGGCGAGGCCTACCGGGTGGTAGATGGCGGCGAACATACCGATCACGAACAGGCCGAAACCGATCTGCAACGGTGTTTCAGCGAAGCTCGTGGCGATGGCGGCCGCGCCGATGCCCAGGAAGAACACCGACATCATGCCATCGCGGCTCCACCGGTCGGCGAGCCAGCCGGCGGGCAGTGAGAATACCCCGAAGGCGAAGAAGCCGGGCGTCGCATAGGCCAGAAGCTCGGCGTAACCGATCCCCCACTCGCGGTACAACACCAAAGCGGCCACGGTCGCGAAGACCAGGGTGAACAGGTGATCGAGAAAATGACCGATGTTCAGCAGCAGAAAATAAAGGCGATCTCTGTTCATAATTGTCTCGTCACCATGGCCGGCGGGTTACAGATCAACCTTATATTCCTGAATGGTGTTGCCGCCATCGACGGTGATCAGCTGGCCGGTCACGTAGCTCGCCTCTTCACTGGCGAGGAACACCGCCACATGGCCGACCTCGGCCGACGTGCCCGGACGGCCGGCGGGTGTGTAGTTGCCGGCGGTCAGGGAATCCTCGCCCAGAGCGCCGCTGTCGATCCAACCCGGACCGACGCAATTCACGGTAATGCCAAAGGGGCCGGCCTCGATGGCCAGGGACCGGGCCATGCCGACCATACCGGCCTTGGCGGCGCCATAGACTGTGGCCTTGTCGATGCCGACCACGGGCCCGGTAACCGACGATATATGGACGATGCGGCCATATTTGCGCTTCATCATGCCCGGCAGCACGGCGCGGGTGACGAGGAACGCGGTGGTCAGATTGATTTCCATACCATAGCGCCAGTTTTCGTCTGACATCTGATGCAGCGGCAGAAACGGCGCATCGACACCAAGCTGTGCCTGGCCGGCGTTGTTGACGACAATATCGATAGGCCCAAGCGCCGCTTCAACGTCGTTGACCAAAGCCGTGACCATGGCCGTATCCGTGAGGTCGGCGGTTTTGGCGAAGCTCTCCCCCGCGCCGCCGCCGAGTTCTTCAAGGCGCTCGAAAATACGATCCGTGGTCGAGGTGATGGCGACCTTGGCGCCCGCCGCTCTGAGCAACGTCGCGGTGGCGAAACCGATGGCCCCCGCACTGCCCGCACCGGTCACCAGGGCAACCCGGCCTCTAACACCCGTCATGCCATAACACCTGTCATGAAAGTCCCCCTGCCTCAATCCCGAGCCGCAATGGCAAACGCCATGATGCAGGCCAGTTCGAACATCAGGTTGGCGGCGGCGATAGCCGTCATGCCCGAGGCATTGTCATAGCACGGCGCCACCTCCGAGATGTCGGCGCCGATCACATCGGTACCCTGAAGCGAGCGGATGATCACCTGCATGTCGCGGGGCGTGATGCCGCCGATTTCGGGCACCGGCGTGCCGGGACAATGGGCCGGGTCGAGCCCGTCGATGTCGATCGAGACGTAGGTTTTTCCTTTCCCGACCACGTCGTTGATGACCTTGATGGCCTCGGCGCGGCCCATCTCCTCGTAGTCCTCGAAGGCGATGACCGTGAAGCCGGCGTCGATGCCGTACTGAATATCGTCCTGGCTGAAGCGCGACCCGCGCAATCCCAGTTGCACGGTTTTCGCCGGGTCGATCAGCTTCTCCTCATGGGCCCGGCGCATGAAGGTGGCGTGGTTGACCTTGTCGCCGCAGAACTCGTCCAGGGTGTCCGCGTGAGCGTCCACATGGAGAATTCCCACCGACCCATCACTGGCGATACCGCGCAGGATCGGCGTCGGGATAGTGTGGTCGCCGCCGATGGCGATGGGCCGGATGGACTCCGACTTCAGACGGGCGAAGAAATCCTCAATCTGTTGAATGGAGATATCCTTGCTCATGGGATTGATCGGCGCGTCGCCGAGGTCGGCGATGTTGCACAGCTTGTAGGGCTCGATGCCGCTGGTCTGATGGACCTGGCGGATAAGCCGGCTGGAATGGCGCACGGCCCCCGGCGCCTCACGGGGCCCGCCGCGATAATTGAGTCCGATATCGAACGGCACGCCGACCAGCCCAATATCGATCTCGGCGGAGATATCGACCCGCTTGGTGCGCATGAAGGTCGCCACGTCGGCGAACCGCGGCATGACGGACGCGTCCACCGGTTCATAGAAGGGGTTGGCCATATTTTTTGCTCCTTGGTCTTCCAAACTGGGCCGCCGACGGGTCATTGGGAATCTAGTTCAGTCGGCGATGCAGGCTACTCCACGGGACCAGCGCGACGCGATAAATATTATCATTCCGGCGGGTCCTCATAAAAACTAAATGAACGTCGTTCATAAATCACTTGAACATTGTTCAAAATTATCGTATATAAAATAAACAACGTTCAAATACCGTGTAATCCCGACCGTGAGACGAAGGCAACACCGGATCGAAAACCGGGACAGTCGCAGCATCCACAACCACGAAACACCGGAGATTAGCCATGATCACGAGAGCAAAGAACCCACGAGGACATGTTGACAGGTTAGCCACCGCACTCCTTGCCGGCGCGCTGCTGTTTGGCGGCATCGACGACGCCTATGCCGATAGCGGCGCGGGATCGGTCACGGCCTCGGCCGTGGGATCGGTAATGGTTCTTCATGGCAGCGGGCAAGTCCTCACCGGCGGCGCCCGGTTCGTCGTCGAATCGGTTCATACGGCGGCCGATGGATCAATCCTGATTCTCAACGGCGTTTCCGAGGCCGTGCAAGTTTCGCTGCGGATCGTCGGCGACTCGGTCATTTCCGCCACCACCCTTGCCGGAAAGGTGCTCACTGTATCCGTCACCGCCGCCGGTCACATTCTTCATGCCGGCGGGGAGGTTGTCGCCTTTGTGCCGAACGCCGCCAGCCAGACCCTCATGCATTCGTCGGTCCATCGCGGCCCCTCCCCTGCCTCGAACGGCTACGACCATACCGAACCGTGGATTCCAGCCGACGACCGGCAGACCTCTTATGGTAGAGATAACTGATGAACCTACATCGCGCGTTTCGCACTCTGACGATAGCGGTGTTCTGTGTGGTTGGTGTCGCCGGCGAAGTCGCCGCCGAGTCCGAAACCGGCTGCCAGGCGGCGCCGGCCACCGTTCGCCAGCTCATCACCGCCAGCACCATGACGACGAGACTTCGGGACCACCTGGATGCCTCGGGCGCGGCGGTGGCGATTATCGCCCAGGTCGGTAGCAATCAAAGTCATCGCGGATTGAAGTATACCCACGGCGGACTGGCCTGGCGGGACCATCCCAAGGGGCCCTGGACCGTCGTCCAGGTGCTCAACCTGTGCGGCACCGGGCGGTCCGGCATCTACGAACAGGGGCTGATGCGGTTTTTCCTCGACGACCCGCTCAGCTACGATGTTTAAGTCATCGTACCCACGGCGGATCTTCAAGGGCCGCTGGTGGCTATCCTGGCCAATGGCGACAGTCGGCGCGTTCACGAGCCGAGATACAGCCTGATTTCCTATCCGCGTTCGACCCTCTATCAGAATTCAAACGAATGGCTGCTTGAGGTCATTGCCATGGCCCAGGGCAGGCTTCGCGATCAGATTATTCTCGATCGGATGGATGCCCAGCAACTGCACACGGCGCTGGGATTTCGCGGAACCAAGGTCAAGGTCGGCTTTGTCGATCAGCTCTTCGGCGGCCTGTTCAAGGCCAATGTCGGATTCCGCGACCACCCGTCCTCGTCGTCGTCCCACGGCGGGTTCGAGTTCATCTCGGTCCGCTCAGTCCACGATTACCTGACCCGGCAGAATCAAGTGGCCTCGGCCCAGGAACTGATGGCCGACTAAGAGGCGGGCCGGTTCAGGTAACGGTGACGCGGTACCCGATGCGGGGGAAGTGGACGCAGACGCAGCCGACCCGGGGGTCGTCGCGCAGGATGCCGATGGTCTCCCGGTCCGCAAAGCGAATCGCGCCGGTAACGTCAAGGTCACCACCGTCTTCGTCGGGCGCCACGGCGACTATGACGCCGGGGGCGAGAGCCTGAGGATCGCCGGGCGTCACGCCGTCGAGTCCGGCAGGTTCGGCGGCGGCGGCGACGTCGAGGGCCTCGGCGGCATCCATGTCGGTTGGCGTGCCATGGCCGGTGGCCGCGACCCGCTGCTCCCAGGCCTCGAGCGCCGGAAACTGAGCCAGTAGGTCCGGTCCACCGTCTCAGCGGCCGCGCACGAACCACACCAGGTAATAGGCCAGGGCGTCGGCCAGGCCCGGTTGATCGCCGGGTAAAAAGCGCCGGCCGTCGGCTAGTTGCCGGTCGAACCAGCCGAACTGGCCGCGAACCTGGACTGTGATGTGGGGCAGATCGACCTGGTGCAACTCGGCATTCCAATCGGGACCGAAGTAGAGCCGGCCACGGTCCTTGGCGAATTCCTCGGGCAGATTGGCGGCGCCGGCGCCGAGCACCAGCCTGATCACCGTGTTGAACAACCGGTCGTCGGCCCAGCGCGCCAAACCCCAGTCCAGGCTGCCGCCGGGGGAAAAATTAGGCTCGGGATAGCGTCGTTCAAGCTCGCGCAGAATGCATTGGCTGTCGCAGTAGACGTCGGCACCGATCTGCATGACCGGGGTGCGCCGATAGCCGCCGGTCAGCGGCATAAGGTCGGGCTTGGGCGGTATTCGGGGGATCTGCACCGAGCGCCATGCCAGCCCCTTGATGCCGAGACCGACCCGCAGCTTCGCGGCCACCGGCGACTGGGGAAGTTGTGAACGATGATCTGATCCATGACCCATCTTCGGTGGGGTCGGCGCGGAAAACAAGACGGCATGAACCGCGTCAGCATGCACATGGCGAAAGGGGCGCCGGCAAAAGCAGGCACCCCTTCCTCATAACATCGGTTTTCTCCTTTCGGTGACCCCGCTACCTGTTACGGGAACAGGCCGGAGGCTTTGCGTCCCGCCGTCACCGGCGGTTTGCCGTTTCGGCATAGAACTTTGTGCTGGCCCCGACTGGCGCGGCCAACACGACCGATTACAACCACTCTGACATAGATTCGTTGCAAAAACGTGAATCCACGTGGCGAACGCCTACCAACGGCCGCAGTCAGGCCCCATGGCTTCGGCCGGGAGCTCAATCGGGAAGCGTTCGCGGATCCTGGCGTCGGTCTTGGGATCGATGCACTCCGGGTAAT
>CAZYDR010000102.1:0-12777 GCA_964645285.1 uncultured Alphaproteobacteria bacterium
GGGTCCAATTACAATTGGGCGTAATCAAGCTGCAAGTAACGCCGGTTGCGGGCCCTCGCAACCAATTATCCAGGGATCGGCACGAAAGCCGAAACCGGCGTACGAAATGGTTGGCATCGAGCCCCCGATTTGAACCTGCGACAATTCCCTGATACATCAAATAAATTCCCTGTTCAGCCTCATAAATTCCCTGTTCCGAAGTTTAGGGAATTTGGCTGCAACTGACTGATACCATGCGGTAATTCGAAGCACCCAGGCACACATTCCCTGCTAAATCGCAGAATTTCCCTGTAGATAGGAGGTTATCAGGGAATTTTGCCGGAGACGGGTTCGCTCCAGACTGCGTCCACCACCACTCCTCTTCAGCGATATTAGCGACCACAGTACGGACCGGTTATTACGCCGTGTTTTCCGTAGGTTATGGAGTTACCAGGCTGTGGTTGGTGGCAGAGAGACGCGAGAATCTACACATTTCGGCGCCGATACGCCTACCGTCTCCCGGCCTCGCTTTTTTGACCACAGTTTAGGGCTCAACTGCATCGAATTATCGCGTGAATTCGAGGAGACGGCGCTGTTCAACCCATGAAACCGGCAGATCCCGTACCCGCCTCAAGCGGGCCGCGGTTAATTCAACCGGCTGACAACCGTCGAGAATGGCCTCGACGATGTCCGGAGCCAGGAAGGCGAAGGGGATCATCCGACCGACGTCGGTACGATCAACACTACACCGCTGGGCCAATTCAGCAATCGAACCCGCCGTGCCTTCCCTGATATCGGCAAACCACTGGCGGGCGTTGAAGACACTGAAATCGCCTTCAAGACACCGCTCGGCGAGGGGCTGTATTCCTACGCCAGACGGGAAAATCCGACGGTGGCTGCTTGCGAACGGGCGCTTGCCGAAATTGAAATGGCCAAATGGTGCCTTCTGACACCGTGCGGAATGGCCGCGATCAACATCGCTCTTTCCATCTTCAATGACCCCAAGGACGGCCGGCCATTTCTGTTCCCGGCGGATACGTACGACGGAACGAAAATCTACGCGATCGATGTATTGCGGAAGCAGCGTGGCGTTAATATCAAGTTCGCCGATCCTGCCGGGCGGAACTCGACGGTATCCAATCTGATCGCGGCCATAGAAAGCGAATCGCCTGCGCTGGTTTACATCGAACCCATATCGAATCCGTTCCTCGATATTATCGACGTACCCGCGGTAGCCGAGGTGGCCCATCGTCACGGTGCGCGTGTCGTGGTGGATAATACCTTTGGCACGCCGCATCTAATTCACCCGTTGGATGCCGGCGCCGATGTGGTCGTGCAGAGCGCCACTAAATATCTGGCGGGGCACAATAATATTCTGGCTGGCGCAATCTGTGTAAACGACCCCGACTTGCGCGCCAGGCTTCATACCCACCGCAATACCATCGGGTCGGTGATGAGCCCGGACGACGCGGGGCGGTTGAAGACACAACTGCAGACGTTTTCCCTGCGGCTCGCCCGGCAAAGCGCGACGGCTATGGAGATCGCAGCCTATCTCGAAGACCACCCGGCCATAACCAAGGTTCGCTATCCGGGCCTCACATCCCATCCCAATCACGATCTGGCGCGAAAGATTTTCGGCAACCGCGGTTTCGGCGGGATGATTACCTTCGACCTAGCACGGGATGAGGCGGGCTCAAGCCGCTTCGTCGACGACCTGTCTCCCCACATCCCTCACATCGGGTCTCTGGGAGATGTGAACACCACCTTTCTCCATGTCAAAGCATGTTTCGGGGAGGGTTACGAGCCCTCGACGATCAGGCTGTCAGTCGGAATCGAGCCTGTTGAACAAATCATAAGCAGCCTGGAGCAGGCTTTATGACGTGCTGACTGACGTTCAATCCGTGACGAAGCTGTAGGTGTCGTTGGACAGGTTACCAGTCCACGACCATAATAGTTAACGTGTCAATGCTGCGGTGGAACGATGGTACGATTTTCACGGATTTAGATGTCATCTGGGGAATGTCGGCTGAGAGTATCTCCAGACAATATACGGATAATCGGAGGGACCGAGACATGAGTGAATATGCGAACCTTGAGCGGCGCATAGCGGACCGCGAAGTCATCATGCTCGACGGCGCCGTCGGCAGCCGGCTTCAGACCATGGGCGTGCCTATGTCGGGCTTTGCCTGGGCGGCGTCGGCGCTTGAGAGCCACTCCTCCACCGTGCGCCGCATGCACGAGCAGTATATCGCCGCCGGCGCCGACATCATCACCACCAACACCTACGCCTCGGCGCGCCATAACCTGGAGCCCCTCGGCCTCGTCGACAAGGTTACGGAGCTCAATATACGCGCCGTCGCCCTGGCCCAGGACGCCCGCGACAAGGCGGCCAAGGACCGTCCGGTGCTGATCGCCGGCTCGGTCTCGAGCTTCGGCATTCGGGTCGCCAACGAAGGCGACTACGCCCAACGATGGACCGAAACCTCGGAAGCCCAGGCTCAGGCCAACCTGCACCATCAGGCCGAGATACTGGCCGAGGCCGGGGTCGATTTTCTGCTCGCCGAAGCGTCCGGCGGCAATACCCACCGCAAGTGGGTGGTCGAGGCCTGCGTCGCCACCGGCCTGCCGGTATGGCCCGGCTTCAAAGTCAGGTTCGACGACGGCGAGAAGATTCCCCGGCTGGGTTACGTCTCAGCGCAGACCATCGGCGAGGGCTTCGACGAAGTCGTTGCCATCGGCGGCTCGGTGGCCTGTATTTTCCATTCGTCGGTGGCCGAGACCGACGCGGCGCTCGACATGGTGCGCCCCAAGTGGCAGGGCCCGATCTGCGTCTATCCCGAGGCCGAGCGCGACGACTACACCCGCGTCTACCGCGATAGCGCGACAACGCCGGTGACGCCCGATGAATTCGTCGCCTGGGCCACCGACCGCGTCACCGACGGAGTGCAGATAATCGGCGGTTGCTGCGGCATCGAGATCGATCATATGCGGCCGCTGCGCGATGCCCTGCCGAGCCGCTTGCCCTAGTGGATAGAACCCATGACCAGCCATGACCCTCTTCTTACCGACCTACGACAGGCGTCGGGATGGTACGCCATACTGCCGGAACCGGCGCCGGCCAACCGCCTCAAGGATCATCAAACCGCCGACTGGGTGGTGGTCGGCGCCGGGGTCACCGGTCTTGCCGCTGCCCGCCGGCTTGGCGAACTGGCGCCCGACGCGCGGGTTCTTCTGCTTGAGCAATACCGGGTCGGATACGGCTGCTCGGGGCGCAACGCCGGCTTCATCATCGACACCCCGCACCTCACCGAGGAGCTTGGCATCGAAGACAATCGCCGTGTCTCGCGGCTGGTGGTGACCGGGCTTGCCGAGCTCGACAGCCTTGTCCACAAGCACAACATCGATTGTGAGTGGTCGCCCGTTGGTCACCTGACCGCCGTGGTCGGCGCCGATAGAAACGACAAACTCCAGCACACCATGGAAACTCTCGATGGCGTCGACGAGGTCTATGAGTACCTCGACAAGGGCGCCCTCGCCAAGGTGGTGGGAACGGACCATTACCACGCCGCCGTCCTGACGCCCCGCACCGTGCTATTGAACCCGGCGGCCATGTGCCGCGGTCTCGGCGAAAACATGCCCGACAACGTGGAAGTGTTCGAAGAGTCTCCGGTGCTTCGGGTCGATCCAGGGTCACCCATTCAGATCGAATGTGCGGAAGGCACGATCACGACCAAGAATGTAATGCTGACCAACAACGCCTTCGTCGCCAAACTCGGCTTTCTCAAACGCGAGGTTTTTCCGATGCTCAGTTGCGGCAGCCTGTCGCGGCCGCTTAACGACGACCAACAGGAAGCCCTGGGCGGCGCGGCCGATTGGGGAATAACCGGGGCTGGAACCGTGCGGCGCACCCTATCGAACCGGATCCTGGCGCGTCACGGCGCGTTTTACACGGGCGACTTCCGCTTGAGCGAGAGCCGGCGAAGAGCGCTTATGAAATCCCATGAGGCGGGCATAGCCAAGCGCTTTCCCATGCTCGACAAGCTGGAGTTCGAACACACCTGGGGCGGCGTCTTCTGTATGACCCGGGGTTGGGCTTCACATTTCGGCCGGCTTGAGCCTGGCGTGTTCACATCGCTTGGTTATTGCGGTGTCGGTCTGCCGCGAGGTACGGCCTCGGGCACCTTGCTCGCCGAGTATGCCTTGGGATCCGAGTCGGATGCGATCAAGGATGTTCAGGCCCTATCCGGCCCGAGATCCCTGCCGCCTCAGCCCTTCCTCGGTATCGGTGTTCACGCCCGCCGGGCCTGGTACAACTGGAAATCCAGAAACGAGTGGTAGGGCTATCGCGCCTGCGCTATGCAAAGTTGAGGTCAGGGAATCGCTCGTTTGCTTCAGCCGATACGGTCTTTACCAGGATCCCGATGCTTGGCTTGACAAGTTTCAGCACCGACACCAGTGTGCATGGAATGCGTGGTGGTTACATCTATCAAAACAGTTTGAAAATGGGAGACTAATTATGGATATCATTATGAAAACCAATAGGGAGCATGTTCATCCGCGCACCCCTGAGTTTAAGGAAATCATTCGCGGCGGACAGATTGCCCGCCGGGCACTGGTTCGTCACGCTGCCGTATTGGGCGTGAGCCTGAGTATCTTTGGCGCCTCCCTGGTTGGCGCGGCAACGCCTGCGGCAGCAGCCGACGATCCCGTTCGTGGTGGCACGCTACGCACTGAATACAACTGGATCCCGTACACCGAAGACCCCGCGACTGATGGCATCGGCACCGGCATGGTCGGGTTGTCGATCGCCGAATCCTTGGTTTGGGTCGGCGAGAACGGCGCGCCCCAACCGCAGTTGATCAAATCATGGGAGGTCAACGCAGATACCACCGAGTGGATCCTCCACCTTCAGGAAGGCGTGACATTCAACAACGGCAAGGCCTTCGGCGCCGATGATGTGATTTGGAACCTCAATCACTGGATGGACCCGGACGTTGGATCGTCCCTGGGCGCGGCGCTCGATTTCCTGTCGCCCGAAGGGATTATCAAGATCGATGACCTGACCATCAAACTCAGCCTCAATCGCCCGAATGCTGACGTCCTTCTGGCATTTTATGACTATCCGAGCATGATCGCGCCTGAGGGCGGCTGGACCGATTTCTACAGCGGTGATCCGGCTGACGCCATTGGTACCGGGCCATTCCTGATGTCGGAATTTGTACCAGACGAGCGGTTTGTCCTGGTGCGCAACCCGAACTATTGGCGTAAGGGGGCCGACGGCCAATCGCTGCCCTACCTGGATAAGGTTGTCGTTACCGCCGGCTGGGATGACGCCACGCGACTGGCGGCCCTCATCGCCGGCGAGGCGGAAATATTGGCTCCGAGGGCCGGGATTATCGAAGAGCTCCAGAAGTATCCCAACGAAATCAATATCGAACCCCGCCTCACGGGCTGGGTTACGCCCATCGTAATGCGTGTCGATATGCCGCCCTTCGATGACCCGCGGGTACGCAATGCCCTGCGGCTGGTGCAGGACCGGGCGAAGATCCAGCAGCTCGTCATGCCCTTGGGCCCGGTGGGCTATGATCACTGGATCCCGTCCACGGACGCGGCCTATTGCGCCGAGGCCGACGCCGGCGGACTTCCGCAAGATATCGAAAAGGCCAAGGCACTGCTGGCCGATGCTGGTTACCCCGACGGTATCGATCTCGAGCTCGCCCTGTCTGATGATTCCCATCGCCCGGCCTACGCCCAGGTGTACAAGGAGATGGCGGCCGAGGCCGGCATCAACATCAGCCTCAACATGCTTCCCAGTTCAGCCTTCTGGGACAAGTGGCAGCAGTGGCCGCTTTCCATCAGTGGCTGGAACGGGCGGGTTCCGGCAACGAAGAACATAAATCTGGCACTTCGCTGTGGCGCCGGCTGGACTGAATCCTACTATTGCAACGAGGAACTCGACGCGCTTTTGGACGAGGCCGACGGCACCGCCGATGTTGAGAAAAAACGTGCCCTGTTCTGCCAGATCCAGGACATCATGCAGGAGGATTCTGGATACCTCATCCCCTTCTGGGCTGCCTCGTACAGTGCCAACCGGACCAACGTGCATCTACCCGACACCTGGGCCAGGGGTGGCAATCTCTGGCATGAGATGTGGTTGACTGATTAGTCGGTACTTACCACAAACCAACCTGGACGGTATAACCCGGGTGGTACGTATGTTCTGTGGCTTCCGGCGATATGCTGGAAGCCACAGGATTTTTTCCGCCTGAGGTAATGCCACACCCAAAGAGACGTAGACATGCTTGGGTTTCTGTTGAATCGCTTAGGCTCGATGGTATTGACCATGCTGGTCATTTCCATGCTGGTCTTTTCTATCGCCGAGGTGGTTCCTATTGACCCCGCGAGAAATGCCCTGGGGCGTTATGCGTCACAGGTAAAGGTCGATGAACTGCGGGAAAAAATGGGCCTCGACCGCCCCGTGGTGGTGCGTTATTTCGTCTGGATAACCAATGCGCTGCAGGGGGATTTAGGGGAATCGATCCACTTTCGCCGTCCCGTGAGTGATCTCGTCGCCGTTCGCCTGGGGCGTTCATTGACCCTCGCGACCCTGGGTTTCGCCTTTATGATTCCGATCGGCCTGGCCTTGGGCTGTATTGCCGGAATGTCTGAAGGTCGACTTCTGGATCGTATCATCTCACTGAGCGGCAGCCTGCTGGTGTCGGTACCGACGTTCGCCAGTGGGATATTTGTAATTATAGTTTTCGCCATATGGTTGCGCTGGCTTCCCGGCGCGAGCATACCGAACCCCGAGGCGAGTTTATTTGATTCCGCCTTGAAGCTTGTTCTGCCGATTTTGGCCTTGTCGTTCGACGAGATCGGCTACTTGATCCGTTTCACCCGCGTCAGCATGGCCGAGGTGATGGAAAGTGACTACATTCGGACGGCCGAGCTCAAAGGCCTTTCGAAATGGAAAGTCATCTGGCGGCACGCCTTGCGCAACGCGTTGATTGCGCCCTTCACAGCCATCATGCTGCACGTCAATTGGCTTATCGGCGGCGTCGTCGTGGTCGAGGTGCTGTTCAATTACCCGGGGTTGGGGCGTCTGTTGCTTGATGCTGCCATGAAAGGCGATATCGTGCTGCTTGAGGGCGGTACGCTCGTCCTCACCTTCGTGGCGGTGTCATCCCAGGTTATCGGCGACATCGGCATATACCTTATGAACCCACGCATTCGGTTTGAGTGATCGGTAATAGGACTGGAACCCTGGCCATGAGCGACGGTTCGAATTCATTACGCCCCGGGACATCCCCAACATCGCCGACTCTCGGCCAGCGGGATAAGGCAGGCGGGTTCCGAAGGTTACCCGCACCAATGGCGTGGATATTTAAAAAGATATCTGAACTCAGCCAATCCAAAAGCGCGATGATTGGCGCGCTCATCGTCTTTACCTGGTTCTTTGTCGCCGTCGCCGCGCCACTCATATCGCCTTACTCGCCGACCGGATTGGACGGCACCAGGCTCGAGTCACCCTCGTTTACGCACTGGCTAGGAACGGACCACGTGGGGCGAGATGTGATGAGCCGCCTGTTCTGGGGTACGCAGGTGGTTATCTTGTTGGCGCCGCTATCCGTCCTTTTGGGCATCCTGATCGCCGCCCCGTTGGGACTCATTTCGGGCTATGTCGGCGGCCGGATTGACGCTCTTATCATGCGCTTCATTGACATCCTCCTGTCATTCCCGACGCTGCTGATCTACATCCTGATTATCACCAGCGTCGGCGCCTCGGTGCTCAACGTCGTTATCGCTATCGCGCTGGGGTCCATTCCGCCTATCACGCGTATCGTGCGTAGCCTCGTGCTCGACGAACGCACCAAGGATTACGTCAACGCTGCCCGGCTACGCGGCGAGCGGCGAAGTTATATCCTGCTGTGGGAAATCCTTCCCAACGTGCGCGGGCCGATCATCGTCGATAGCTGCATTCGGGTCGGCTACGCCATCATGGCGATCGGCTCTCTGGGCTTCCTCGGTTTGGGCATTCCACCGCCGACGCCAGACTGGGGCGGAATGATCAACGAGGGACGAAAGTGGATATTTATGATGCCCTGGGTGGTTTTGGCGCCGGCGATGGCGCTGAGTTCGGTCGTTATCGGGCTCAATCTGCTTGCCGATGGGCTCAGAGAAATTGGCCAACAGCGCTAGTGTGCCGATCCAATCAAGGCAGGGAGAGGATAGAAAGTTCGTCTCATGCAACAATCGGTTCAAACGCCCGTTCTAAAATTAGAGAACCTGGCAATCACGTATTCGACGCGGCGCGGCGCCGAAAAAGCCGTCAAGGATGTGTCTTTTGATATCTGGCCCGGCGACGTGCTGGGGCTGGTCGGGGAGTCCGGTTGCGGCAAGAGCACGCTTGCTTTTTCGATTATGAATCATGTGAGCAAAAACGCCGAGATAACGGATGGCCATATCCTGTTTCATGGCGACAATATCGTGAAAAAGAGCGGCCGAGAATTGAACCGTATCCGCGGCAACGAGATCGCCATGGTTTACCAGGATCCCATGGCGGCGCTAAACCCTTCGCTTCGCATCGGCCCGCAGCTCATCGAGGTGCTGGAGGAACACGGGGTGTCGAGCGGCGATGAAGCCAGGGCTGACTGTATCCACATGTTGGAACGTGTCCATATGCCGGACACATCCGAGATTATGGAGCGCTATCGCCACCAGTTGTCGGGCGGGCAACAACAGCGTGTTCTGATCGCCATGGCGCTGCTGACAAACCCTGCCCTGCTGATCATGGATGAGCCGACCACCGGTCTCGATGTCACGGTCGAGGCGGGGATACTGGACCTCATTGAAGAGCTGAAGCGTGAGTTTGGCGTAACCATCCTCTTTATCAGTCATAACCTCGGCGTCATTAGCAGGATTGCCGACCGCGTGGCCGTGATGTACGCCGGCGAACTGGTCGAGCAAGGTTCCGTTGAGGATATTTTTCGCGATCCCCGGCACCCGTATACGGCCGCGCTCCTGGACTGCGTGCCGAAGATCAGCGCCACCAGGCAGCCGGAAGCCCTGCAGCCGATCGAGGGAAGAGTACCCGCGCTCCACGAAACGCCGAGCGGATGCATCTTTGCGGCCCGTTGTGATCGCGCCCGCGAGCGTTGCCATGAGGAGCACCCTGACATCGTGGAAACCGCTGATGGTAATTTTGTGCGCTGTTTCTTTGCCGACGATCCAAGCCCCGTCGAGGTGAAAACCCCACAAGCCGACGCCGGATCCTCCCCAAGAGGAGAAGATCTGGTTCTGGAGATCGAAGGATTACGGACCTTCTACAGAGCGCGGGAAGCGGGACTGGGAGGCTTGGGGGGACGGCACAAAAAGGGCTTTGTGAAAGCAGTCGACGATGTCTCCCTCACGGCACGGAAAAACTCCACGGTCGGCATCGTCGGTGAGTCCGGCTGCGGCAAGTCTACATTGGCCAAGTGCATCGTCGGGCTGGAGTCGCCCAATTCCGGAAAAATGGACTTTATCGGAATTGATGTCGCACGGGTCGTCGAACAGCGCCCTGTCGAGCTGCTTGAAGACCTGCAGATGATTTTCCAGAACCCGGATTCGACACTTAACCCGAAACGGTCAGTGGGCGAAGCGATCTCACGGCCCCTACAATTGTTCAAAACCGTCCCTCCCGCTGAAATCAGGAAAGAGGTCGTGCGCCTCCTGGATGCCGTGCGGTTGGGGGAAGCATATTATGACCGCTTGCCCCGTCAACTGAGCGGCGGTGAGAAGCAACGCGTGGCCCTTGCCAGGGCCTTTGCCGGCCGGCCGAAGCTGGTTCTTTGTGATGAGCCGCTGTCGTCGCTGGACGTATCGGTCCAGGCGGCTGTCATGAACCTGCTGCTGGAGTTCCAGCAGTTATTCGAGACCGCCATTTTGCTTATTTCCCACGACCTGAGCGTTATCTACCAATTGTGTGACAACGTCGCGGTGATGTATTTGGGACAATTCTGCGAGACCGGTCCAACCGACGCCCTGTTCGCGCCGCCCTATCACCCCTATACGGAGGCCTTGCTGTCCGCCGTGCCCATCCTCGACCCAGCGGTGGAAAGGAGCAACATTCGGTTGTCGGGCGCCGTCCCGAGCGCATTGGATCCACCCTCGGGCTGCCGGTTCCATACCCGCTGTCCCCGCAAGATTGGCCCCATATGCGAACGCGAGGCTCCGCCGTGGCGCGAGATATCGGGAGAACATCGCATCAACTGTCACATCGACATCGAAGAACTGCGGGCTGTCGAACCAATTTTCAATATCGCGTAATTCCAACATAGATTATGAGTGACTGTTATGGACGGAAACGAGCTGGCGGCTCAGTTCATTGCGGACACGCGATGGGACGGTCTGCCCGATGTGGTTCGGCACAAGGCCAAGATGTGTCTGGTCGATATCATCGCCGCTATTGTGGCCGGGGTTGCGACGCCAGTCAGTGGCATCGCCGCTGCCTACGCGCCGGTCGCGTGGCCGGGAGACGACGCGACAGTCCTGTTACACGGCACGCGCGCGGGGGCTGCCGGCGCGGCCTTTGCCAACGCCTGCGCGGCCAATGCTCTGGATTGCGATGACGGCGGCGCCCATACACTGGGACATCCAGGCGCGCAGGTTTTTCCAACAGCGCTGGCCCTGAGCGAGAAGCTGCGACTTGGCGGCGACGCCATGCTGGCGGCCGTGGTTGTCGGCTAGGAGATTGCTCACCGCTTTGGCCGCTGCTGGCATCGCTATCAGCACCCGGTCTACCAGGCTGACGGCTCCTGGGGCTCGGTGGGTAGTGTCAGAGTAAAGCAAACGGGAATGGGAAGGCCGTGATGTTACAGCCCTCAGGCCGCGAGTTGCCGCCACTCGGCCAGGGCGGCGGAGCGGTTTGGCTTGAAGATGTCGCGGCGGTTGAGGTGGCGGTCCTGATTGAAATGATTATGGATAGAGGCGTGGATGGCGGCGAATTTCTGCAGGGTTTTAACGTCCCTAAACTTCGCCATCGCCCGCTCTCGTCGTCGGAACGGCTGATGCGAGTTTTCGGCCCGGTTGTTGAGCCAGCGGCCGCACTAGTAAACGGCAGCGTTACCGATCACTTTCATTGCCGCACCGTATGAGCGAAGGCGGTCAGTGACGATAGCTCTCGGTCGGCCATAGCGCTTCATCGTCCGCCTCAGAAACTTGAGTGCAGCCTTGCGATCTCGCTTCTTTGTGACGAGGGATTCTAGGACTTCACCCTCGTGGTCGACCGCCCGCCAGAGGTAGTGGATTTCACCATTGATCCGGACGAATACCTCGTCCAAATGCCAGCGCCAGTGGATATCGGCGCGCATTGATGTTGACCGCTTCTTTCTGATTTCCGCTGCAAACATCGGCCCGAACCGGTTCCACCACACGCGAACCGTCTCGTGGCAGATGTCGATGCCGCGCTCATGGAGCAGATCCTCGACTTGTCGCAGCGATAGGGGAAAACTAATATACATCATCACCGCAAGGCGGATAACCTCTGGTGACGTCTTGAAATATCGGAACGGATTTCTCATCCACAGACGCTACGAAACGCGTCTCACCGGCTCAAGCGAGTTTTGTCTGACAATGCCCTACCACCGTTTCAGATCAGTTTTCCCTTGCATCACCGCGGGCGTCCATACATGACAATGCCGATACGGTCGTTCCTACTCCCGGCGCTTCTTCTCCTCGTCGTGGAGCACCCTGCGCAGGGCCTCGATCATGCTCTCGTAAGCAGCGGTGAGTTGCTCTCTGGCAGACTTCACGCCGTCGTCGGCGAAGTCGTGGTAAGTGACAAGGGAGCGTAGGAACCCATCCACCGGCAGGACCTTGACCTGGTCTAGGACGCTCTGCACGGAGGTCAGCTTTCCCATCGTGTCCAGCTTGGCCTCGCCATGGAAATGGAGCCCTAACTCGTTGTTCCGATTCCACACCACGTCGGCCGGATACGTGACGCCGTCGGAAACCTTCAGGATGACCTCATCGGGGCCATCGTACACGCCGTTCAGCCGGACTCGCGCGCCGGTGGCCGATATATCGCGCAGCACGCAGTCGACGACCGACTGGTTGTCGTGGAAGACCAGCTTTGCCGCCTTGAGCCGGCGCTCGCGCGGGGCGACCCTATGTTGTTGCGTCTGTTCTTCGACCTGCGTGGGCTGCTTTGTTCCGAACGACATGATTTCCCTCTTTGCCGTGCCGTGAATATAAGTCGAGATCCCCCGGACGACCGCTTGCGGTCGTCGGTAGTATAGCAAGTTTGGCGTTCGAACGGTACACCCATAACCGATGCGCTGGGTATCGAGGAGTATCATCTGGCCACGCCGTCGGTCGACATCCACGCCGTGGGTTCCGGCGGCGGCTGTCGTTCCTGAAAACCCCGTCTGGCACGGGTTCTCGCTCGGTCAGCAGATCGTCTGTTCCGGGGGCCGTCACGTCAATCGGCTTTCGTCTCGAATGGCGGCAGTCTGACCTCCGCGCTATTTCCCTGTAACTCGGGGGTTATCAGGGAATTTCGCCGGAGACCGGTTCGCTCAATACTGCGTCCACCACCACTCCCGTTCCGCGATATTGGCAACCACGGCGCAGGCGTGTAATAACGTCGTATTTGTCGTAGGTTACGCGGCTATTAGGCTGTGATTCATGGCGCAGAGACGCGAGATTTCCTGCATTTTTCTGCCACTATGCCCACCGTCTCCCGGGCCTGTTTTTTTTGACCACAGTTTAGGGATCAACCGCATCGGACTATCGCGCGAACCCAAGGATACGACGCTG
>CAZYDR010000102.1:12787-13108 GCA_964645285.1 uncultured Alphaproteobacteria bacterium
CTTCAGGCGGGCCGCGGTCAATTCCACCGGTTGACGGCCTTCGATAATCGCCTCGACAATATCCGGAGCCAGGAAAGTGACCGGGTCGGCGTTCAGGCGACCAGTCGCTCGTAACGATGGTGGAGTCCGCCAACCTGTGGAAGGGCAATAATCTTGCCTGCTTTGGCGTTCTCGATCGGCCGGGGGACAGGGCTGTCCTTACCCAGCGACAAGTGAGCGCGAGAGCGGTGGTAGTAATCGAAGTACGATGCGAGAATGCGCCGTATGTGCCGCTCGTCGATGACGATCAGGTGGTCGAGGCATTCCCGCCTGATCGAGCCG
>CAZYDR010000103.1:0-13029 GCA_964645285.1 uncultured Alphaproteobacteria bacterium
GCTTTTCCTCTCCGCAGGCCACGCGCTACGATGCCCACATGTCCCGCCCAGTCACGCTCGCTGAACTCGCCTCAAAGGGCCTAGACGTTTGGGCCTGGTGCAATGGCTGCTTCCATCACGCCGTCCTGCCAATTGGTGCGCTGACTAAGAAACTGGGGCCAAGCTATCCCGTGCCGCACGTCGCCCGCCGGACGGTTTGCCGGGAGTGCGGCTCCCACGACGTACAGACACGACCCGATTGGCCTAAGACGGGAGTGGTTGCTCACCACTGAGAATGCGAGGACCAGGACGGCAAGCCGTGTGCCCTTTTTTGCATTCACCAGATACTAAACATTCCCAGAACATCAAGCACTGACCATGTGCCTTTCATGTGACATGGACAATGCAGCACTAGACGGGACGAGACAGATTTAGACGATATTACAAGGGCTTAAACAATACAGCCTCGGCACACGCTTTTCCAGCATTTTAGGCAACGAAAACCCCGCTAACTCATTGAGTTAGAGGGGTTAATTTTGGTTGCCGGGGCACGATGTCACCTATTTCGTACAGCGGTTTCGACTTTCGTGCCTATCTCTAGATAATGGGTAGTGTCAGACTAAAGCGAACGGGTGACGTTTTGAAATATCGGAACGGGTTCTTCATCCACCGACGCTAGGATCAGCACCCCGGCAGCTCAAGAGATTTTCCTCTGACAATGCCTAGCGAAGCGTTAATCACCCTGCAACGCAAGCAAAAGGAAGGGCGCGATCCCGCGGGACCGCGCCCTGTTTCATGATAGAAATCGATCGGTTCGGCTTACATGCCGGCCTGAATTTCCTCCCACAGCCGCAGCATCTTTTCGTCGCTCGCGGCGTCGGCGGTCAGGAAGAACGTGGTGTTCGCCATCAGCGAGATCGGGTCGGTGTAGCCCAGGGCTTCCAGGGTTTCCGGCGCGACCAGATCGAACGACTTCTGGTTACCGTGGCCATAACCGTAGGCCTCGATTAGGAACTTGCCCGTCTCGGGGGCCAGCCAGGCGTCGATAAAGTCGTACTGCATCTGCTCGTCGCCCAAACCCGTGCTGAGGCGCACGGGCCCGCAAGCCCAGCCGAAGGCGCCTTCTTTCGGGTTGGCGTAGGCGACCGGAATGCCCTGTTCGCGCAGGTTCACCAGCGCCTCGTTCCAGGCATAGGCCATGACGCACTCGCCGGACGCGATAGACTGCTCCATGTCGGTCTGGCTTTCCCAATAGTAGCGGACCAAAGAACGTTGATTGCGTGTCATCTCCGCCGCCGTCTCCAGGGCCGCGTCGCTCGGCGCGAACATGTCCTCGCCCAGAATCTTCAGCGCGATCGTCAGGTTGACATAGGTCCCGCGAGCACAGATGCGGCCCCTGTACTCCTCGTCGAACAGCATCATCCAGGTCTCTTCGCCCTGATAGATGTCGGTGCGATAGATGATCGAGGAGAGCCCGAAATCGGTGATCGCCATATAGACGTTGCCGTCGATGGTGGAGCCTTCCATGGTTTGCAGCGAGGTAAACACGTCCGGCCAGTGCTGCAGGCGCGATACGTCGATCGGCGCCAGGATGCCCGCCTCGAACCACTTCCGCACGTTATCGATGCAGGGATGCGCGAGGTCCGGCGCATAGCCGGCCCTGATCTTCTGCAGGGCGTCCTCGGCCGAGGCGAAGATCGAAGTATCCGGCGAACTGCCGTACTTGTCGATGAAGGGCTGGTGCAGTTCGGGCACCTCGTAGCCGCTCCAGGTGAAGTAGTTGATCATCTGGCCTTCCGTGCCGCGGGCGCCACCGAACGGCATGGTCATGAACGCCACGCCCGCGGCGGCGGCGGCGGCGTTGAACTCGCGCCGGCTAATCTTGCGTTCGCGGAGCTTGCCGGCAAGCTTCTTGGGGTTGGGTTGCTTCAGAAAATGCACGGAATTGACCTCCCAGGGTTTGGTTCATACCCAATCGCGGGCGTGGATTGTTTCTCGGTTGGACTTACCCTAACAATCCGCTCCCAAACTCGCAATGCATTCGATTCCACACGGCGAAAACCGCTATCCTGACTCGCCGGCCCTGTCTGTCTTAGTCAATCAGCGCCTGCTTAATGAACGGCTTCGCCGCCCACCCCCAGCCGGGCGCGCCGCTTGGTCGAGGCGCTTCATCCATCAGCGTGGGCCGGCCAGCCGATCGTTGCCACGTCAACCAGCTGCGGCCAGGGGTGCCATCTCTCAGAAAGGCAAAGCGGCGGCGCGTGCGGCTGACAGAATCGCCGGGCCGAAGTCTCAACTGGAGAGCCTCTTCAATCAGGTGACAGGCCGAGCGGCCATCGCCGAGAACGGCGTCGTGGAAATTTCTGACAACCGTTCCGTAGCATCGCATAGAGCTTCGTCCGCAACGTGAGCGTACCGCGCCGTAGTCTGTGGTTGCGTATGCCCTAACAATCGACCGACGATGTGAAGGCTCACACCCCGGCTAACTAGGCTGCTCGTTGGCGTCAGGCCCCACTCTGATCGAGGGGGTGGTAACAGCCGACCTGACGGCCTTCCGAATGATGCTCCAAAGATGGCGCAATTTCACCACAACGGACGTTCGCATGGGTACAGCGCGGCGCGAATGAGCAGCCGGGTGGAGGGTTGAGCGGGCTCGGGATCTCACCTTCGAGGGGCTTCAGGCGGTCGCGGTGACGTGGATCGATCGATGGAACGGAATCGAGCAGCGCCCGCGTATAGGGATGTAGGGGGCGGGCAAAGACCTCGCTTACCGGTCCGGTCTCGACCAGTTTTCCGAAATACATCACCAGAACCCGGTCGGCGATGCTTTCGACCGTAGCCAGGTTGTGCGAGATGACCAGATAGCTGAGGCCGCGCCGGCGCTGGAGATCACGCAGCAGATTGAGTACCTGGGCCTGGACCGAGACGTCGAGCGCCGCTGTCGGCTCGTCGAGGATCAACAGCTTGGGCTCTAGGGCGAGGGCCCGGGCGATGGCAATGCGCTGACGCTGGCCACCGGAAAACTCGTGAGGGAACCGCTTCATGTGCTCAGCCCCGAGGCCGACATCGCCGAGATGCTGCTTGACCCGGTCATTGAGTTCGCGGCCGCGCAGACCATAGGCGGTACGCAGCGGTTCGCCAACGATATCGCGAATGCGCATTCTCGGATTGAGCGACGAGTAGGGGTTCTGGAAAACGATACTGAGGTCCTGGCGAAGCCTTTGCTGCTGTTCGCTGCTGATCGTGTCGAGATCCATGCCCTCGAATTCGACCCGCCCACCGTCGTGATCGATCAACCGCAGCAGGGTCAGGGCCACGGTGCTCTTGCCGCAGCCGGACTCGCCGACCAGCGCTACAATCTCGCCAAGCGACACGTCGAAACTCACGTCCTCGACGGCGCGGATTACGCCATGACGGGTCTGATAGTTCTTGGCCAGGTTCGCGACCGAAAGCAGAGCGCTCATCAGGCCACCGTTTGACCGGCGGAGACCGGCTCGCTCTCCACATGGAAGCAGGCCGCCATCCGTTGGCCGCCGAAATCGCGGATCACCGGGTCCTGTTGCCGGCATTGCTCGGTGGCCCGGTCGCAACGCGGATTGAAGGCGCAGCCCGGCGGCAGCGCGCCCATGTCGGGCACCTGACCGGGAATGGCCGTGAGCTCGGCCTTGCCCAGGCCGAGCTTGGGCACACTGGCGAGAAGCTTGGTGGTGTAAGGGTGCAGGGGTTGACCGAGAACCTCGGTTACCGTGCCCAGCTCAACCACCGTGCCGCCGTACATCACCGCCACCCGGTCGCACAGCGCCGCGACCACGCCAAGGTCATGGGTGATGAACAAGATCGACAGCCCGCGGGTAGCCGCCAGTTCGCGCAGCAGCACCACCACTTGGGCCTGGATGGTGACGTCGAGCGCCGTGGTCGGCTCGTCGGCGATCAGCAGCTTGGGCTCGCAGGTCAGCGCCATGGCGATCATGGCGCGCTGCAACTGGCCGCCGGAAAGCTGATGGGGATATTTTTTGAAGACAATGCCGGGGTCGGGCAGATGCACCGTGCCGAACGCTTCGAGGACCCGCTCACGCGCCTCGCCGTCACCGATTCCACGGTGGACTTTCAGCACGTCGGCGATCTGGTAGCCGACCGTGAAGAACGGGTTGAGCGCCTTGCCCGGGTTCTGAAAGATCATCGCCGCGAGCCCGCCGCGAACGTGGGTAAGTTCGGCGTCCTTGCGGCCGACAACCTGAAAACCGTCGAGGACGATTTCGCCGCACACCCGACCCGGCGGCGGCACCAGGCCGAGACAGGACATGGCGGTCACCGTCTTGCCGCTGCCGGACTCGCCGACCAACCCCATGATCTCGCCGGCGCCAACCTCGAGATTGCAGCCGCGCACCGCCTTCACCGTCCGCCCCAGTTCGGGAAAGTCGACGCTGAGCCCGGATATGGACAACAGCGGCTGGCTCACTTGAATTCCTCGTGCTTGGGATCAAGGATGTCGCGGACCCCATCGCCTACCAGATTGACCGCCAGGACAGTGGCGAAAATTGCCAGGCCGGGAAAGGTGACGGTCCACCAGAAATCCATGAACTTGGAACGCGAGGCCGCCGCCATTAAACCCCACTCCATTTCCGGCGGCTGGGCGCCAATACCGATGAAGCTGAGCGAAGCGGCGGCGAGAATTGTGTAGCCGAAGTCCATCGAGCCCTGAACCACCACCGGAGTCAGGGCGTTGGGTAAGGCGTGGCGAACCATGATGCGGGTATGGCTCACACCCATGGCCTTTGCGGCACTTATGTAGAGCTCATTCTTCACCCGCATCACCGAACCGCGCATGATACGCGCGTACCAGGGAAACCATGATATGGCCAGGGCGATCATGGCGTTGGTCAGGCCACCGCCGATAGCGGCGGTAATGGCGATGGGCAGCAACAACGGCGGGAACGCCAGAAAGACATCGGAAATGCGCATCAGCGCCGTGTCAATGCGGCCGCCGAAGTAGCCCGACAGCAAGCCGATCGGCGCGCCAATGAGGATGGCCAGACCGGTCACGATGACCCCGACCATGAGCGATGTACGCGCGCCAAAGACGACCCGCGAATAAATGTCACGCCCCAGGCTGTCAGTGCCCATCAGGTGATCGAGACTAGGCGGTACGAGCTTGTCCGCGAAGACGATGGCGAGGGGGTCGTGGGTCGCGATCCAGGGTGCCAACAGAGCGCCGATGACAATCACGCTGAACATCGCCGCGCCGATCACCAGGAGCACATGGTTGGACGCGAAATGGTGCAGCTTGAGTCCCAGGCTGGGCTCGAAGGCCTCGGTTCTGACCTCGTTGTTCAGGCTCGTCATGCCGACCTCAGTCGCGGATCGACCACGTAGTACATTAAATCAACGATCAGATTGATGGTCAGATAGATGGTCGCCAGTGTAATGGTCACACCAATCGAGGCGGGGAAATCGCTGCGGGTGATCGAACGCACCACATAACCGCCCAGTCCGGGCCAGTCGAAAACGAACTCAACGACAACGCTACCGCCAAGCAGGAACCCATAGGTCAGTCCGACCACGGTAATGAGCGGGATCAACGTCGCCTTGAGGGCGTAACGATAGTAGACGTCGCGTCTCGGAATACCGTAGGCCAGGGCAGTGCGGATATACTCTTCGCTCAATACCTCCATCATCATGTTCCGCGTGATGCGGGTGACCAGCGGCAGCGTCGCCAGGGTCAACGTCAACAGTGGCAGCACAATGTGGGCTGCGGCGTCCTTGAAGGCGACCCAGGACCCGGCAAGGACCGTATCGATGAGAAACAGACCGGTGACCTTGTCGAACGGATAATCCAACATGGTCATGGCCGACATCCGCCCTTGCAGGGGAAGCCAGCCGAGCGACCCGTAGAACAACATTTGCAGCAGGATGCCGGCCATGAAGACAGGCAGCGCGACGCCGGCGATGGAAAGGGTGCGCGCCGCGTGATCGACCGGCGTATTGCTGTGTACCGCCGAAATCACGCCGATAGGTACGCCAAGACAAATAATCAGGATGACCGCCAGGGTGGTCAGCTCGAAGGTCGCCACCGAGCGTTCGGCGATATCCTGAATGACCGGCTGCTTGGTGTGGAGACTGATACCGAATTCACCGCGCAGGGTTTCGCCGATGAAACGGATGTATTGTTCGTGCAGGGGCAGATCGAGGCCATATTCGTGCGTCAATATGTCGATCTGTTCCTGGGTCGGGTGACCGCCGATCATCAACTCAATGGGTGACCCGGGAAGAATGCGACTCAAAATAAAAGTGATGGTGACCACGCCGATAAGCGTGGCCACCAACAGTATCAAGCGTTGAGCAACGTACCGATACACGTGCTCGGCCGCTTTTCAGATATTTCGTCGACCGTTTACTGAGAGCGGCGAAGGTTGTAGACAGACACGGTCTCGTAGGCAGAGTTGTAATACACGCCGGTGAGATCGGAACGGTGCAGCAGGGTCTTCTTGAGATCGACCAGACACATGGCCACCGCATCTCTGATAACGATGCCCTGGGCCTGTTCGAACTTGGCGATGGATGTGGCGCGGTCGGCACCCTGAAGCTCGATGGCGTCATCAAGCAGCTTGTCGAACTCGGGATTCGAATAGTGCCCGAAGTTGAACAGAATGGGATCTTCCGTATGCCACATGGGCTCGAGCCAGCCCGACGGGGTCGGCCAATCGGCCCACCACATGACGCCGAACATGTTGCCCGCCGTCTCAAGGTGCTTCTGCTTGTCCCAAAGCACGCCCCATTCGCCCTGCTGAATCTCGACCTCGACGCCGACCTGGGCAGCAAGCGCCTGGAACAGCTCGGCAATCTGGCCAATTTCCTGGCGGCCGGTATAGGCCATGTACTTGACCTTCCAATCCGACTTGGGCACGCCTGATTCCTCAAGCAACTGCTTAGCCTTGGCAAAATCGAGGGTCGGCATATCGTAGTTGCCGGAACCCCACATGGACTGCGGAACGCAGGATTTCGGAACGGTGCCGTAACCGCCGTAGATATCCCGGGCAATCGCTTCGTAATCCATCAGGTGAGTCAACGCCTGGCGGAACTTCTTATTGTCCGTGGGGTACATCTGGGTGTTGATCATCAACGGAATGTTGAGCCAGCTATTGAACACACTGACCGTCATGCCGGGTTCCTCCTTGAGTTTGATCAAGGTATCGGCGGGCGCGGTGGACAGCATGAGATCGGCCTCACCAGTGCGTAACATCTGTACCTGGGTCGAGATCTCGGCGACAAAGCGGACGATGATGCGATCAAACTGATCGTCGGACCAGCCGCCCCAGTAGTCGTCGAACTTCTCCATGACCAGTTGCTGGCCCTTGTCCCATTGGCGCACATAGTACGGGCCGGTGCCCGAGGCATTGCCCTCGTAGAGCCAGTCCTTGCCCTTGGCGGCGGCCTCCGGCGACAGCATGTAGGCGCCGTACTGCGAGGTGCCGACGAGATCTAGGGGCATGGGATATTTGGTGGTAATGACCAGGGTGTGCTCGGCCGGTGCGCTGATGGTTTCAACCGACGACCAGATATAGGCGGCGCCGCCATTGATCTCGATGGTGCGGTCGAGCGACGCCTTCGCGGCAGCGGCGTTGAACGCCGAGCCGTCATGGAAGGAAACGCCCGTGCGCAGGTTGAAGGTCCAGGTCAGTCCGTCGTCGCTGACACTCCAGTCGGTGGCGAGCAAAGGCTCGGCCTCGCCGGTCTCGGCATTGTAGTGGGTCAAGGTCTCATAGACGTTCAACATCGTCCGGACCTCGGCCGAATAGATCACCGCTGGATCCCAGTCGATGATGTCGAACGAGTCGATCAACGTAACCGTCTTGGTCGCCGCCTGGACGGGTGTCAACCCGGCTCCGACAATCATGGAAACGGCAGCCAGGGCCGTTGCCATTCTGAGCACAAATTTTTTCAACATATCTGTCTCTCTCTTCAGAAAAATATTGATTTCAACACCACCGGAGAACGTGGACGCGATGTCGCATGCAGTTGCCAAGATGTTTGGCTCCGCATATCCCGCCAGTTTTGCCGCCGGTGAAAATCTGGTAAATCAAGCCATTACCAGACCGGATACAAAATCATACTGGCGAAGACTTCGTCGTAAATCAAGCTTTCCTCTGATTCCGCCCCACGGTTTCCTTGAATGCAATCTCGGGGTTCTTTACCCACTGATCAATGCCTACGAAGCCATCGACATCGATCCCGGCGATATTCGAAACGCTCTGCAATCCGTTTCATCCTCGACACCTACTGCGCCGCGCTAGCGAGTGTCTCCCGCGCGTCATATCAAATGGCTGGTCAGAGCGAACTGCCTGACGATCCCGCGTCTAAGCCCGTGCCCTCGAAGGCCTCGGCGATCCCGACGGTGCCCGGGCGGTCCGGGGCCGACTCCAGAGTAACAGGAGCAATCAGTCATGAAGCTTTCCGAGTATGCCACCTACGATGCCATGGGGCTCGCCGATCTTATAAATAGTGACGAGGTCTCGGCCCCGGAGGTGCGTGATTGCGCCTTACGCGCGATCGATGCAGTCAACGATGACATCAACGCTGTGATCGAAACCTATGACGACCCGGTGCCGGCCCCATCCGACACCCCGTCTGATGCGCCGTTTGCCGGGGTGCCCTATCTGATCAAGGATGTCGGCGCCCATTTTGGTGGCCTCAAATGCGAATTCTGCAGCCGCCTCTGCGAAGGCATGATCGCGGCAGAGGACAGTCATTACGCCGGGCTGGTGCGGCGCAGCGGGGTCAGCATCGTTGGGCGGACCAACACGCCTGAATTCTCCATGTCGGGAACCAGCGAGAACACCCTCTACGGCAATACGTCGACACCATGGAAACAGGGTTACTCGTCCAACGGTTCGAGCGGCGGCAGCGCGGCGGCGGTCTCCGCCGGTATCGTGCCCATGGCCCACGGCTCGGATATCGGCGGCTCGATCCGCGGTCCCGCCGCGTGGTGCGGCAGCGTCGGGCTCAAGCCGTCCCGTGCCCGGGTATCATCAGGCCCCAATTACGACGAATGGGGCCACGGCATGTCCATGAGCTTCGTCCGGACCAAGACCATTCGCGACACGGCAACCATGCTCGACCACCTGGCCGTGCCCCAGCCCGGCGATCCTTTCGTCATTGCCCGCGCGCCGAACCCCTACACCTCCTACTTGGACGGCCCGGCCAGGCCTCTGAAGCTGGCCTTCTCGGCCGCGCCCCTGATGGATGCGCCGGTCGATCCAGAGGTCGCCGAGGCGGTGCGGGCCACAGCCAAAACACTTGAGGACATGGGCCACCATGTCACCGAGGATGCCCCCCCGTTGACCTCGAGGCCATCGACGACGCCTGCCTCACCGTATGGTTCCAGGACTTTCATGGCCGCCTGGACAGCTATGGCGCGGAGATGGGACGCCCGGTTAATACCCATACGGTCAAGGCCGGAACCCTGCGGTTCTATGAGTTTGCCAAGCAGATGTCGAACACCGACTTTTTCAATGCCATGGCCACGTTCAATACCGTTCTCCACCAGACCGGTGAGTTTTTTGCCAATTACGATGCCTGGATTACACCGACCCTGGCTCAAGTCGCCTCTCCACACGGCGTCTACGGCATGGACGTCGACCTGCCGCCCCGCGAATTCCTCAGGCACGAGCAGCGGCCGGCCCAGTTCATGGTGCTTTACAACGTCACAGGCCAGCCGGCGATCTCCCTGCCCCTGGCCCTGCACTCCAACGGCCTGCCCATCGGTGTACAAATCGCTGCTCGCCCCGCCGAAGAGCACCTTCTGATCGCCCTAGGCGCCGGCCTCGAGGACACCATGCCGTGGCGCAACCGGCGCCCCCCAATCCACGTCTCGCGGATCGAGTAGGGTGTGTCGGCCGCAATTCCGATCAAACTGAGCCCGGGCCGGATGGGTAAAGCCAGAAGAGAATTCGGCCGTTGCAAATTTGCGCTCCGATAAGGACGAAGAGCAGCGACACCAGGGTTGCAACGGCCGATACCAGTGACAAGCGAATGATGTTCGCAATTTCGCCGCGGCCAGTAGCGTCGCGCCGCGGTCCGGTGATCGCGACCTTGACCGCTGCCAAGACTATCATCGGCCCAGCCGCCGCTCGATGTCTGCTTATATGAGTCGCTTTCTGTCAAGGCGGTTTGATTAGCCTGGGCATGGTAGTTTCTCCGTTTCTACGATTCGTGTGTGTTGAGTGGGTCCACTGATGGTGTCCATGTCTCGTGTGAGTAACGCATCGCAAGACCCGCCCTGGACGCTAAGGCGTGACCAACGGAAGAGGCCAACATTCGACGCAGACTAATTCTAACTTGACTGCAAGCGGCTCATATAAGCGGACATCGCGGTGTCGCCGTTAGACTCGATTGACCGTCTTCCGTAGACTGCTATCAACGAAAACACGAACCCGGCGCTGCATAGTGTTCGGCGTCTGAGGGAAACAGGGAGGATTCGGTGACTGCGCGAATTTCGTCGCTAGGTCAGTACCGGGGCTATACGGATGTTCGTTTCGACGACGGGCAGAGAACCTCGTGCTACGTGCCCATGCGCGATGGGGTTCGTCTCGCCGTCGACATCTTCCGCCCGAGTCTGGATGGCGCTGTCGTCGACGAACCATTGCCGACGCTATGGACACATACTCGGTACCATCGTGCCTCCTTGACCGAGGATGGTGAGGTCCTGACTACCTTCGAAAAATGGGATGACTGGCTGTTCAGAGTCATCCGTCACGGATATGTCGCCGTAACGGTCGACGTACGCGGCGGTGGTGCGTCCTTCGGCGTCTACTCAGGGCAGTATTCGGCCGACGAATCACGTGACGCGTACGACATGACGGAATGGATTGCGGGTCAAGCCTGGTGCAACGGTAACGTTGCCATGTTCGGCGCCTCCTACCTTGGCATCACACAGTTTTTCGCTGCGGCTAAGGCGCCACCGCACTTAAAGGCCATATTTCCGGAAATGGCGAGCTTTGATCACTATGCCTACGCCTATGGCGGCGGCGTATTCCGAGAAACGAGCCGCTTCGATTGGCAGTCAATGGTTGGCAACCTCGACCACGCCGTGCCGATGGTCTGGAGGGGCGAGTACAACGGACCGGTCGCACCCGTGGATGGTGAGGACGGTGGGAGGCTTCTGGGACAAGCTCTGCAGGAGCATCGCGCCAACCTGAATTGGTATCGCATTCTCACAACGCGCCATACCGCGACAGCTTCGACGCGCATAGCGGCGAGTACATTCATCAGAGCCGAAGTCAGAGCTACAGCCTGGACGCCATCGAGCGTACCGGCATGCCGATCTATCACCTTGCCGGCTGGTTCGACATGTTTCCGCGCGACACCTTGCTATGGTGGCGGAACCTCAGTAATCCACAGAAGCTGGTCATCGGCCCCTGGTTTCATGATGATAGGCACCAACTTGATCTCGCGGCCGAGCACCTGCGCTGGTACGACCACTGGCTAAAGGGTATCGACAACGGTGTCATGGACGAGGCGGCCATGCACTATTGGACCATCGACGCGCTGGAGGGTGAGGAGTGGAGTTCGACGAAGTGCTGGCCGCTCGAAAATGAAAAACGAGTAGCGCTTTTTTTCTCGCCCGGACCAACCGGAACTGTGGGATCGCGTAATGACGGCGCTCTCGACGCCGAGCCCCCGAATGCGAATAACGTCGACGAGTACGTGACCGACTACACGGCGACACCAGGCCCAGTCAATCGCTGGGCCAGCGCTACTGGCGGCCCGACTGGCTATCCCGACATGAGCAAGAACGACGCAAGGGGCTTGACCTATACAACGCCACCGCTCGAACGCGACACCGAGGTGACCGGACATCCTGTCGTCCACTTGTGGGTGGCATCAAGCGCGCCGGACGGAGCGTTCTATGCCTACCTGCAGGACGTTCATCCGAACGGGTACTCTCAATACGTGACCGAAGGCGTGCTGCTCGCGTCGCACCGGAAGCTCTGCAAGCCGCCATGGGACAACCTCGGTCTCCCCTATCACAGCGGTCTCAAAGCAGACATTGAGCCCATGACCGGCGACCCGGTTGAGCTCGTGTTCGACCTGCACCCGACGTCGAAGCGATTCCCCGCCGGTCATCGAATCCGAGTCACCCTGACTTGCGCGGATTGCCATAACGACCGCGTGCCCGTCTACGACCCGCCGCCGATGGTGACGATCTACTGCGACCAGAACAAACAGTCACGAATCGTGTTGCCAATCGTCGAGCACGCTTGTGTCGGGTCCAGCTTAAGTTCTCGCAGGTCGGGCTGATCTGAGGCTCCCGTCGGCCGCTTCCCGCCGACCTTTCCGATCCGCCGCCCACCAGGCTTGATCCCTGCATCCCCTCGCCATACGGTTCCCGGAGATGTGGAATCGAGTCAGGACACTAGGGGAGACGTACCATGAAGACCAAGGCGGCGGTGCTCTACGAATTTGGCGCGGACATGGCAATCGAGGAGATTGAGCTCGACGAGCCCAAGGACAAGGAAGTGCTGTTGCGCATCGCCGCCGCCGGCGTCTGCCGCAGCGACCTGCACGTGGCCCGCGGGCCGAGCGGCGTAGTGCTGCCCACCGTGCTCGGCCATGAGGGCTCAGCCGTGGTGGAGCGGGTCGGCCCGGGCGTCTCCCGGGTCAAGCCCGGCGACCGGGTGGTGCTGTCCTGGGCGCCCGCGTGCGGTCACTGCTTCTACTGCCAGGAGGGCTTCCCGGTACAGTGCGAAGTCAATACCGAGGCGGGTACCACCGGAGGCCTGTGGGACGGCACATCGCGCCTCCACAGCGAGAGCCGGGGCAGGATCACCCACTTCTCGTCTCAGTCCTCCTATTCCGAGTTCGCGGTAATGCCGGAGACCGGCTGCATGCCCATCGCGCCGGAGATATCGCTGAAGATTGCAGCCATCGTCGGCTGCGCGGTGACCACGGGCTTCGGCGCGGCGCTTAACGACGCCCATATCCGGCCGGGCGGCAGCATCGCCATCTGGGGCATCGGCGGGGTCGGCATCAGCGCCGTCCTCGGCGCGGTCC
>CAZYDR010000104.1:0-12759 GCA_964645285.1 uncultured Alphaproteobacteria bacterium
CTCGATCCCGGTATCAAGCGCCCGCTTGATATAGACCGGATCGTTCCACGGCACCCGCATCAGGGTCGCCGCCGGCGTGGTCGATACTGCCATCATGAGAATCGTCGATTCACTCAAGGACGTGGGGCCGTGTTCGTTGTCGATGATGACGAAATCATAACCGGATAGGGCAAGAATTTCGGCGGCCGCAGGACTGACCAGATGGGACCAGCAGCCAACCACCGGCTTGCCCGCCGCTATCCGGGCCTTGAGCGGATTATCGCGAAACATGATCTAACCTTCCTGTGCACTAGATTTGGCCTGCACACCAAACAGGCCGGCACGGTATCACAGTGTCAGGGCGCATCAAGCGACGGCGAGCGATGTTTAGTCAATAACCCGACGGTGATCGTATTTGACGGCTTCCCGGTCCATGAGGTACTGATGGACGCGGCGCAACTGGTCGGCCACATCGGTACGGCCCTGGCTTTCGGTCTGGTCCATGGCATCAAGGATACGGCCGGCCAAGTGCCGATGTCCCGGACGCCCAGTGTTTTGTTCAGACTTCATGTCCTCATTGCTCATGCGGTACCTCAATAAGAGCCGGCGTCCATCGGGCATTGATTCGCCCTTGGGTCCGCGTCCCTGTTGACGTCCATAACGTGACGCCATGGTACAGGCCGCCACGCCAATCCGCTTCTTACCCGGCGGATTTGACGCATCATTGAGAATTTTGAGATATTATTCTAGGTTAACATATTGATTTCATTAATCTTAACGGAACGAAGCGAAAAAGTGATGCTTATTCACGTTGTGCATTTTGAAGAGCCTGCCATACCCGCTGGGGTGTCGCCGGCATATCGAACGAGCCCACGCCGGATTCGGCCATGGCGTCGATAATGGCGTTGATCGCCGCCGACGGCGCACCAATGGCGCCGGCCTCGCCGCAGCCCTTGGCGCCGAGGATATTCGTTGTGCACGGCGTCTCGTTGCGCGTCAGGTCCATGGTCGGCAGGTCATCAGCGCGGGGCATGCAGTAGTCCATGAACGAGGCGCTGAGCAGTTGTCCCGACACATTGTCGTAGACCGTGTGCTCAAACATGGCCTGGCCAAGACCCTGGGCAATGCCGCCATGGACCTGGCCCTCGACGATCAACGGGTTGATCACCACGCCGAAGTCATCGACCACGGTGTAGCGGGCAATCTCGACAACCCCGGTATCGCGGTCGATTTCTACCTCGCAAATATGGCAGCCGTTGGGAAAGGTGGTTTCGGCGACCTTGTGTTGGACCCGCTGATCGAGGCCCGGCGCCGTACCCGCCGCGGCCGCGACAGCCGGATCGCGCGACTGGGCGGCGACGTCCATGAGGGTCACCGTGCGATCGGTGCCGACCACCGTAAAGACACCATCGGCGAACTCCAGGTCGGCCTCGGCGGCCTCGAGCACATGGGCGGCGATGCCCCTGGCTTTTTCGATCACCTTGTCGGCGGTCACGGCGATGGCGCTGCCGCATACGGCCAGGGACCGCGAGCCGACGGTGCCGACGCCGGAGGGAATCACATCGGTGTCGCCCTGGACCAGGCGGATCTGACCGAACTCGACGCCAAGGCGCTCCTCGACAATCTGCAGGAAGGCGGTTTCATGGCCCTGGCCGCTGGCCTGGGTGCCGACGTGAACCTCGATGACGCCATCGGCCGTGAAAATAATAGCCGCCTCTTCCGCATCCTCACCGCCACAGGTCTCCACATAAATCGACATGCCAATGCCGCGCAAACGACCCTGGTCCCGGGTCGCGCCGCGCCGGCTACTGAAGCCATCCCAATCAGCCGCAGCCTTGGCGTCGTCCATATTGCTCGCGAAGTCGGCGGTTTCGAATGAAAAGCCCGTGGCCGAGGTATAGGGCATGGCCGATGACGGCACGAAGTTGAGCCGCCGCAAGTCGAACGGGTCCATTGCCAGTTCGCGCGCCGCCGCGTCAACCAGTCGCTCGATGGTATAGGACGCCTCGGCCCGGCCAACGCCCCGGTAGACATCGACCGGCACCGTGTTGGTGTAAACCCCGTCAACACTGACCGACACGGCGGGAATGTGATAGGCGCCGGTGATCATGGGGCCAGAAAGCTCGGTCGGCGCCGCCGGGCCATAATTCGACGCGAAGGCGCCGAGATTGGCGGTTGTGTTCAGCCGCACGGCCAGAAAGCGGCCATCACCGTCAAGAGCCAGCTCGGCGCGACAGATCTGGTCACGGCCCTGGCTGTCTGAAAGGAAGCCTTCGCCGCGCTCGCACACCCATTTGATCGGCCTGCTCAACTGCTTGGCCGCCCACAGGGCCAGCGCCTGCTCGTTATAGAGGGTGTAGCGGGTGCCGAAGCCACCGCCCACATCGGGCGTGATGACGCGGATGTCCTCCTCCGCCACGCCGAGAACCGGGTTGCTCAAGGTGCTCTTTAGATTATGGCCACCCTGGTTGGCGCTGGTCAGGGTATAGCGTCCGTCGCTGAATTCGGCGAGAGCATTACGCGGCTCCATGGGGTTGGAGACGATGCGGTTATTGACCAGATCGATGACGACGGTTCGCGCCGCACCGGCGAAGGCCACGTTCGTGGCATCTTCGTCGCCGAGGTGCCAGCGATAGGCGATGTTGTCCGGCACGTCATTCCAGATGGCCGTCGCGCCGGGCGCCGATGCGCTCGCGGTATTGGCCACCGCGGGCAGCGGCTGATAATCGACATCGATCAACTCGACCGCATCCTTGGCCTGGGCCAGGGTCTCCGCCACCACCATGGCGATGGGCTCGCCTACATGGCGCACCCGGTCGGTCGCAAGCAAGGTCCTGGGCGGCACGAACATGTGCGAGCCGTCGCGGTTTTTGATCAGGCCGACGCAAGGCAAGGCGCCAAGCCCCGCCGCCGTCACATCGGCGGCGGTGTAGACCGCGAGGACGCCGTTCGACGCCCGCGCCGCAACGCTATCGATCATGCCGAGATGAGCGTGAGCGTGGACCGAGCGCAGGAATACGGCAACGGTCTGGTTGGGTCGGTTCAAGTCGCCGGTGAATTGGCCCTGCCCGGACAACAAACGCCCGTCCTCATTGCGGCGCACCGCTTGCCCGACACCAAATCGTCCCATTTTCGTCTCTCCCGTGATCGATCAACAGCACCCTATGATAGGCTAGAGCAAATGCTCCGGCCATGGCCGCGCTGATTTAATGTAGGGGGGCGGACAGAGAGACGGGGACCGGCGAGACACCAGCCCCCGTTAAAGTCTTGGGGTTCGAAACAGTAACTAACGACGACACTACGCCGACAACCCTTGCGAATCAGTGACGGGCGTCACAGAGAGAAGAAAATTCGTCAAAAATCTTGGATTTTTGCACGGAAGAAAAAATTTACTATCTGTGATGGCCGTCATAGTTGCAGCGAGTTTCAATACCTACCATGGGGTCATCTCATCGAAGATCACGCGCCGAGAAAGACCACGGCGCCACAAGGAACAAGATGATGTTCGGGGAAACTAGAATTCGCTCAATGTTTGGCGCGTTAATCGTACCGGCATTCCTGTTTGGCATTTGGGGCTTGGGCATCGGCGCCATGATGCTTGGCTCCGCCTACGCATCGCAAAACACCGGCGAGGGTGCCGACGGGTCCAGTTTCCGTCAGCAACCGACCGGTATTACATACGCCTATCAGGATGCGAGCGGCCAATACACGGTCTATCTCCGGGGGACCAAGCGGACGGCCTACGCCGATCTCGATTACCTCGAGGACTGAACGGCGGCGAATACCCTAACCAGGGATAATCAGGACCGGAGCGGTGACGGTGTTGCCGCTCGTCGCCGTCACGGGCGTAATTTCGCCACTGCCCAGATCAATCTGTTGGCCTAGCCCAGCCGCAAAGGGGAGTGACAGTTCCGTCGCGACGGCATCAGGCAGGGCCAGCGTAATGGTCCCCTTGTCGCTCTCAAGCTGGACATAGCGTCCACCGGGGCAATCCCCCGCCGCCCCCGCACGGAGTTCACCATCGACCATGTACAAGGCGGCATTCATATGCCGCACCGCATGGAATCCGGGACGCGGGTTATACATGCGGTCGAGGACGCCGGCGCGCGGAAAGTAGCCACGGTCAATATCGACGAAGGTATCGCCGTAGATGGTGACGTTGTCGAAGGCCGCGGCGGCGGCCATGGCCTCGGCAATGCGACAGACGCTCAGGTAATCATCGTCTGTCTTCTCGGCCGGATTGGCGCCGAACATGCGCAGATGCACGGCTGCGGCGACGCCCAGTTCCGCGGCAATGGCGCTGGCCGCGGCGGCGGTCGCCCAGGGCGACATATCGAGGGTCAGGCGGAAAACAAACCCGTTCAGAGCGCCGGCAAGTTCAGGCCGGGCCAGAACATCCACCATCTGGTCCTTGTCATCGGCGAGGAAGCCCTGGTTGATGGCGTGGTAGTATTTCCCCGCTTCAGCACGCTGCTCGTCGATGGAGCGCAGCCGCGAAAGGTAGACGGGCATCTCGACAGCCCGCGCGACCTCGCCGACGCCAGCTATATCGCGCTCCAGGACCTCCCAGTTGAGGCCGATTTCCCAGGCCGAGAAAATGTCCTGGTTGGCCGTGATCAAGGCGCGCTGGTGAGGGGTCGGGTTGCCGAAAGAGAACAGGGTGAATTCGTGACCGTGGGACTTCAGTATGCGCATGCGATCAATGTTGTCCGGCACCTGCAGATCGCGGAACGGCACCCGAACCTTCCTGACACCCATTTCCCAAAGCGCCATCAGCGGGTAATCGTTGCGCACTTCCTTGCGGTCGAATTCATCGAGGCCGCCGGTGGGCGGGATCTCGACGATCTCCATCCAGTTGTGACGCATATCGAAGCCGAAATCACCGCGCCGGTTAAGCCAGGGATGGACAGGGGCGACGCTGGCGGGTTTGGGCGCTGTCGGCGACGCCAGTTCGGCCACGGTGCCGTAGGTGCGGACCACGTCGCAGATGTGCCCTCTTTCATGCACGTGGACGACGAAATAACCCAGTTTCGCCTTGTCATTGCGGCCGAACTCGCTGTCCGTGTCGGGAGGAATTCGATACATCTCGCTGTAGTCGAGACGCACGAAAGCCGTCGATGGCAACAGGTAGCAGTCGGTTTCGCCGTGGCGATAGAACCAGAAATTGTGGACGTGGCCGATGAACAGGGCCTCGACACCGTATTTCTCCAGGAGGCTCAGCATCCATGTGCGGCCCGGCTCCCCGATGTTGTCGTAGTTTTCCTCTTCATCGGGTTTCGAAAAATAGGGCGGGTAGTGGCTGTGCATGAATTTGCGCTTGCCCTTGTGAGCCGCCAGGTCGGCTTCCAGCCACGCCCGTTGCGCGTCTTCCGCGGAGAAGCCTGAATTGATGATCTGGGCGTTGATAATGATGAAATGGCAGTCACCATGATCAAAGGACTGATACTGGGCACCGAAATGTTCGTCCCACAGCGCCAGGTAGTCCTCATGGATGCGTGCCGCCGGCGCCCAGTCGTTGGGCTTGTCGCCGACATCGTGGTTGCCCGGCGTCAGGTAGAGCGGATGCTTTAGTTTATCGGTCTGTTCGTGAAATTGCGCCGCCGCCCGGGCGTAGAGATCGGGAATAGCAGGCACCGGGTGCACCAAATCGCCGACATTGACCACGAATGCCAGATCCCGGGCATTCAGGTCGCGGATCACATGGCGCATACGCCGGTTGGCCAGGCGATTGGCCTCGTAGGGGGAATTGCAGTCGTCCTCGCCCTGATTCAGGTGGGTGTCGGTAATAACACCAAAGCTGAACAGGCGGCGGCCGAGCGTATCGGCGTTCGCTGATGCGGTGGTCATGGCTGGCTTTCTTGATCGGATGGTTTTGGCTTGATCGGGTGATTTTGGGCGGCGATGCCAAAGGGTCTATGAACCTAGCCCAGGCACCGCAAACAAGACCAGACTATCGCTTGTCTCGCCGGCTTGTCACTCGTCGCGAACAAGGACGGCTAGGGCCCCGGTTCAATTTGCTTGAGGGCGTATAGAAATCCCGTATCGCGCCGCCACATGTCCAGGACCGCCGCGGCGGTATCGCTGTCGATCCGATCGAACAACGCGTTGACCTGTACGGATTGTCGATCGTGGCCCGGCGCCTCGATCGACAAAAGAGCGTGACGGGTATGGTCGAAAATTATCGCAAATACCTCGCGATCAAAACCGATCGCCTTGCATGCCACGGCCAGACCCTCGCCATCGGGTTCGTAGAGCAACCGGGACACCAGTCGCGGACGCAGGCCAGTGGCCCGCGCGAAAGCGGCCTCGAACAACGGCACCTCGCCCTGTTGGAGAAATTGCAGGAGCGCGTCGGGCGAAAAACGACCAATAGCCGTCATCCCGTCGATTACCGCATTGGCCTCGCCGAGTTGCCCCTGGACGGCCGCGACCCGTGCCAGAATTCCTGATGTCGCCTGCTCGATAGCATCATCCAGTTCCCGATGATCAACAGGCTCGTTTTCGGCGGCATGCTTACGCAGAGCGGCGGACACCCACCACCACAGCCGCGGCGATACTTCGGCCGGTAGGTCGATCGGGCGAATACGCGGATTCTGAAATGTATCGACCCGACCGGATTCAGCCGCCAGATAGTGCTTAAGACCCTCCAGCGTTTGGCGCGACGGTTCACGCAACAGGGACTGGATGACGTTATCGTCCTGCTCGCTATCACGGTTCGTACTCGCGGCTTGCCGCCGCTGATGATTGAGAGCGAGCGAGAGACGGTGCGTCTGTACCCGATGTTTAACTGCTTCAATCAGTTCGTCGGCGCGCAATAGCCCGGCCCCGGCAAGAACCGGATAAGCAATGTCGCGACCATGACGCTCGAATGATTCCGCAAGGTTTCGCGATACCCCGACGCCGGCTCTCAACTCGCGGCGAATGCTGTCCTCCAGTTCGCACACCAGAACCTTAAGCGCGTTGGACATAAGCCCGCGCTCGTGATCACTGAGGATCTCACCGTCATCATCGAACAAGGCCTCGCCAATGATGTCCAGAACGGCGCGATTCGACATGGCTTTGCGCGCGGTAAAACCCAGCAGCGCATCCACATCGCGACCCAAATAGCTGATATTTTCTGCGTCCATGTCTGTGGTCTGAGTTGGAGGTGTCGTTGCTCGCCGTTATTGGCACTGAATGCCCCAGCCGAGCCAAGCCTTGCCCAGCCATTTATTACTGCGCTGAAATATTCAGCGAAGCCGACGCCTTCTACGGTAAATGTTATTAACAAAAAGTTAATTTCGAATTCTACAAATAAAACAAACTAAGACTCATACCGAAATAGATATAAGCAATATAATGTTAATTTTACCGTATTTCTTGTCTGATATTTTTTAATTCATTCCAGATATTCAGTGAATATTTCACGAACTCAAGAATTCATTTATAATTTTCTATGAGGTCTTGCTAACACGTCAAAATGGGCGCGGCGACGCCAAGGGTCGGGTCGCACCACGGTTGCACGACACCATGCGATCCGCGTGAAATCCTTGATTGCGAACCGGACAAATCCGGTCGCGGCGCTATTGACGGTTTACCGACGCCATGAGCGAACGGATCAGAGCCACGGCCCGAGTCTCGCAGCGCAGGTCGTAGTAATAAGCGGCGCGTACCGGCAGGCTGTCCGGCAGACCATCGATTATCCTAATCCGCAGCGGCGTCGGACCGCGATCACCCAAGGACCAGATGTAGCGGCCCTCTTCAATCTCCGGCTAGGTATCCGGCCATGCCAGAGGGTTGACGCCAACCGGCCATGTGGTCTGCAGGAATCCCAAGGGGGCTACGCGGCTGCCGAAGGTAACCGGTTCGTCCCGGGCTGGCGCCCGCGAGACGTAGAATTCCGGCCTGTCGCCCTCTATCAGACAGTAGGTCGTGGTCGCGGCGGTAATCGCCGTCGCGTGGACCTCGTCATCAAATTCAACGCCCCGAACGCCGCCAAGTTACTCTTCACTGCCACGGCTTACTTCGGCTAGTTCGAGCAGACTCGACAATACCGGATTGTCGAGTTCTTCGCTGTCAGGCGAAAAAAGCGAATCGAGCAGACTTGACGCCGCTCCCTTGAACGGTCCGTCACGGCGCAGTAACTGTCCGCTTCTGGAGATGATGGCGATGTAGCCGCCGTCGGAGATCTCCACTACGGTGTCGCGCTGCAGCGGGCTGTCCGCCTCAGGCGACGCCATAACCGCTTCGATGACGAATCCTTCCGGATCGGCAAACGCCGCGGAGGTCCAAAAGACCAGCACCGACACAATAATCACAATTGGCCGCATGACCCCGATCACCTGAAGTGGTTAGAAAACCATCTGTCGCCACAAGTATTATCGCGTCCCAACCGAAAAGTCAGTGACAAGCGTCACCTGGCCGTTTGGCGCCTAACACGCGCCTTACGTCATATTCGAGATCTGCTCGTCAGTCAGATTGCCCGGCACAACCACCAGCGGCACCGTGAGATGGCCAAGCAGCTTTTCGGCCAGGAAGGTAATCAGGCTGAAGCTTCTGTCACCAGGCGCCGCCGCGCCGACGACCAGAACGTCGACTTCCGAATCCTCGCGTACCTGGGCCAGAATCTCCTTACCGATCTCGCCCTCACGAACCGAAAGTTCCGGCCGTAAGCCAGCCCAGTCATTGACCTCGAGGGACAAATCCTCAAGCAGTTGCCCGGCCTCCTCGCGGCGCTCGGCATCCATCACGTCACCGACTGCGGCCCAATGCTGAAATTCCGGCGGCTCAATGACGTGAAGCAGGGAGACGGTCCCACCAGTGTTCTTTGCCCGCCAACAGGCATAACGCACAGCGACTCGCGTTTGCGGTCGACGGTCGACGCAAACCAGGAATTTGACACGGCCTGGCACATGATCGTGCGCCGAACCACCGGACGTCCCTGCTTCAGGCGCATTGCCTTGAATCATTGTTTCTCATTTCCACCACGCGGCACCACTGGTGCCAGGCAGTCGCACCGTCCACCAATAGCCGACGACAGTCAACACTCGCTTCCGCTCAATGATTTGGATCATAGAACCGCATAAGCCGTGGTCGTCGAATGTGGTGGCTAGGCTGGGCCGTCCCGGAATTCTCTGGTCACATGCGACATTTATGTCACGGTATGTTGTTTTAGGACTTATATGAGCCTGCCGACCTAGCCTAGGGCAATGGACTATGATAGACGGATTGAGCAGAATATGCGGGGAGACCGTGTCGCCAAATTGCCTTGGATAATCGTTCGAATTGAGAGATTATTAGAGATGCCAAGGCATTACAGTTTGACGAGGCTGTCGTGTCGATAAAATTCGTAGGCGTCGGGGGGATGGAATGGCCCACTTAACCCCGCTTTTGTATCAATGGCCGAATTAGGTTGATTGCACCGGGTAGCGCTCCTCATGAAAACCAATCGCCGTTTCGCCATTCGATTATTCGGCCCACTACTGGGCGTCATGTTACTTGCCGCCTGCGCCACGCCGCCGGCCGGCGGCGATGGTTTCGATGAGGTCAACGATCCTCTCGAACCCATGAACCGGGTGATCTTCTCGTTTAATCAATTCGTTGACGGTCTTCTTTTCAAGCCCCTGGCGCTGATATACCGCGACATTCTGCCGCCCGAAATTCAGGACGGTATTGGCGGTATTCTCGAAACCTTGAGGACACCGATTGTCCTGGCCAACGACCTGTTACAGGGTGATGTCGATCGGGCCGGCGAGACCTTCAGCCGATTCGCGGTCAACGCCACGGTCGGTCTTGGCGGCATTATCGATGTCGCGACGGACATGGGCCTCGAAGGCCACGACGAGGACTTCGGCCAGACCCTGGCCGTATGGGGCAGCGGCGAAGGCATGTATCTGGTGCTGCCGCTCCTCGGCCCATCGAACCCACGCGACGCCATCGGCATGGGCGTCGATACCTTCATCGATCCGCTGCATTATTACGCCAACTTCGAGCAACTGCTCACCCGCACCCTGGCGCGGGGTGTTGACGAACGCGCCGGCGTAATCGACACGCTCGACGAAATCGAGCGGACTTCGATCGACTTCTACGCGACCATGCGCAGCCTTTATCGCCAGCATCGCGACGACCTGATTCGCAATGGCTCGCCGGCGCCGGCAATCCCGATCCCCAGTATTTCGTTCGACGACTTCGAAAGCCCGCAAGAAGAGCAGGCCGTGCTGGTCGAATGATCACAACGATGTCGCACCGCGTGCGGACCTTCGGGACCGCGTTGTTAGTTGTCCTTTGGTCGGCCACGGCAGTGCCGGTCCTTGCCGGATCCGATGACCCCGCGATTTTCGTCAAGTCCCTCGGTGACCGGGCCATCATGGTGCTGAGCGATGAGAACTCGACCCCTGAATCCCGTAAAATCGAATATCGCAGGCTTCTCGACGAAGGCTTTGCGGTCAACACCATTGGCCGCTTCGCCCTCGGCCGTCACTGGCGCGTCGCCACGGAAGACGAGCGCATGGAGTATCTTGACCTGTTCCGCATTTTCGTCCTCGACACCTACGCGGAACGTCTCGATAGCTTCACAGGCGAGACCTTCGCGGTCATCGAGTCCCGCTCGCTCGACGACAAGGACGCCATGGTGAGTACGGAGATCGGAGGCGAAAGCGGCCCGCAGATACGTGTCGATTACCGGGTACGCAGCCACGATGGCACCCTTAAGATCGTCGACGTGATGGTCGAAGGGATCAGCCTGATCGTCACCCAGCGTTCCGAGTTTACCTCGGTCATCAACCGCGAGGGCTTCGAGGGTCTGATGGCTCGCCTGCGTCAGTACGACAGCGGCGGCTATTTAACCAATTAGAGCGGCTACGTCGATCAACTAGCCGGTTACGTCGGCAATCACTCGCGCAAGCAAATCAGACCAGCGTTCACGCGGCTCCCAGTTCAATTCCTCACGAGTCCGGAAAATGTCGTAGATCGACGCCCGGGGATCACGCTCATACAGGGCCGGATCCCGGATCTCCGGGCTGACGTTGAGCTCACGCTGCACCACATCAAGTGTTGGCCGCGGGCTGTAGGTATCCGCGGCCGCCACGTTGTAGACATCAAAGGAACGCCCCTCGGCCTCCAAGGCCGCGTGGAAACAACGGGCCGCATCAGCCGGGCCGACAAAGGCCCGCGAGCCCGGAATTACCTTGGACAGGGTCTGCCACGTGGGATCGGACACGGCCGGCGGCGGGTCTCCACCGTCGCTCACCGCTGTGGTCACGGCTAGGTCATAGGCGATATCCGACTGCATCACCAACGTCGGCCGCAGACAGCGGACTTCCATGGGGCTGCGCTGGAAAAAACACCGGGCGACCACCTCACCCGCCTGTTTGCTAAGGTCATAGGCGGTGACCGGGGCCATGGGATGGTCCACATCAACCGGCAGATAGCCCGGCGTATGGCCGGCGCTGATGTTATAGGCGGCGACACTGGAACAGACCACGGTGCGTTTCACGGCGGCGGCCTCGGCAGCCTCCAGCACATTCCAAAGGCCTTGAACATTGGTTTCGAAGAACTGCTGCTCGGTGGCATCGACGGCGGCGTCGAGAGCCGCCAACTGGACTACCGCATCATGGCCTTCCATGGCGGCTGCGACCGCCTCGCGATCGAGAATATTCGCCTGGAAGAACGGCACACCAACCTTCGGCGGGGCAAGGTCGAGCACCGATACCCGGCAATGCTCCATAAGCTCGGCGACCACGAAGGCGTCGAGCTGGCCGCTACCGCCGGTAACCAGAACCTTGTCGAACTTCATGGCCGGTATGCCAGTTCGAAGCTCTCGCAGACGATAGGCCGGTCATCGCGCCATTCCTCGCCCCAGCGTTTGCACTGGCTTTTGAAATAGTTGATATGGGCGCCGCGCCAATGGGCAACGCTGAGATCGCCCTCCCCTTCCGAGGCCGCGAATTCAACCGCCACCTGATCGAACGGGGTAATAGCCACGCCGGTCATGCGGACGACGTAAAGCGACACGCCGTCGGTGGTGGTGACGATCCAGCAATCGCCGGGCTCGCGCATGGGGATGTTCTCCTGCTCGAACTGGAGACGCATGTGGGCGGTGCCGCGCTTGTCGCCGTCCCGCGCCATGCCCGACAATACATTGATGAATTCCGCCCGATCCGGCGTGGTCGGCTCGGCGAAGGTGCCCGAGTGATAGGTCGTCGCCGGATCGATACCGGTGACGGCGCAGGCCTCGCGCCAGAAAGCCTGAGTCTCGGGAGAGTCGAATCTGAGCATTTGCGTATCCTTTCCGGTGCGATCGACGGCGTGAAGCCGGCAGCGCGGTAAATACCAACCTAGCGTATGAAACAGCCACAATAGAAACGATATCGGGCGCGGCGCCCATGAATTTGCCTTAGACTGATGATTGTTTCGCTTTGCCGCCAAATCGTGACATGTAATGGGCTCGTGGAGACCGCGATGGAGACGAAGTACGATGTGGTTATCGTCGGTGGCGGCATTCTTGGTTGCGCTGTCGCCTACCACCTGTGCAGTCAATCGAACCTGAAAGTCGCCTTGATCGAAAGAGGCCTGGTGGGCATGCAGACGACCAGCCTGGCCGCCTCCATCGTCGTTCGCGGCAGATCCTCCCGGCCTCAAACCGACCTGGTGCTGGAAACTCATAGATCGCTCGACGCTTTGGAATCCAAGTTGGCAAGATCGCTGGATTTTCGCCGCGTCGGGAGCATGCATGTCGCCCACTCGGAAGCGAGCGCACAGACCTTTACCCGGTTGGCGGAGAGCTTGAGGGAGATTGGCGAT
>CAZYDR010000105.1:0-12729 GCA_964645285.1 uncultured Alphaproteobacteria bacterium
ACATCCCCACAGTGTTGATATTCCTTAAAACTTTCGTGTTTCCACTACAAGTTTCTTCTGTAAGAAATTAACCAAAACATTTCACAAATCATTCACACATTGATTTTATCACATATAACGTATTGAAAACATTACGGTAATTGGTAGAACGACTTGTTGCGAACGTGGCGCTCTCCCAACTGAGCTACGGCCCCGAATAATAGCTTGGGTGGCAATCGATACCAGCCTGTGGCGTCGACCAATGCCGACGTGTCAGGCTCGGGGATAAGTAGGGGGAGGTGGGTCCCGTGTCAAGGGTGGCGCGAGGCGCATACGAAGGGGTGCCGTGGCCGCGATTGATGCTATATACTCCGCCGCCAAACACGGGCCATCGCTCTTTGTGGCGAGGTGGCGCGAGGGACCAACACAACCGCCGGGCGGGACCGATGAACGCGATTTTCTGGCTTATTGATACAGTCATCAATCTCTACACCATGGTTATCGTTGCCCAGGTGGTTTTGAGTTGGCTGGTCTCCTTCAACGTGGTCAACACGCAAAACCGTTTCATCTACATGATCGGCGATTTCCTCCACCGGGCGACTGAGCCGGCGCTCAAACCCATACGCAAGTTCATGCCCAATCTGGGCAGTCTCGACATTGCGCCCATCGTGCTGATCATCGGTCTGATCTTCCTGCGTCGTCTTATTGTCTATGATATTGCCACTGCCCTCCATTGAGCACGGCGCCTTTTTTCACCACGGCCACTGATGGTCTGCGAATTGCCGTGCGTCTGACGCAGCGGGCCTCAAGGGCGGGTATCGACGGTATCAGGCTTGACGCGGCGGGCAATGCCTACCTACAAGTGCGCGTCAACGCGCCGGCCGAGGGCGGCAGGGCGAATGCCGCGCTACTTAAATTATTGGCCAAGGCCTGGGGCGTGACGCGATCCCATCTCGCCATTGTCTCAGGCGCCAAGGATCGCCGCAAAACAGTTTCCCTGACTGACGGGCGATCCGGCCGCCATGGGCCAACAGCTAACCGCATGGTTTGTTAGCGAAAACGGGAGTTAAATCGATTATGTCCGAAACCGCCATCATCGACGGAAAGGCGTTCGCCGCCGATCTCCGAGCCAAGATCGGCCGCGAGGTCACCGCCCTCAAGCAGAGTGCCGGCATTACCCCGGGGCTCGCCGTGGTGCTGGTCGGCGAGGATCCGGCCAGCCAGGTCTATGTTCGCAACAAGGGCAAATCGACGGTCGAGGCCGGCATGCACAGTGTCGAGTTCCGCATGGACGATGACGTCAGCGAGGCTGAAGTGCTGGCCAAGGTCATCGAGCTCAATGGCGACGACGCCATCGACGGCATTCTGGTGCAACTGCCCTTGCCCGACCATATCGATACGGACGCGGTGCTGGCGGCCATCGACCCGGCCAAGGATGTGGACGGCTTTCACGTCATCAATGTCGGCCGCCTGTCGACCGGTCAGGATGCCCTAGTGCCCTGTACCCCAGTGGGCTGCATCATGATGCTGAAAGATCGTCTGGGCGACCTTTCGGGCCTTGATGCGGTCATCGTCGGGCGCTCGAACATCGTCGGCAAACCCATGGCCCAGTTGTTGCTGGCCGAGCATTGCACGGTAACCGTGGCCCATTCGCGGACCAAGGACCTGCCCGCCGTGTGCCGCCGGGCCGATATCCTGGTGGCCGCCGTGGGCCGTCCGGAGATGGTTCGTGGCGATTGGATCAAGCCCGGGGCCACGGTGATCGACGTGGGCATCAATCGCATCGAGCGCGACGGCAAGAACAAGCTAGTCGGCGATGTCGCCTTTGCCGAGGCCGTGGCCGTGGCCGGCGCCATCACCCCGGTGCCTGGCGGCGTCGGGCCTATGACCATCGCCTGCCTGCTCCATAACACCGTGACCGCCGCCTGCCGCCGCCATGGTGTTGCCCGGCCCGAGGTCGACTAGGACGAGGCGGCCATGACCGGTAACTTGCCGGCGCTTTTCGTGGCGGCGGTGTTCTTCGTCGCCAGCCATTTCACCCTGTCTCATCCGGCCCTGCGCGATGCCATTGTCGGACGTCTCGGGGAGAAGCCGTTTCGCGTTCTCCACGGGGTTGTCGATCTGGCCGCCCTGGCCTGGCTGATCCTGACCTATACCAGCGCCCCCTACATGGAGCTGTGGCCGCCGGTCATGGCGACCCGCTATGTGCCTCTGGCCATAATGCCGATTGTCTCAGTTCTGCTGGTCTGCGGTCTGACCACCAAGAACCCAACGGCCATGTACTGGGAAAAGCCAGAGGCCGGTGACCCGGTGCCGGGAATTCTCAAGGTTACCCGCCACCCGGTGATGTGGGCTGTGGTCCTGTGGGCTCTGGCCCATATGGCGCCCAACGGCGATGTTGGCTCGATCATCTTCTTTGCCGCCTTCGCGACCATGGCCGTGGTCGGCATGGGCGCCATCGACCGTCGTCGCCAACGGCGCATGGGCGACGCCTGGGCGGCTATCGCCGCAACCACCTCGAACATGCCCTTTGCCGCTCTGCTGGGCGGCCACGCCAGGCTCGATTTCGGGGAAATCGGCATCTGGCGTATCGCCGGCGGAATCGTTCTCTATGGCGCCCTGATGCTGGCCCACGGGCCGGTCATCGGATTGGCGGTTATGCCGTAATAAACTAAGATCATTTCATTGACCGTAGATGCGAAATGTGATACTCTAAGATCAATAATATGATCCTAATTTATCGAACATGGAAAACAAAAGAGAATCTGCGGCTCACAGGCGTGTAGCTCTGGACAATCCGTGGTGGGCTGACCCTGCTGGGACGGTCCCTGCCCTGGACAGCCTGCCCCGCCGCGCTTTTTTCCAAGCCTTTATGCGGTTGGTGACCGAAGGTGGGTCAGGCCGACCGCTGGTCCTTATGGGCCCCAAGGGCGTCGGCAAGACCGTCATGGTGCGCCAGGTCATCGAACATCTGCTTGGTCAGGGCACGCCACCTCGGGCGATTACGTATCTCGCCCTCGCATCCCCGGTATTTTCCGATGTTGCCCTCGCCGAGCTATATCAGGACGGCAGTGAGGGCCGTGGTTACCTGTTCATGGACGGTCTCGAATACCGCTCGGACTGGCCGAGCGAAGTGGCTGAATTGGCGGCGGCCCATCCCCGTTTACGGGTGGTGGCGGCGACGGCGGCGGCGCCTGTGGCCGGCGATGATCGCGGGGCGGCCACGAACCTGCTTCTGCCGCCCCTAACGTTCGCCGAGTATCTCGAGTTTTCCGGCCGTGAGAGGGCGTTTGGGCTCGACCCCGCCGGCCGTGACCCGCTGCCAGAGCCATTGGTAGGCCAGCTCAACGAGGCCTTCATCGCCTACCTCAACCACGGCGGCTTTCCTCGTGGAGCCGTGGCGGATTCAGACAAGGGATCGGGTGAAATCGTCAGCGCCGCCCTGCTCAATGATCTGCCCGGCCTCCACGGCATTGGCGACAGTGTCGAACTCAACCGCCTGTTTACCGCTCTGGCCCTCAATTCCGGCGGCGAGACCAGCATCGAGAAGCTCGCCCGGTTCTCGGGTCTGGCCAAGAATACCCTCAAGCGCTACCTCGCCTATCTCGAGGCGGCGTTTCTCATCCGCCAGGTCCATCGGGTCGACGGCAATGCCCGCCGGTTCGAGCGGGCGGTGACTTTCAAGGTCTATGTCACCAATCCCAGCCTGCGCGCCGCCCTGGTGGGGCCCGTGAGCGCTGACGACCCGGTTATGGGAGGTATGGCCGAGACCGGCGTGGTCAGCCAGTGGCTCCATGCGGATTGGGCGGCCGAGCGTAGCGCCTACGCCCGCTGGCCCGGCGGTGCGGTTGATTTCGTTGAGCTTGACCTGCCCAGCGGCCAACCGCAAATGGCCGTCGATGTCATGTGGGATGAGCACGGTCTCGGCGAACCCGAGGCCCTGGTCGCCTTCGTCGCCTTCGCCCGTACCAACCAGGTGCCGGTCAACTACGTGCTGACCCGCAGCCGGTCCGGGCGCACTGACATGGCCGGCACTACGGTGGAGATCGAGCCGGTCAGCCGCTTCTGCTACCGCATCGGCCGCCAGATCGCCAATTTCAGTATCACAACAGGCGGTTAGGGTCTATTGGGTCACCTTTTCAAGGTGACCCGCGTTCAATCGTCACGCAGGCTCCCGCCGAACGGTCGGCGGCCCCCATTCGGGGGCTCGAAGAAAGTTTATGTTTTAGACCGATCAGTCGCGCCGTTGTTTCAGCAGTTTTAGCCGCAGCGCGTTCAATTTGATGAATCCCTCGGCGTCGTGCTGGTCGTAGACGTCGTCCTCCTCGAAGGTGACGTGGGCCATGCTGTAGAGGCTGCCCGGCGCCTTGCGCCCGACCACTGCGGCAGTGCCCTTGTAGAGCTTGAGCCGCACCGTGCCGGTGACGTTGGACTGGCTGTGGTCGATCGCCGCCTGGAGCATCTCACGCTCGGGGGCGAACCAGAAGCCGTTGTAGATAAGCTCCGCATAGCGCGGCATGAGCTCGTCCTTGAGGTGGGCCGCGCCGCGCTCCAGGGCAATGCTCTCCATGCCCCGGTGGGCGACGTGAAGCACGGTGCCGCCGGGGGTCTCGTAGATGCCTCGCGATTTCATGCCAATGAAGCGGTTTTCCAGCAGATCGAGGCGGCCGATGCCGTGGGCACCGCCAATCTCGTTGAGCCGGGTCAACAGGCTGGCCGGGCTTAAGATTTCGCCGTCCACCGACACCGCGTCGCCGCGCTCGAAACCGACCTCGATATAGAGCGGTTTATCTGGCGCGTCCTCGGGGGCGATGGTGCGCTGGTAGACCATATCGTCGGCTTCAATCCAGGGATCTTCGAGGATCTTGCCCTCGCTTGAGGTGTGCAGCAGGTTGGCGTCGACTGAATAGGGCGCCTCGCCGCGCTTGTCCTTGGCGATGGGAATCTGGTGTTTTTCGGCGAAATCGATCAGCCGGGTACGCGAGTCCAGGTCCCATTCGCGCCACGGCGAAATCACACGGATGTCCGGGTTGAGCGCGTAGTAGCTGAGTTCGAAGCGGATCTGGTCGTTGCCCTTGCCGGTGGCGCCGTGGGCCACCGCGTCGGCCCCGGTGGCGGCGGCAATCTCGATCTGGCGCTTGGCGATGAGCGGTCGGGCAATGGAGGTGCCGAGCAGGTAGATGCCTTCGTACAGCGCGTTGGCGCGAAACATGGGAAAGACGAAATCAGCCACGAACTCCTCGCGCATGTCCTCGACGTAGATTTCCGTGCAGCCGGCCTGCTCGGCCTTTTTTCGGGCCGGCTCCAGGTCTTCGCCCTGGCCGAGATCGGCGGTGAAGGTCACCACCTCGCATTTGTAGGTTTCCTGCAGCCACTTGAGGATGACCGAGGTGTCGAGCCCGCCCGAATAGGCCAGCACGACCTTGTTTATGCTGTCGCTCATGTCCGTGGTTCCTGCATGCTTGAAAAGCGCGCGCAGTATAGGCTTTCCGGGCGTTCCGGCAAGTCTAGTGAACAGTGTTATTTGGTCGCGAAGGCGTCCGGCGTGTCGGCGCACCAAGCGGCCAGGGCGCGGGCCAGGCGATGGCCCGGCGAATCCGCGCCGTCGCTGTCGCGCAAGGCGCCGTACCAGTCCACGTCGATGCCCTCGGAAGTTAACCGGGCGACGGCTACAGAACCCCAGTTGGCATGAGGCGCCACCACCCAGCGGGCGAGAATGCTGACGCCGAACCCGGCGGCGACCAACTCGATGATGGCCTCGGGCAACTCCACGTTGACATAGCGCCGGGGATGGACACCGGCCGGGCTGAATAGGCGGTCGTGCTCGTGGCCCGGCATGATGGTCCGCGAGTAGGACAGGTAGTTCTCCTCCACGAAATCCTCGGCAACCACGTAGGGACGGCCGGCGAGACGGTGATCGGGCGCCATGATGACAACCTGCTCGTCGCCGAACAGACGCAGCCCCATGATGCCGGTGTGTGCCGGTTCGCCGCTCATAATGGCCAAATCGATGCCGCCCTCGGCCAGCATGTCAAGGGGACGGCGGGCGGCGCTGGCGACAATCTCGATATCCAGGTCCGGCTCGACCACCCGCAGGCGTCGAAGAAAGCCCGGCAGCCAGTGATAGGCCGTATAGAAGCCGATGCCCAGGCGGACCACATGCTCGGCGCCGCCGATAGTGGCCCGGGCCGCCGCTTCGGAGCGGTCAAGGTCCGTAAGCAAGCGCTCGGCGGACTGACGCAGGGCATCGCCGGCCGGGGTCGGCCGCAGGCGCCCCTTGACCCGGTCATAGAGCGCCACACCCAGGCGGCGCTCGGCCTCGCGGATGCGATGGGTCAGAGCCGAGGCGGTAATGCCCAGCAGGTCAGCCGCCGGCGCGACACCGTGGGCTTCATCGATGGCCACCAGCATGCGCAGGTGGCGGACATCCAGGCGAGGTCTGAGGTTGGCATACATAAGATGAACTATATTCAGTTTATCGATGAAAACTACGAATTTGATTCATAAATAGAAAATACCTATGTTCCCTCTCAACAGAGCAACACCCAAGCCAACAAGGAGAATTCAACATGCGTAATTATGATGCCGTTATTGATCGTCAGAGCATACGTGGCCTCAGCGGCGTCGACGTTGCCCGCATGATCTCCGCCGCGCCGCGCCTCAAGCGCCAGCCCGAACTCGACGCATGCACCCTCAAGGACATCGGCTTCGACAACAGCAGCCGCTGAGCAATCCGCCAAGACCGCGACGCTAGGGGCGGGCCTTCGGGTCCGCCCTTAGACGTTTGTGGGAGTGGGTTCGCGCCCCTTCCTCACCCGCTCGCTGGCGGATTTGAGCTGGCCGCAGGCGGCCATGATGTCTTCGCCTCGGGGGACGCGAACCGGGGATGAATAGCCGGCCTTATTGACGATGGCGGCGAAGGCGGCGATGGCTGCGTCCGATGAGCGGCCATAGGGTGTGCCGGGCCACGGGTTGAACGGGATCAGGTTGACCTTGGCGGGAATGCCGGCGATCAGCTTGACCAGGGCGCGGGCCTGGGCCGGTGAATCGTTGATACCGTCGAGCATGATGTATTCGAAGGTGATGCGCCGGGTGTTGCCGCCGGCCGGGTAGTCGCGGCAGGCTTGCATGAGGTCCGCAATGGGGTATTTGCGGTTAATCGGCACCAGCTCGTCGCGCAAGGCGTCGTCGGTGGCATGGAGCGAGACCGCCAGGTTGACGCCGATCTCGTCGCCGCACAGGCCCATCATGGGCACCACCCCGGCGGTCGACAGGGTTATGCGCCGCTTGGATATGGCGATGCCTTCCGGGTCCATGGCGATGTCGAGCGCTCGGGCCACGTTGTCGAAGTTATAGAGCGGCTCGCCCATGCCCATGACCACGATGTTCGACAGCATGCGGCCTTCCTTGGGCGACGGCCATTCCCCCAGGGTATCGCGGGCCAGCATGATCTGGCCGACGATCTCGGCGGCGTCCAGGTTGCGCACCAGTTTCTGGGTGCCGGTGTGGCAGAAGCGGCAGGTCAGGGTGCAACCGACCTGGGAAGAAATGCATAGGGTGCCGCGGTCACTCTCAGGAATGTAAACGCATTCGACCTCATGGCCGTCGACCAGCTTGAGCAGCCACTTGGTCGTGCCGTCGGCGGATTGCTGGGTGGTGGCGACCTCGGGCCGGCCGATGACGAAATTCTCGGTCAGGACGGCGCGGAACTGCTTCGACAGATTGGTGACCGCGTCGAAGTCGGTCACGCCCCGGTAATAGATCCAGTGCCACAGCTGTTTGGCGCGAAACGGCTTTTCGCCCAGGGCCGCCATTTCCTCGCCAAGCTGGGCGCGGGACAGGCCGACTAGATTAAGGCGTCCGTCAGCGGCCCGCTGGGGCGGCGGCGCGAAGGCCGCGGGGGTGCGGACAAGTGGGGGGGTGGCGGAATGGGTCATCACCGCCCTCATATACGGCGCGCGGGCCGCGCCGTCAAAGCGTCCCGGTTAAGGCGCCTTGCAGGCCTGGTTGATGGCCCGGTGGGCGGCGGTAAAGCCGAGCAGGGAATAGGTGTCCTTGGTCGCCGTGCCGCGCCACGAGCGGCCCCGGATGATCATCTTGGAACCGGCCCGCATGGTTCGCACCAGGGCCTTGTCGTCGGCGGAGTCCGTCGCCCAGGCGGTTTCCTCATGGGTAAACAGCGCGAACTTGTTGCCGCCGACCGCGACCTCGGCTGTCGAGCCTTCCTTGTAGCGGTAACCGGTGTGAACGCTGACCACGTTGAACGATTTCGCCCCCGGCCGGTGGGTCACCATGGCGTAGATCTCGCCGCGCTTGGTATATTTGCCCTCGTCCTTGGTCGGCTTGCTCGCCATGTAGCAGACTTTGCTACCCCCTGAACTAGTCTGGTAGGCGGTCCAGTCCTGGTAGACGCCGATGACGTCAACCGCGGCGAACCCCGCCGTGGCGGTCAGCATTAGCAGCGCTAAAAATGCAAATGGGCCTAACAATCGGGTAATCATCGGACGCTCCAGCAATAACGATGACACAATATATAGTATATTTCGTTTCGCCTGCCCACTATCAACACGCCATCATCCTCGGCCCCGATAAGGCGCCACGCCCTGGTCCGGCAGCCACAGGCCGGCCGGCGGTTCGCCGGTCTGGTAGAACACGTCGATGGGCATGCCGCCGCGCGGGTACCAGTAGCCGCCGATGCGCAGCCAGCGGGGCGCGATCTCATCAACCAGGCGTTTGGCGATGGCCACGGTGGTTTCCTCGTGGAACGCGCCGTGGTTGCGGTAGGACCCCAAATATAGCTTGAGCGACTTGCTCTCGACGATCCACGCCTCGGGGACATAGTCGATGACCAGATGGGCGAAGTCGGGCTGGCCGGTGACCGGGCAGATACACGTGAACTCGGGCGCCGTGAAGCGCACCAGGTAGTCGGTGCCGGCCTGGGGGTTGGCGACTTTCTCCAGCACCGCCGCGTCGGGCGAGGCGGGCAGGGAACTGTCGCCGCCGAGCTGGCTGAGGCTGTCGGAATCACTCATGGGGCTGGCACCTTGGGTTTACGGACCTTGAGATCGCCGGCGACATGAACCGGCAGGGCCTCGGGCGCGCCGCCAGGCGCTACCGGCCGCCGGGCGAAGCGGCCCAGGCTGATCAGCCGGTCGTACATGATAATGGCGCCGGCGGTGGCCACGTTGATGCAGAACTTGGTGGGGATGCGGACGACGAACTCGCAGCGCTCGACCAGGGCCGGCGACAGGCTGCCACGCTCCGGCCCCAAAACATAAGCGGTCTGGCTGGGATGGCGAAAACTGGGCAGTTCCTCGGCCTCGTCAAGCAGTTCGACGCCGACCAGCCGACAGCCATGCGGCAGACGAAGCGACTCGGCGTCGTCGTACTGGTAGAGCGGCACCTGACCCGGCGTGTCCGAGGTGTCGGAGCGGGCGCGTTTCGGGTTGAAGGCCGCATTCACTGTGAAAACGAAACTGGCGTCGAAGCCATGAGCCGAGCGAAACAGGTTGCCCAGGTTCATCTCCTTGCTTATACCCTCGACGCCGATGCCAAAATAGCCACGCATGGGGCAAAACTGCACCGCCCGGCATCGCGAGGCAAGCCCCAAACCACGGAACCTTCATGGCCGACACCGGTACGACAGCTAATTTCACGGTTTCACCGCTTGCGGTCGAAGTCACCCGGGGCGATGTGGTCGAGAGTCGCCACCGGGCCTCCTGCGCCGTTATGGACAGCTCGGGTGCCGTGGTTGAGAGCTGGGGCGATATCGATCAGGTGGTCTATCCGCGCTCGGCCATCAAGGCGATTCAGGCCCTGTCCCTGGTCGAGAGCGGCGCCGCCGAGGCTTATGGCCTGGGTGACGGCGAGATTGCCCTGGCCTGCGCCTCCCATGGTGGCGAGTTGTTCCACGTGGCCACCGTCGAGGCCTGGCTCGGGCGCATCGGCCTGACTGAGACGGATTTTGAATGCGGCGCCCATCTGCCGTCTTATGCGCCCGCCAGCGAGACTCTGTTGCGCCATGACCACGCGGTCACCCAGGTGCATAACAACTGCTCCGGCAAGCACATGGGCTTTCTCACCACGGCGCGCCATCTTGGCGAACCAACCAAAGACTACATTCAGCCCGACCATCCGGTTCAGCAGCGAGTCATGGCCACCATTGGCGCCCTGTCCGGCGTTGATTTGGCGCGGGTGCCGGTGGCCGTCGATGACTGCGGCATTCCCACACTGGCCCTGCCGCTTAGTGGTCTGGCTACGGCCATGGCTCGATTTTCAGACCCGGCAAGCCAGCCGGACGGCCGTGGAGCGGCCATGAAGCGCATTCATAAAGCCATAAGCGCGCGGCCGGAAATGGTCGCCGGCACCGGCCGGCTATGCACGGCCATCGTCCGCGAGACCGGCGGCACGGTGCTGGCCAAGACCGGTGCCGAAGGCGTCTTCGCCGCCGCCTTGCCCAAGCTCGGCCTGGGGCTTGCTATCAAGGTCGACGACGGCGCCGGGCGAGCGTCCGGGATCGCCGTGACCAGTGTGTTGCGGCATCTTGGCGCCATCGATGACGCCACCGCGGTCCGCTTGGCCGACTTCATGGTGGCACCGTTGAACAACGTCGTAGGTCGCCGGATAGGCGAAATTCGACCGGCCGCCACATGGCCGCAATAACTGATACAGTCACCCGCTAATCTAAGCCCTTTAGAGAAAGACCCATCCATGCGTGCAGTCTTGTGCAACGAGTTCGGCGAACCCGAGACCTTGTCCGTTGGCGACGCCCTGGAATTTGAGCCCGGCGAAGGCGAGGTCCAGATCGCTATCGCGGCGGCGGGCGTGAATTTCGCCGATATCCTCATGGTTGCCGGCAAGTACCAGGAGAAGCCCGCGTTTCCCTTCAGCCCCGGCCTTGAGGTCGCCGGCACGGTGCTGAAATGCGGCAAGGGGGTGCGCGGCTTCAAGAAGGGCGATCGGGTCATGGCGGCGACCAGCAAGGGGGGCTTTGCCGAACAGGTGGTGGCGCCCGCCAATGACGTTTACCGCATTCCCGACGGGCTCTCGTTCGAGGATGCGGCGGGCTTTCCCGTGGTCTACGGCACCGCCTACGGCGCCCTCAACTGGCGGGCCCAGATCAAGTCCGGTAAAACTCTGCTGGTGCTGGGCGCGGCGGGCGGCGTCGGCCTGACCACGGTCGAGGTCGGCAAGGCCATGGGGGCGACGGTGATCGCCGCCGCTAACGGCGCCGAGCGCACTGCTCTGGCGGCCGAACATGGCGCCGACCACCTGATCGACTATTCCACCGAGAACCTGCGCGACCGGGTCCGTGAACTTACCGATGGCAAGGGTGTCGATGTGATTTTCGACCCGGTCGGCGGTCAGCTCTTCGATGTCGCCTTGCGTTGCCTCGGCTGGGAGGGACGTTTAATCGTCATCGGTTTCGCCTCGGGCACTATTCCCCAGGTGCCGGCTAATATTCTACTGGTCAAGAACTGTGGCGTGCTCGGCTTCTATTGGGGCGCCTATCGCCGACGCGATCCTCGGCGCATGAAGGCCGCCTACAAGCAGCTTTTCAAGTGGTTCGAGCAGGACAAGCTTCAGCCTCACGTGTCGCAGACATTCTCCCTCGATCAGGCCGGCGAGGCCATGCGGGTCCTGGCCGACCGCAAGGCCAAGGGAAAGATCGTGCTGACCACCGGAACTGGCTGAGGCTGGGACAGGTGGCCGGTGACGACAGGGTTCGCGCCCAGTACGAGGTCTATCCCTACCCCGAGCGCGACCCGGCGGATGAGGCGCGGCGGCTGATTACCGGCGCGCCCAGCGACCCGGACGAAATCAGCCACTACGTCTTTGGCGGCCGGCTCGATCCCGCCAAGCCGTTCCGCGCCCTGGTCGCCGGCGGCGGCACCGGCGATGGCACCATCATGCTGGCCCAGAAGCTGGCCTGGCGGAAAAGCCCGGCCGAGGTGGTTTATCTCGACCTCTCCGAAGCGTCTCTCGCGATTACCCGGGCCCGGGCGGCGGCGCGCGGGCTGGAAAACCTGACATTCGTGCACGGCTCGCTTCTCGACCTGCCCAGCCTCGATCTCGGCGCCTTCGACTATATCGACTGCTGCGGCGTGCTCCATCATCTGCCCGACCCAGGATTGGGTCTCGCCACCCTGGCCGGCGCCCTGACGCCCGGCGGCGGCATGGGGCTCATGGTCTATGGCGAGTTGGGGCGCATCGGCGTCTACCATATGCAGGACATGGTGCGATCCTTGGCCGGCGACACTACCGGGGCCGATCACGTCGATCTTGGACGTCGTCTGTTCGACGATCTGCCGCGGTCCAACTGGCTGCGCCGCAATCCTTATGTGACCGACCACGAGGATGGCGGTGACGCCGGCCTCTATGATCTGTTTCTCCATAGCCAGGACCGCGCCTACCGAGTGCCCGAGATTGCCGCCATGACGGCGGTGGCGGGTCTCGACATCACCGGCTTTGTCGAACCGGCGTCGTACGACCCGCTGAATTATCTCGATGACCCCGCCCTCCGGGAACGGGCGACCGAATTACCCTGGATCGAGCGCTGCGCCCTAGCCGAACTGCTCGCCGGCAACCTCAAGCGCCATGTCTTCTACGCGGTTGAAGCGGGCCGCGGCGAGGCCGCGCTGGCCCGGTCCGACGACCCCGATGCGGTGCCGTTGCTGCGCGATACCACCGGCGCCGAAATGGCCGCCCAACTCGGCACGGGCGGCGGCCGCATGGCGGCGACCCTTTCGG
>CAZYDR010000106.1:0-12551 GCA_964645285.1 uncultured Alphaproteobacteria bacterium
CCGATGTGGCTCAGCAAATAGCCGCCGAGGATCGGCCCGAGGAACATCATCGAGGTGCCCGTGGCGATATCGAAGGTCAGGGCGGTGGCATAACGGCCCGGCCCGGCGATGTCGCCGAGCAGGGTGCGCCTGACCGGGTACTCGACGGTCCAGGCGACGCCGTTGAGAAAGGTCGCGGTTGCCACCTGCCACAGCTCAAGGCGGCCGGACAGGGCAAGCCAGCCCATGATCGCCGCCTGCAAGGCCATGAATCCCAGACCGCAGAGCAGCAATATCTTGCGGTCGATGCGTTCCGCGATCGCGCCGGTGAGCGCGCCGAACAATGCGCCGGGCACCAGATTGGCGAACATCATGGCCGCCACCAGGAACGGCGAATGGGTCTGTTGTTGGGTATAGACGCCGACCACCAGCAACTCGGCCCAATGCACCGCGCCGCCGAAAAACCCGGCGCCCCAGATCGCCACGAAATCGGTCCGGGCGAAGAGCGACCCCAGACGCCTGAACCCGTTCGCGGTGCTCGACACGGCGGTCATGGCGGCGGCCTCGCGACCCAGACCAGGCCGCGCCAGGTCCCGACGCGGTCGTTATCGACCGTAAAGTCGCGCGTTATGTCTCGCCGCAGGTTCAACCGCGCCATGACCGCCCGGGACTGGACATTGTCGGGTGATGTGTAGGCGACGACTTCTTTCAAGCCGACGCGGGTGAAGGCGTCGTCCAGGGCGGCCCGGGCGGCTTCGGTGGCATAACCATGGCCCCAGGCGTGGCGATTGAGCCGCCAGCCGATTTCCTCATGGGGGCCCAGCGGGTGTTCGACCCGCCTGGCCACGACGCCGGCATAGCCGAGAAAGCAACCAGTCAGGTCCTCAACCGACCAGCGGCTGAAGCCGAATTGATCGCAGGCCGCCGCGTAGCGGTCGAACTTCTCGTCACTTTCGGCTCGATTGAGGGGGCCGCCAAGATCATGCATGACATCGGGATCGGCGTTCATGGCGGCAAAGGCCTCACGGTCACTGTCAGGCCAGCAGCGAAGCCGCAAGCGGAGTGTTTCAAGCTGTGTTGGTTGTTCGTGCATGGTTGTCGGCCATTCTCTTCCAATCGACATATTAGATCGGCTTGCGATCGTACGGGATCGTATGTCTCTGTCACATGACCCTGTATTGTTGGTAAATGACTCGAAGACAACAACGGAGAGCGATTCATGGCAGAACAAACCACCCGGCCGGCCAAGATTGGCCTTATGTTGCCGCACATGGAAAAGCCCGACGGCCAGCGCAGTTGGGCGCAGATCCGTGAAATGGCGGAACTCGCCGAAGCCATCGGTATGGACTCGGTGTGGGTGGTTGATCACTTTCTCTTCAAGCTCGACAACGACGATCCGCCGCGCGGCATCTGGGAATGCTGGTCGCTGATCTCGGCGCTGGCGGCCTGCACCAAGACCGTCGAGCTCGGCACTCTGGTGCTCGGCACCGGGTTCAGGAATCCCGCCCTGCTGGCGAAGATGGCGGATACCGTCGACGAAATCAGCGGCGGGCGGCTGATACTGGGTCTGGGCGCGGGCTATCACAAGTTCGAGTACGACGCGTTCGGCTTTCCGTGCGACAACAAATTCAGCCGCTTCGAGGAAGCTCTGAAAATCATCCACGGCCTGCTGCGCGACGGCCACATCGACTTTGAGGGCCGGTTCTACAGCGCCCGCGACTGCGAATTGAAACCGCGCGGCCCGCGGCCCGAAGGTCCGCCTATCCTGATCGGCAGCATGGGCCACAAGATGCTGCGGCTGCTCGGCCGCTACGCCGATCAGTGGAACGGCTTCTGGGACTATGCCGGCAATAGTCCCGGGTAGCTCGCCGAGGTCCGGGCGCTGATCGACGAGGCCTGCGTCGAAGTCGGCCGCGATCCGGCAACACTGGCCCGCACGGTCACCGTGCTGATGGCCGACGACAGTCCCAATCCTTATTGGAAAGACTCGCCGTCCGACAACGCCAATCAGCCGCTCACGCCACTGATGCTCAACGACGCACCCGCCGACCTCGCTCAATCACTGCGGGGGTTTGTCGCCGAAGGCGCGTCGCACATTCAGATTCACCTGGACCCGACGACGTCGCAAACCATCGAGCGGCTGGCGCCGGTGCTGGAGGCTCTGGACGCGGGTTAGATGGATCGCTAGAAGATTCCGGCGTCAAGACCGGCGGCCATGGCGGCCCCGAGATCGCGGCATTGATCGATGAAGTCCGCCTGCCAGTCGCCACGAAAGATGACCGCTTCCTGAACCGGCCGCCAGCGCAGGCCGGTGGTGATGGTCTCGACGCTGCGCCGGGTTCCGGTGCCGTCGTGGCCGGCGCGCACGTAGAGGCAATAGGGCAGGCCCTGGGTCTTCTCCAGGCAGGGGTAGTAGCTGCGGTCGAAGAAGTCCTTGAGGGCGCCGCTCATGTAGCCGAGGTTCTCGGTGGTCCCGAGAATGATCGCGTCCGCGGCCAGCACATCGTCCGGCCCGGCGTCGAAGGGTTTGAGCGCCACCACATCAATGTTGCCGCCATCGTCCGACCGCGCCCCTTTGAGCGCCGCATCGCGTAGCTCGGTGGTATGGGTCGACGGGATATGGGCAACGATAAGGAGTCGTTTTTTGGTCATGACGCCGGCGAGTATAGCGCCGGCGGACCTTGGTTGGAGCCTCCAATCCTGTAGAGTAGACTGATTGAAGGAGGGCGATCATGGGCGACAAACCTGAAACAGGGGCCGGCGGCTGCCTGTGCGGCGCGGTGCGTTTCGAGGCTTCGGGAGAACCCGTGGTCACCGGCCATTGCCACTGCGCTGATTGCCGGCGGCACAACGGCGCGGCGCTTGTCACCCTGGTCATATTCGAGGCCGACAAGGTGCGGTTCACCAAAGGCGAGCGCAAGATCTACCGGTCATCGCCAGGGGTCGGGCGCGCCTTCTGCGACCAATGCGGCACCCCGCTGACCATTGAGAGCAACAAGGATGACCCCCGGACCGTCGAATTCCATATCAGCACCTTCGATAACCCCGACGTCTATGTCCCCACCCTGCACTGGTACCATGGTCGGCGGATCGCCTGGTTCGACTCCGCTGACGACCTGCCGCGTTATAACGAAATGGATGATGAAGAACCCTACCGGCACGGCCCGGCGACTAACGAATAGACTACCCGGGCGTCGGCAACGCCATCACCATGTGGATATCGTCGGGTTCCATTTCCAGCAACTCGGGCAAAGGATTGTCGGTAGGGCGAAACCCCAGGCTGCCATAGAACGCCACCGTACCTCTTGTCGGCGTTGCGGTGAGGTAGAGACTGGTGATTGGTTCGCCTTTCGCATGGGCGAACAACGTCTCGGCGAGCCGCCGTCCGATACCCTGGCGGCGATAGGTGCTGCTGACGTGCAGAAGCGAGAACTGGCCCACGCCCGGCGCAACATTTGGCCGGTAGCCGCAAAATCCGACAAGCCGTTCACCGTCAAACGCGCCCCACAGGGCACAATCATCCCGCAGAAACAGGTCCCACTCCTCGATCATTTCCGGGACGGACCATGGCGGGGCGTTCCACTCAACGTCAAAGGGTTCGAGTTCGTCGCCGATCTGGCGATAGGCCTTCGCCACGTGCTCCGTGCGGTCGACCTCGGCGATACGCTCTATCTCGGAAAGCTTCATTCGGCGGTAGGTAATCATGTGCCTTGGTCTGGTTTGCTAATCCTGTACAGCACATGGGGCCGTTGCGGATGGCCGATGGGAACCTCCGGGCATTCGAAGTCGCCGTCAGGGTCCCGTGTCATACCGATGCGCTCCATCACGGCGGTGGACCGGAGATTGCCTTGCGTTGTGAAGGAAACGAGCTCACGACATCCGAGTTCGGTAAAGCCGTGGCCGAGGCAGGCTTTCGCCGCCTCGCTGGCGAAGCCTTGGCCCCAGGCATCGAACGCCAACCGCCAGCCAATTTGCATGGCCGGGGCGAACGCCGCCTGGAACCCGACCCCGGAAAGGCCGACGAATCCGATAAAGCCGCTGGTGGCCTTGACCTCTACCGCGTAGAAGCCGAAGCCGTCGTGATCCAGGCCGTGCTGGATGCGCTCGGCGAACATATTTGACCGGTCGCGGCTGGAGATGGCTGGAAAATGCTCCATGACGCGCGCGTCGGTGTTCAGGGCCGCGAACGGCTCATAGTCGTCTAACGTCCAATCTCGCAACAGCAGCCTGTCAGTTTCGAGATGGATCATTGGTGATCCTGGCTCTTACGCCCCCACCGCCATGCGGCTGGCGCGTTTGCGCTCGTGGGGGTCGAGATAGCGCTTTCTCAGGCGGATGCTGTCGGGGGTGACTTCGACCAACTCGTCGTCCTCGATGTAGGCGATGGCCTGCTCCAGGGACATCTTGCGCGGCGTAATCAGGCGCACCGCGTCGTCGGTGCCCGAGGCGCGCACATTGGTCAGTTGCTTGGCCTTGAGCGGGTTGACCTCGAGGTCCTGGCCGCGGCTGTTCTCGCCGATGATCATGCCGGCGTAGACCAGCACGCCGGAGGTAATGAACATGGCGCCGCGGTCCTCCAGGTTCATCAGGGCGTAGGCGACGCTCTTGCCGGCGTTGCCCGAGATCAGCACGCCGTTGCGCCGCCCCGGCACGGATCCGGCGTAGGGGGCGTATTCGCGGAACACCCGGTTCATGACGCCAGTGCCCCGGGTCTCGGTGAGGAAGTCGCCGTGGTAGCCGATCAGCCCCCGCGACGGCGCCACGAAATGGAGACGCTGCTTGCCGCCGCCCGATGAGCGCATGTCCTCGAGCCGGCCTTTACGCTTGGCCAGGGCCTTGACCACGGTGCCGGAATACTGCTCGTCGACATCAACCAGCACGTCCTCATAGGGCTCCAGGGTCTGGCCGCTGTCGGGGTCGTCGCGGGTGATTACCCGGGGGCGGCCGATGGACAGCTCGAAGCCTTCGCGGCGCATGGTCTCGATAAGCACGCCGAGCTGCAGCTCGCCGCGCCCGGCGACCTCGAAGGCGTCGCTGCCGCCGGTCTCGCGCATATGGATCGAGACGTTGCCCTCGGCCTCGGCCATGAGGCGGGCGCGGATCATGCGCGATGTCACTTTCTTGCCGGAGCGGCCGACCAGGGGGGAATCGTTGATCGAGAAGATCATCGCCAGGGTCGGCGGGTCAACCGGCTCGGCCGGCAGGCTGTCGCCAACTACCAGGTCGCACAAGGTGTCGGACACGGTTGCCGCGCCGAACCCGGCAATCGCGACGATGTCGCCGGCCGAGGCGCTATCCACACCATCGCGGGCGAGGCCGCGAAACGCCAGTACCTTGGTGACACGGGTTTGTTCGATGGGCTCGCCGTGGCGGTTGAGGGCCTTCATGGTCATGCCCGGCGAGACCGATCCGGAAAGAATGCGGCCGGTCAGCACCCGGCCGATGAACGGGTCGTTCTCCAGGGTGGTGACCAGCATGCGGAAGGGGCCGCCGTCAGCCACGTCCGGGGCCGGCACGCGGGCAACTACGGTGTCGAACAGGGCCTCCATGTCGCCGTCGCGGGCTGCTGAATCCTCGCTCGCCCAGCCTTCCTTGGCCGAGGCGAAGAGCACCGGGAAGTCGAGCTGCTCGTCGCTGGCTTCAAGTGCCACGAACAGATCGAAGACTTCGCCGTGAACTTCGTCGGGCCGGGCGTCGGGCTTGTCCACCTTGTTGACCACGACAATCGGCTTGAGACCGAGCGCCAGGGCCTTGGCGGTGACGAACTTGGTTTGCGGCATGGGGCCTTCCGAGGCGTCGACCAGCAGCAGTACGCCATCGACCATGCCGAGGATGCGCTCGACCTCGCCGCCGAAGTCGGCGTGGCCCGGGGTGTCGACGATGTTGATGCGGGTCTCGCCCCATTCCACCGAGGCGCATTTGGCCAGGATGGTAATACCGCGCTCGCGCTCCAACTCGTTGCTGTCCATGACCCGCTCGGCGACCTCCTGATTGGCGCGGAACAGGCCGCTCTGGCGCAGCAGGGCATCGACCAGTGTGGTCTTGCCGTGGTCAACATGGGCGATGATGGCGATATTGCGAATATTCACGAGTAAGTCCCTCGGGCGCGGGCAAATCCTCGCGCCACGTATAAAAAATCAGTCCGGAATTCCGGGGCCGCGCTTAACGCTGCATGGTCTGCCAATCCGGGTGAATCCACACCGGCGCGTTCGAGGCGGGCAACGGGTCGCGCCCCAATAGCATATCGGCGGCCTTTTCGCCAACCATGATTGTCGGGGCGTTGAGATTGCCGTTTGTGATGGTCGGGAAGATCGACGAGTCCACGACCCGCAGGTTCTCGACACCGCGCACCCGGCACTCAGGGTCGAGCACCGCCAGGGAGTCGTCGTCGCCGCCCATCTTGCAGGTGCAGGACGGATGATAGGCGCTTTCGCCGGTGTCGCGCACCCAATTCAGAACCTCGTCGTCCGAGGTGACGTCCGCGCCGGGCGCAATCTCCGGGCCGCGAAACGGGTCCATGGCCTGCTGGGCGAAAATCTCGCGGGTCAGCCGAACGCAGGCCAGCCAGCACTCCCGGTCGGTTTTGTGGGCCAGGTAGTTGAACAGGATGGCGGGCTTGTGCCGGGGGTCACCCGAGCGGATGCGCAGATGGCCCCGGCTCTTGGGTTTGTTGGGCCCCACATGGACCTGGAAGCCGTGGCCGTCGAAGGCTGAATTGCCGTCGGAACTCATGGCGGCGGGCAGGAAGTGGTACTGGATGTCGGGCCATTCGAGTCCGGCCTTGGAGCGGATGAAGGCGCCGGCTTCGAAGTGATTGGTGGCGCCGAGGCCGTCCTTGAACAACATCCAGCGCGCCCCGATCAGCGCCTTGCTGAACATTCCGAGTTTGCTGTTGAGGGTGATCGGCTGGGTGCAGCGGAACTGGAAATAGACCTCCAGGTGGTCCTGCAGGTTCTCACCGACACCGGGCAGGTCGTGGACAACCTCGACGCCGGCGTCTTTCAGCACCTCGGCCGGGCCGATGCCGGACAACTGGAGAATCATCGGCGAGCCGATGACGCCCGCCGACAGCACCACCTCGCGCCGCGCCCGAGCCTGAACGGTCTGGCCGCCGCGTTCGTATTCGACACCGACCGCCCGGCGCCCCTCCATAACGATCCGCCGGGTCAGAGCCTGACTCATCACGGTCAGGTTCGGACGACCCAGGGCCGGCTTGAGATAGGCGTTGGCGGCCGAGGCGCGCACCCCGTCCTTGACGGTCATGTGCATGGCCCCGAAGCCCTCCTGACGGTAGCCGTTGGGGTCCTCGGTGACGCCGTAACCGGCCTGCTCGCCGGCTTTGACGAAGGCCTTGTACAGCGGGCTCCGCGCCATATCGTTGCCGGCGCCGGTGGTCAGCGGTCCATTGCCGCCACGGTAATCGTCGCCGCCGTCCTTCCATGCTTCGGCGCGTTGGAAGTAGGGCAGGCAATGGCGATAACCCCAGCCGGTTGCGCCGTGTTCCTCCCACTGATCGTAATCGCGGGGGTGGCCACGGACATAGGCCATACCGTTGATCGACGATGAGCCGCCGAGCACCTTGCCGCGTGGGCAATGCAGGCTGCGGCCGTTCATGTGAGGTTCGGGTTCTGAATAGAAGAACCAGTTGAACTGTTCCTTGTTCATGGGAATCGACACCGCTGTCGGCATCTGGATGAAGATGCTGCGGTCGCTGCCGCCGGCTTCGATGACCAGCACGGTGTTTCGGCCGTCAGCGCTCAGGCGGTCGGCCAGCACACAGCCGGCCGAGCCGGCGCCGACGACGATGAAATCGAACTCTTTCATGGCTTCGTTCCCGCGACCGTCAATCCACGCCACAGGGAGTACGGGATTCCAGTCGCCGCGTCTACCGGCGACGAGGTCGGCGAAACGGGATATCGACCTTATGCCTTGGGTGTTCTCGTCATAGCTGTTACGATTATTCAACCATTGCGAGGGGAATGCGATGAAGCGAATAGCTCTCGCGGTTGTACTGTTATTCGGTTTCGCGACACCAGTGTGGGCCGGGGCCTACGAGGAACTGTTGTTGCGGGCCGCGCAGGGCGAGGCCGAGGCCCAGTACAAGCTCGGAATCATCTACACTAACGGCCAGGGCGTTGCGCTGGACTTCGCCGAGGCTGTGAAGTGGTTTCGCAAGGCGGCCGAGCAGGGTCACGCCGGCGCTCAGAACGACCTTGGTGGCATGTATTACAGGGGCCGAGGCCTGCCGCGGGATTTTTCTGAAGCGCTTAAATGGTCGAGACGGGCCACCGAACGAGGTCATGCGGGAGCTCAAGTCAATCTCGGCACCATGTACGCCAAAGGCGAGGCGGTGTCACAAAATCTTTTGGAGGCCTACGTCTGGTTTACGATGGCGGCCCTCCAGGGAAGTGAAAGCGGCGCCACGTACCAGGACCGGGCAGAGAAATATCTGAGCCAGTCCCAAATCACAGAGGCCCGGACGGTGGCACGGTCGCGGGCGCAAGCCGTGGCCAAATACCTCGACAAACTGGCCGAACTCAAACGCTCCGCCGCTGCTCGGGACGACTCACAAACATCGACCATATATGGAAGTGAGGAGCCGTTGGGCTTGGGGGGATCGTGGCAGAAAGTAGAACTCGAGCCAGCTCCTGCGGATGAGACCCGCATTGTATTCTACGCAAAGCAATTCGCCAACGTAACGCCCCAGCGTTTTGTCTTCCATGATACTGGCTCGTACAACGAATATTTGATTATTATCACAAGTGGTTACACGGCCGAGATCGCGTTCGAACTGTCGAAGCCGGGATATGGTACACCCTACAGGTTCACAGGCCGGGGTCTGGCTAGGGTCGCGGTATGGCCGGTTTTCCGAGGCAAACCCTTGACGCGGCTGGACTAGGGGTCCGTCGAATCGCCGCTTGGCCTGGTTCACTATGAGCGCTTTGCGACATCGATCGGTGAGTGTTTTCACTTCTATTATCACTGGGAAATCGGGGCGGACCACCGAAGCCGCGTGGTGCAAGGCTATTTTTGCAGCGCTGATCCCGCCGGGCTTTCTCACGCCGAGATCACCGACCTGCTCTTGCGGCTGGGCGTGTGGGGCAAAGAGCTTGACCCGGCGTTCGACCCGCGAATGGGTGTTGTGACGGCTAATCCGGCGCCGCCCGATCTTCAGCCGACACAGGTCGATCGCTGATTGAGACTATCGGTTGGTAACGGGACAAGCACACTGGACAATTGGGCCCGGTTGGGAAAATATTCCGAGCTTCAACTGACTGCCCCTATCTGACAGGATACAAAACCAAATGACCGTTCGACACGGCCGCGAATTCCTCAGCATTCCAGGCCCCACCACCATTCCCGATGAAGTGCTCAACGCCATGCACCAGCGGGCAACCGACATCTATATCGGCCCGTTCGTCGAGATCACCACAAGCCTGCTCGACGACTTTCGCACCATTTTCGGCACCAAGGGGCGGACTTATATCTATGCCGCCAACGGCCACGGCGCCTGGGAAGCGGCGCTGAGCAATGTGCTCAGCCGGGGCGACACGGCGTTGCTGCTGGAAAGCGGCGTCTTCGCCAACAGTTGGGGCGAGACCGCGGCCATGTTTGGCGTGGAGCGTGAGAGAATTCCCGGCGATTTGCGCCGCGCCGTCGATCCCGCCGAGGTCGAAGAGCGATTGCGCGCCGATACCGAGGGCGCCATCAAGGCGGTGCTGGTGGTCCAGATTGATACCGCCTCCAGCGTGGTCAACGACATCGAGGCCATCCGCCGGGCCATGGACGCCGCCGGCCACGGCGCCCTGCTCATGGTCGATACCATTGCATCCCTCGGCACCATGCCGTTCAAAATGGATGCCTGGGGCGTCGACGTGGCGGTGTCGGGCTCGCAAAAAGGGCTGATGACACCGCCGGGCCTCAGCTTCGTGGCCGCCGGCAGCCGCGCCATGGCGGCCCACGAGAGTGCCGATCTCCGCACCCGCTATTGGGACTGGACTGGCCGCGAAGGCGAGGAGCATTACCATAAGTACTGCGGCACGCCGCCCGAGCACATGCTGTTCGGCCTGCGCAAGGCTATCGACATGATTCTTGAGGAGGGCCTCGACAACGTCTTTCTGCGCCACGCATTGTTGGCTGGGGCGGTGCGCCGCTGCGTCAGTGTGTGGAGCGAGGGCGGGGCCATGGACTTCTACATCACCGATCCGGACCAGCGCGGCAATTCGGTGACCACCATCCAGTTGAACGATGGCCTCGAGCCGGGGCCGCTGGTCAGGTTCTGCGACGAGAAATGCGGCGTCATCGTCGGCAGCGGCATCGGCCCGATGACCGGCAAGGCGCTGCGCATCGCCCATATGGGTCACGTCAACGCGCCGATGATCCTGGGCACCCTGGGAACCATCGAGATCGGCTTGGCCGCCCTCGGCATTCCCCACGGCAAGGGCGGCGTTCAGGCCGCCATTAAGTATTTGGGGGCGAAGCTTTCGGCCTGATTCAACCCGGAGGAGCATCATGGCCCTACCAACCACCACTTGTTGCATGACGTTTGATTTCGATGCCATGTCGGTGTGGCTCGGGTCATATAAGGAGCGCAACCCCAGCGCCATATCGCGCGGTGAGTTCGGCGCCGTGGCGGTACCGCGCATCCTCGCCATGCTCGATCGCCTTGGGGTGGTGGCCTCGTTCTGCATTCCCGGCCACACGGCCACCGCCTATCCCGACCTGGTCAAGCGGGTGCGTGACGGCGGTCATGAAATCGTCCACCACGGCTGGATTCACGAGAACCCGGCCGATTTCGACGAGGCCGGCGAGCGGGCCGACATGGAGAAGGGTTTCGAGGCCCTTGAGGCGGCCGCCGGGGTGCACCCGCGCGGCTACCGCTCGCCCGCCTGGGATTTTAGCGAAGCAACCACGACAATCCTCAAGGACTACGGCTTCCTCTACGATTCGAGCCTCATGGGCGACGACTTCACCGCCTATTACATGCGCGAGGGTGATCAGGCGCCGCTCGACGGGCCTTACGTCTTCGGCGCCAACATCGATGTGGTCGAACTGCCGGTAACCTGGGGTCTCGACGACTTTCCCCTGTTCGAATACGACATCGACGGCTCGGGCTTGGCATCGCCCTCGACGGTCGAGGAAATCTGGCGCGGCGACTTCGACTTCGCCCACGCCAATGTGCCCGGCGACATCTTCAACCTGACCATGCACCCTCAGGTCATCGGTCGCGGCCACCGCCTGGCCATGCTCGAGCGCCTGATCGATTATTTCGAATCATGCGACGGCGTCGCCTTCGACACACTGGGCGGCTATGCGGAGAAATGGCGCGCCGCCAATCCGCTGGAGGAGTGGTTGAAGTCGGGCTCGGTTCACATCGGCGGGGTAGCGGAGTAGCACCTCATGAGTGGAAAAATCGTAGCGCTGTCCATCGATGTGGTGCGCCGTGCCATACCGGCGGACCCGGTCACCGGGGCTCCTCCCGTCCGGGCGGAAATCGAGCAAGGCGTTCTCCGGATCACCACCGAGGACGGCATTGAGGGCAACTGCTTCGTCGGTGAATCCTGGGATCGGGCGGAGCCCCTGTTCGGGCCTATACTCGAAATCATCAAACCCGAGTTGATCGGCCGCCATGCGGATGAACGCGAATGGCTGTGGACCCGCCACAGGTTTCTCGACAGCCGCTACAGGGTCACCACCAAGGCCTTGGCGCCGGTCGACATCGCTCTGTGGGACATTGCCGGCAAGGCGGCTGGCGAGCCCATATTTCGTTTGTTGGGGACGCAGCGCTCCAGCGCGCCGTCCTACGCGTCCTACCCGGGGGGGCGCTACGAGACGGTCGAGGGTTTTGTCCGGGAAGCCGAGGACGCCATGGCCTGGGGATTTCCGGCCTATAAGATCCATCCCGGCGTGCTCGCCGCCAACGACGTCATCCCCATCGTCGAGGCGGTCCGTAAGACGGTCGGCGACGATGTTCCCCTGATGCTCGATCCGGACTGTGGTTATGAGTTTCAGAAGGCCCACAAAATCGGCCAGGTCCTCGACGATCTCGACTTTCACTGGTTCGAGGACCCGGTGCCCTACCATGACACCGATGCCATTACCGCGTTGAGCCAACGCCTCAGTACACCGCTTTCCATGTGCGATCAGGCGCCGGACCAGTTTTTCAACAGCGCCCAGTACATTCGCCAGAACATTGTCCGCCTGCCTCGGGGCACCGCCTTGCGTCTGGGTATAACGGGGCTGCGCAAACTATGCGCCATGGCCGAGGGCTTCGGACTCAAATGCGAGATCGGCACGGCGGGCAACCCGCTGCTCAACGCCGCCAACCTCCATGTCCTGCTCTCGATCGGCAATAGCGACTATCACGAATACTACGACGCTCCGGAGAAGGACCGGTTCGGGCTGACCTCTTATATCGAGCCGGACGGCAACGGCATGGTGTCCGTGCCCGACGGCCCGGGGGTCGGGTTCACGCTTGATGAGGACTGGATCGCGGCACACAGAATAGCGACCCTCGAATAGCGACAATCCCCCCTCGTCAGAATAGCCTGATCGGGTGTAGGGTTTTTCGA
>CAZYDR010000107.1:0-12360 GCA_964645285.1 uncultured Alphaproteobacteria bacterium
CTATATGCTCCCTAAAGAAAACAAGGACCTAGAGAATTATCTCTAAGTCCTTGAAAAAATGGTAGGCACGACAGGAATCGAACCTGTGACCGCCTGATTAAAAGTCAGATGCTCTACCGACTGAGCTACGTGCCCCAAGGGTGGGCGCACCATATGGATGGACCCCCCGAGGGTCAATAGGCCGTGATCAACCGCGCAGCCTTCTGACACAACAGGACACACGCGACGCGGAATCGAGGTCGCTATCAGTTGCCACGAGGCGGTTTTCCGCGACCATGGAGCGGAGGTCCGCATCAACCCAACTAGCCACCGTTTCAAAGCCGCGCTCCTCATAGCTCTCTCGCGCCTGCCCGCCCATGAAGACCATCACGGGCCGCATCGACGGGCTGGCCTTGGCGGTTATGGCGTCAAATCCGGTCTCCGCCGCCCAGTCCAGCAGATGGTCGAGCAGTTGCAGGCCGATGCCGCGCCCCTGATAGCGGGCGTCGCGCGCGTCCGTATCGTCCACCTGCCCGACATGGAAACAATGGACCGCCAGGGTGTCATGAGGCAGGTCCGGCGCGTGGTCGCCGAAATCACCCCAGTAGGCCGGATCCCAGATGCTGTTCGGCGACCGCGCCGCGCGGTCGTAGCGGCGGAACTGAAGCTGGGCCGCATGTTGGCCGCCGTCAAAGGCGAGAACCGCGCAGGACCCCAGGTCTTCGATTCGTTGGATCGCTTCGGCCCTTGATCCCTGGCAACCGATGGGCAATCGGTCGACATCCCCGACCCCCATCATGCGATACTTGATGTCCGCCATGGTGCCCTCGCCCAGTCAATGGATAAACCCGATTCATAAATCTATCACCATGGGCATTTCATGTACGGTTCGCGGTGCGCGCCCGCGTTTCAGGTTCACCCCCGTGAAGGAAGTCACGAATGTCATCGATGAACATCAGCCAGCTTTTCGGAATCTCAGGAAAAACCGCCATTGTCACGGGCGGTTCACGGGGGATCGGCTACATGATCGCCCAGGGTTATGTGGAGAACGGCGTCAAGGTCTACATCACCGCCCGCAAGGCCGACGACTGCGAACGGGCGGCGGCGCAACTGTCGGAGCAGGGAGAATGCACCTCGATCCCGGTGGACCTTTCCACAACCGAGGGCCGCGCGGCGTTTGTCGGCGAGATCAGGGAGCGGGAAAGCTCTCTGGACATCCTCGTCAACAATGCCGGCGCCGCCTGGGGCGCGGCTTTCGAGGACTACCCCGAAAGCGGTTACAACAAGCAATTCGACACTAACGTGAAGGCCCCGTTCATGTTGACCCGCGATCTATTGCCGCTGTTGAAGGCCGCGGGTTCCAGCGCCGACCCGGCGCGCGTGATCAACATCGGCTCGATCGACGATCTCCGGATTCCCGACGCCGAAAATTACGCTTACGGCCCGACAAAAGCCGCGGTTCATCACATGACGCGCGTGCTGGCCGTACGCCTCGCGTCGGATCAGGTCACCGTGAACGCCATCGCGCCGGGACCCTTCGAAAGCAAGATGATGGCCTTTACCCTGGGCCAGAAGCGCGATCAGATCGAGGAAGAATGTCCCCTGAAGCGCATCGGCAAGCCGACGGACATAGCCGGTATAGCGATTTATCTGGCCTCGCCGGCGGCGAGTTATGTCACCAGTACGGTGACGGCGGTGGATGGCGGCATCTGCATCGCCTAGCCCAAGTCCTTCAGCACTCGCCGCGCCGCGTTGTGGCCAGGCGCGCCGCTGACTCCGCCGCCGGGATGGGCGCCGGCGCCGCAGAGATAGAGCCCGTCGATGGGCGTATGGTAGGCAGCGGCGCGCGGATGCGGGCGCATGCTGAACATCTGATCGAGACTCAGTTTGCCGTGGTAGACATCGCCGCCGGTCAGGCCGAAGGCGCGCTCGAGGTCGAGCGGACTATAGATATTTCGCCCGACAATGAGGTCTTTGATGTTGGGAATGAACAGCGCCATGCGCTCGATGATAGCGTCGGCCACCGGCTCGCGCAGATCATCCCACGAACGGCCGTCGGACAGTTCATAGGGGAAGTGCTGGCACAGCAGGGTCATGACGTGGCAACCGGGCGGCGCCAGACTGTCGTCCAGAGCCGACGGGATCAGCGCATCGATGATCGGTTTTTCAGGAATTTTACCGGCCCTGGCAATGGCGTGCAGTTGTTGAACGTCGCGCCACGGCGGCATCATGTTGATGAAGGCTTCGTGCTCGGGACCAACACCGTTACTGGGCAGGGCGGCGAACTCCGGCAGGCCGGACAGCGCCAGGGTCATGCGGAAGCTGGCGGATTCCATCTTGTAGGCGGCGATGTCAGCGGCGAAGTCCGCGTCCAGGTTGTCTGCTCCGACCAGGCCCAGGAAGGTACGGAGCGGGTCCGTATTGGCCAGAACAACGCGGGCGCTGATTTCGCTACCGTCCGCGAGCCTCACGCCCACGGCCCTGCCCTCGTCCAGCAGAACTCGTTCGACCGGTGAGCTGACGCGGATTTCGGCGCCATGCTCCCGGGCCGAGGACGCCATGGCCTGTGTAATGGCGCCCATGCCGCCCCGGGCATAGGCCCAGGCGCCGCGCTCGCCGTCGACCTCACCGATACTGAGATGTAGGGTATTGATGGCCGAGCCCGGCATTTCCAGATCAAGAAAGCTGCCGGCGGTGACCGACGAGACGATCTTGTTGCGAATGGCGTCGCTGTCGAACCAGCGCTCGACAATATCGCCGGCCCCGGTGGTGAACAGTTGCATGACGCGGTGGCGATCGTCGTCGCCGAGTTTGCGGAAGGCGTTGCCGAAGCGCAGCACCTCGAGCAAATCGCCCATGCCACCGCCCGATAGCTTGGGCGGCTCGCGCAGCATGGCGTCGCGCAACACGTCGCTGGCCGCGCTCAACATGTCCGAGAACCGCTGCAAGGCGTCGTAGTCACGGTTGGAAAACTTGCCGATCTCGGCCCGATCGTGATCGTCATCGCCAGTCAGCAGCATGTAGCGGCCGTCGAGCATGGGCATGAAAGCATTGGACAGCGGTATGGTCGCGAAGCCGTGGCGCGCCAGTTCCAGGTCTTCGACGACCTGGGGATGGAGCAGGCTGACCACATAGGATGCGGTCGAGCAGCGGTAGCCCGGTGCGATCTCTTCGGTCACCGCGGCGCCACCGACCATCTCACGGGCTTCAAGCACAAGGGGCTTGAGGCCGCCCCTTGCAAGGTAGGCCGCGGCGGTCAGGCCGTTATGGCCGCCGCCGATGACAATGGCGTCGTAGTCCGTGGTCATGGAGCAACTATAGCTCAAAGCGCGTCGATGTCGCCCTGTGCCTGTTGTGCCGCGAAAACGGCGGCAAAAGCCGCGAAGCGACCGGCCGCGATAGCCTCGCGCATGGCCGCCATGAGAGATTGGTAGTAATAGATGTTGTGCCAGGTCAGCAGCATGGCGCCGAGAATTTCGTCGGCCTTGACCAAATGGTGGAGATAGGCCCGGCCATAATTAGCGCAGGTCGGGCAACCGCAGTCGTCGTCGAGGGGCCGGGTGTCTTCGCCATGACGCGCATTGCGCAGGTTGACCGCGCCCCGGCTGGTGAAAGCCTGGGCGGTGCGGCCCGACCGGGTCGGCAGCACGCAGTCGAACATGTCCACCCCACGGCCCACCGCGCCGACCAGGTCGTCGGGCTTGCCGACACCCATGAGGTAGCGCGGTCGGTCGTCGGGTAGATGAGGAACGGTGGCCGAGACCATCCGAAACATAAGTTCCTGGTCCTCGCCAACCGCCAGCCCGCCGATGGCATAGCCATGGAAGCCGATATTCACCAGCCCCTTGGCCGATGCGGAGCGCAGGTCAGAAAACACGCCGCCCTGGACGATGCCGAACAGGCCGTGGCCCGGGCGTTCGACGAACGCCGCTTTCGAGTGCTCGGCCCAGCTCATGGAAAGCGCTAGGGATGCGGCGACCTCGGCCTCGGTGGCGGGATAGCGCAGGCATTCATCAAGGACCATGGTGATGGTGGCGCCAAGCTGATGCTGGATCTGCACCGACCGTTCCGGCGTCAGATTATGGCGGCTGCCGTCGACGTGGGACTGGAAGGCGATACCGTCGTTGGTGATCTGGCGCAGCTTGGCCAGGGACATGACCTGGAAGCCGCCGGAGTCCGTCAGCAACGGCCCCGGCCAGTTCATGAACGCGCGCACGCCGCCAAGACGCTCGATACGATCAGCGCCGGGGCGCAGCATCAGGTGATAGGTATTGGCCAGCACGATATCGCTTCCCGTGGACGCCACTGCCTCCGGTGTCATGGCCTTGACCGTCGCCGCCGTGCCGACCGGCATGAACGCCGGCGTGCGGATCGGCCCATGGGCGGTCTCGATACGTCCAACCCGGGCGGCGCCGTCCGTGCCATGGACGGTGAACGACCACGGTGTTGTCATGACGCCGCCCGATGAATCAAACAGGCATCGCCATAGGAATAAAATCGGTAGCCGGCGGCTTTGGCATGGTCATAGGCGGCATGCATGGTCTCGAGGCCGGCGAAGGCCGAGACCAGCATGAACAGGGTCGAGCGCGACAGATGAAAGTTGGTGATCATGATATCGGCCACCTTGAACCGATAACCGGGCGTAATGAACAATTTTGTCTCATCATGGAACGGCCGGACCCTGCCACTGTCGTCGGCGGCGCTCTCCAGCAATCTCAGGCTGGTGGTGCCCACGGCGACCACTCGGCCACCCGCCGCCCGAGCCTGATTGATGGCCTCGGCGGTGGCGTCGTCGATCTGGCCGAACTCGCTGTGCATGTGATGATCGTCGGTATTGTCCGCCTTGACCGGCAGGAAGGTCCCGGCGCCCACATGCAAAGTGACGTGAGCGGATGCAATGCCACGCTCGGCAAGGGTCGTAAGAAGGTCGGGCGTAAAGTGGAGCCCGGCGGTGGGCGCCGCCACGGCGCCGTCGTGGCGCGCATAGATTGTCTGGTAATCGTGGCCATCGCGGGCGTCGGCGCCATGGGACCGGGGAATATACGGCGGCAATGGCGATACCCCGTGGCGTTCCAGGCCAGCGCGAAACGCCACGCCCTGTTGCTCAAAGCGCAGGCGAACCTCGCCGCCCTCGCCGCGGGCCACAACCTCGGCGCTGAGGCCATCGCCGAAAACAACGTGATTGCCGGGACGAAACTTCTTGGCCGGCCGGGCGAACACGTCCCAGCAGTCGGCGTCCTGTTTATGCAGGGTGACTTCGACCCTGGCATCGCCTCGGTGGCCAGTGAGCCGCGCCGGGATCACGCGAGTGTCGTTGAACACCAGAATATCGCCGGGCGTCAATCGCCCTGGCAGATCGCGGAAATGGCGATCCTCCAACCCGCCGGCGTCGATCTCCAGCAGCCGCGACGAATCCCGTGGCTCCGCCGGACGCTCGGCAATGAGCTCCCGTGGCAGGTCAAAATCAAAAGCGTCAACCTTCATAGATGACGAAAGCCCCGAGGCTAATGGCCGGCGGCTTTCTCGGCGGCGATAGCCTTATGAAGGTGCTCGCGCACGCTCGGCGACACAAAGCTGGAGATGTCGCCGCCAAGGCGGGCGATTTCCTTGACCAGCCGCGAGGCGATGAACTGGTGACGCTCGGAGGCCATGAGAAACACGGTCTGGATTTCCGAGTTAAGCCGCGCGTTCATGCCGGTCATCTGAAACTCATAGTCAAAGTCGGTGACCGCGCGCAGACCACGGATAATCATGGCGGCGCCGGCCTGCTCGGCGAAGCCGGTCAGCAGGCCCTCGAAGGGCTGGACCTCGAGGGTGCAAGTGACTGGTTCCAGGGCCGTGACCTCTTCCCGGACTATAGCTATACGCTCGTCGAAGTCGAACATGGGACCTTTGCCGATGTTTACAGCGACGGCAATTATCAGATGATCGACCAGTTTTTGGGCGCGCCGAATGATATCCAGATGGCCGTTCGTTACCGGGTCGAAGGTACCCGGATAGACACCAATCCGTCGCTCACCCATCACTCTCTCCGTCACTTGTCTGTTCCGTGGCCGTATCGACGCCGCCCTCGCCATCAACAGCGTCCGCTTCTTCGTCGTCATCCTTTTCGCCCATATCGGGCAACCAAGCAACCGAGACTACCCGTTCATCGTCGGAGACCTTGAACAGGGTCACCCCCTGGGTGCGGCGGCTGGCGATACGGACGTCGTGGACCGGCGATCGGATCAACTGACCGCCATTGGTCACCAGCATAATCTGATCACTAGCGGCGATGGGGAATGTGGCCACCACCTGGCCGTTACGCTCCGAGGTTTCGATGTTGACGATGCCTTGCCCGCCCCGTCCGGTGACCCGGTAATCATAGGCCGACGTACGCTTGCCGAAGCCGTTCTCCGTAACCGAGAGAATAAACTCCTCGGACGCCGTCAGTTCATCGAACCGCGCATCTTCCATAGGCACGCCTTCGGGCAGGGCGACGTCGGCACCGTCGCCGTTCTCACCGGCCTCGGCGCGGCGCCGGGCGCTGGCAATCCGAATATAGGCGTCGCGCTCCTCCGTCGTGGCGTTGACGAGGCCGAGCACGGACAAAGAAATCACGTCATCGCCCTTGGCCAGTTTGATGCCGCGCACGCCGACCGAGTTACGGCCGGTGAAGAGTCGGACGCCTTGCTCGGTTTCAGTCTCGGCCCCGTCAACCACCTTGGTCACCAGCTTCGAAACATGGAAGCGGATGCACTTGCCGCCCCGGGTGGCGAGCAGGATATCGTCGGCCGGCGCGCAGGGCTTTACGCCGATGAGATGGCTACCGTCGTCGAGCTTCATGGCGATCTTGCCATTGGTCCGAATGTTGGCGAAGTCAGACAGGGCGTTGCGCCGCACCTTGCCGTCCGACGTGGCAAACATGACGTGGAGATCGCCCCAGCTGTCCTCATCCTCGGGCATGGGCATGACTGTCGAGATGGTCTCGCCGTCATCGAGCGGCAGCAGGTTGATCAGCGCCTTGCCCCGGGCTTGGGGCGTGCCCAAGGGCAAGCGGTAGACCTTGAGGGTGTAGGCAATACCCGTAGTCGAGAAGAACAGCAGCGGCGTGTGGGTGTTGACCACATAGACCTGGCCGACGAAATCCTCGTCCCGGGTACTCATACCGGCGCGGCCCTTGCCGCCGCGGCGCTGGGCCCGGTAGGTCGACAGCGGCACCCGTTTGATGTAGCCGCCGTGACTCACGGTGACGACCATGTCCTCGCGCTGGATCAGGTCCTCGATGTCGTGCTCGAACTCGTTTACTTCGATGAACGTGCGCCGCGGGTTGGCGAACTTCTCCTTCATCTCGGCGAGTTCTTCGCGAAGGATGTCCAGCAGCCGCGGCCGGGAGCGCAGGATATTCAGGTACTCGGCGATGCGCTTGGCGATCTCGTCGAGTTCCTCGCCGATCTTGTCGCGCTCGAGGCCGGTGAGGCGATGGAGGCGCAGATCGAGGATAGCGCGGGCCTGAACTTCAGTGAGGCTATACATACCGTCGGTAAGCCGCGCACCCGGCGCCTCGACCAACTCGATCAGCGCTTCCACACTCACGACCGGCCAGGGTGTCGCCATCAACCCCTCACGGGCGGCCACCGGATCAGAGGACTTGCGAATCAGCGCGATAATCGGGTCGAGGTTGACCACGGCGATAACCAGACCGACCAACACATGGGCACGGTCGCGGGCCTTGTTGAGTTCGAACGTGGTACGCCGTCGGATAACCTCTTCGCGGAAATCGACGAAGGCAACGATCAGTTCCTTGAGCGACACTAGGCGCGGCCGGCCATGATGAATCGCCAGCATATTGACGCCGAACGTGGTTTGCAGCGGGGTGAAGCGGAACAACTGGTTGAGCACGATTTCGGCCATGGCGTCGCGCTTAAGCTCGATCACCACGCGGACCCCGTCGCGGTCGGATTCATCGCGCATCTCGGAGATGCCCTCGACCCGCTTCTCGCGCACCACTTCGGCGATACGCTCGATCATCCGCGACTTGTTGACCTGATAGGGAATCTCGGTGACGACGATGGCTTCGCGGTCTTTGCGAATTTCCTCGATGTGGGTCTTGCTGCGCACGACCACCGAACCGCGACCGGTCTCGAAAGCCTGGCGCACGCCGGTCTTGCCGAGAATGATGCCGCCGGTGGGGAAGTCGGGACCTTGGACCAGCTCCAACAACTGCTCGAAAGTCACATTCGGGTCGTCGATATAAGCGCCGCAGGCGTCGATGATCTCGCCCAGATTATGGGGCGGGATGTTGGTCGCCATGCCCACGGCGATACCGCCGGCGCCGTTGGCCAGCAGATTGGGAAAGCGCGCCGGCAGGACGATGGGCTCCCGGGTGCTTTCGTCGTAGTTGGCCTGGAAATCGACAGTGTCCTTGTCGATATCCTCGATGATGGCGTGGGCCGCGCGCTCCAGCCGCACTTCGGTGTAACGCATGGCGGCTGCCCGGTCGCCGTCCATGGAACCAAAGTTACCCTGGCCGTCGATCAGCGGCACCCGCATGGAGAAATCCTGGGCCATGCGCACCATGGCGTCGTAGATCGCCTGATCGCCATGGGGGTGATATTTACCCATAACGTCGCCGACCACCCGGGCCGATTTGCGATACTGCTTATCAGCGGTATAGCCCGCCTCGCTCATGGCATAGAGGATGCGACGATGCACCGGCTTGAGGCCGTCGCGGGCATCGGGTAGCGCTCGAGAGACGATCACGCTCATGGCGTAATCGAGGTAGGAGCGCTTCATCTCCTCCTCGATCGCGACGGGCGTTACGTCAAATTCCGGTGGTGATTCGGTGGTACTCACGAGCAATTATACCGGTGCCCGAAGCGGACGCTGAAGAGGCATGAAGGGATATTTATGTACATCATCAGTTCACCTGAAAATATAGCGGATCACGGCCCGCGAAACAATCAAATAGACAGTTTATGTTGGGCGACTATCACATTGAAAAAACTTGACTATTTATCGCACAAACGGAACGTTTCGTGGCCTTTTCAGAGACTCGGGCCAAATCGTCGATTCAACGGCGTAGACGCCCCGCCCATCGCTGCACTAAGGTCGCCCTCGCACCCGCCACGCGAGGACCGAATATGACGCCGGCAAGCCAACCCACCCTGACCGATGTGGTCACCCATATCGATACCTTCGGCGCCACCGCCGCGGCCCGGTTTGGCCTTCGCCCGACCGCGCCATTGGAACTGCTATCGCACCGCGAGAACGCCGTGTTCCGCCTCGACGATGGCGTCACGGGCGCGCGCTATGTATTGCGGGTTCACCGGCCCGGCTATCAAAACCAGCGCAGCATTCGCTCCGAACTCACCTGGATGGAAGCCCTGACCGAGGCCGGCGTCGATACTCCGTCGGCCTTGCCCGGAATTGGCGGCGATCCGGTGCAGGCGGTCGCCCTCGACGGCGGCGGCGCGCCGTTTGACTGCGATGTGCTGCACTGGATCGAGGGCGTGCCGGCAGGCGATACCGACCTGGCCGAGACCTATCGTCTGGTCGGTTCGATCAACGCCCGCATGCACGGTCATGTTCAGCAGTGGTCCCTGCCGGACGGCTTCGAGCGTCATGTGTGGGACGAGGACGGCATGGTCGGGCCTGCCCCGCTGTGGGGACGCTTCGGCGATCACGAGGCTCTGACCGGCGAACAGCGGGCCCTGCTGACCGAGGCCCGCGACAAAGTTCGCGAACGGGTCATCGCCTTCGGCAAGGGCCCCGACCGCTACGGCCTGATCCACGCCGATGTGCTGCCGGAAAACATCATGGTGACCAAAGACGGCCCTATGGTCATCGACTTTGATGACTGCGGTTTCGGCTGGTTCCTCTACGACTACGCCACCTGCGTCTCGTTCCACGAGCGCGAGGACAGCTTCGACACCGTCCATAACGCCTGGGTCGAAGGCTATCGCAGCGTGGCCCCCCTGCCCGACGAAATCCTCAAAGAGGCCCTGACCTTCCGCCTGGCCCGCTATATTGTCGTTCTCGGCTGGCTCCACGGCCGCCGGGACAGCCCCTTCGCCGCCGAGTACACCCCAACGGCCATCAAAACGGCCTGCTCCCTGGCGCGGGAGTTTCTTGGTAAGTGAAGGAAAGTAGGAGAATAGCTTTCAGCCATCAGCTTTCTTTCAGCCCGCGACTGCGGGTCGCCGACCGTTCGGCGGGAGCCTGCGTGACGATTGAACGCAGTCCACCGCTAGGTGGAAGTTAAGACCCCCCTAGAACGGAATATCGTCGTCCAGGTCTCCGCCGCCACCGCCAGCCGGAGGGGCGCTACCGCCGCCTCCAACACCGCCGTAGTCGCCACCACCGCCCTCGCCGCGGGAGTCGAGCATGGTCAGGGTGCTGTTGAAGCGGCGCAGGACGACCTCGGTGGAGTACTTCTCGACGCCTTGCTGGTCGGTCCACTTGCGGGTCTGGAGCTGGCCCTCGATGTAGAGTTTCGAGCCCTTGCGCAGGTACTTCTGGGCGACGTCGCAAAGCCGCTCGTCGAAGACTACCACCCGGTGCCACTCGGTCTTCTCGCGGCGCTCGCCGGATGAGCGGTCGGTCCAGCGCTCCGAGGTGGCGAGGCTGAGATTGACCACCGGATCGCCGCTCGACATCGAGCGAACCTCGGGATCGCGCCCCAGATTACCGACCAGAATGACCTTGTTGACACTACCCGACATGGCGCCGCTCCCCCTGCGATGACTTGGCTATTTTCCTAGCGGACATACTAACCGGATTCGCCGCCACAGAAGAAAGAAATTTGGACCACAGATACACAGAGACACAAAGAAGCAAGAAAGAATCTCAGGGGCGCTACGCGCCAAGAAAACCTTCTCCCCTTACCTTCTTCCTCTGTGTCTCTGTGGTCCATTAACCTTGGATGCTCGGCGCGGCGCGGACCCCCGACCGTTTGGCGCCCTTAAACCCCCGTTAACGAATCCCCTGCTAAGAGAGGCCCATGGAGGCTACCCCGGTTTGAGTAACACCGTAGGTTTCGCCCTCGGCGGCATGAACGTCGCCGCCCGGCGTCTGGCGGTGGCGTCGAACAACGTGGTCAACCTGGGCAGCGGCCCGGCCAACAAAACCGGCTTCCACCCCCTCGAACTCCAACAGATCAGCAACCTGGACAGCGGTCCGACCGCCAAGGTCCGCCCGTCCAACGTCGAACCCCTCAAGACCTACCAGCCGCCCAGCCCTGACGCTGACCCCAGCGGCATGGTGCTCCAAGCCAACGTCCAGCTTGAACGCGACATGGGCGAAATGATCGCCGCCCTCCGCGTCTTTGAAGCCAACCTCGCCACCGTCTCCACCGCCGACAAAATGATCGGCTCGTTGTTTGATGAGGATGTTTAGCGGCTAGTCAGGGTGGCGTAGGTCGGCGAGCCAGCCTTCCACCTGTTCGCTCTGAGGAGCAGCGCCGATCTCGCGGAACAGCGCCAGACTCTTCCGATACATTTCCTCGGCATCGTTGAGGTCGCCACGGGTCTTGTAAAGACTACCCAAGTTGCCGTACTTGCTCGCCATGCTCTCCTTGCGGCCCAGGACCTCGTCGAGCGTCAGGCTCTTGCAATACATTTCCTCGGCAGCGTCGAGGTCGCCACGGAACGAATAGACGATGCCGAGGTTCCCTGGCGCTGCCGAAATAATGGCCTGATCGTCGACGGAATTGCTGAGGTAAAGAACCCGCTGATAGGCGTCCGCCGCGTCATCGAGATCTCCCCGCCAGCTCAGCAGGTGCCCGAGTACGATCCAGTCTTCGGCGTTGTCCGGATCGAGTTCAACAGCCTCGCGATAGGCGTCGAGTGCCTTATCGGTGTCGTACAGGAACGCCAGCGCGCCGATGTGGCGGCTTCCGTGAACGCTTCGGCACCTTCGGCCTTGCGGCGTTCCTTGACACCCTGAAACACGGCCTCGGCCGCTGCGGTCTCACCCTTGGCCAATAGTGCAAAGCGCCTCTCCGATTCCCGCTGGAGCGTCGGGGCTATCGAGCTCGTTTGAAAGCGCTTGGACGGCCTCGGTTAACTGGCGATTCTCGTCTTCGAGATTTTCGATCCTTTGTTGAGCATCTCCCAGTTGGGTGCTCAATGCGCCTTCTTGGTTGGCCGTCTCTCGTAGCGTTTGGACGATGGATGGAACATCGGTTTCCGACTTCGCGAATAACCGGCGGATCGGTGTGAAAAGGAAACTGAAGATCGCGGCAACTTCGGCAAGCGATCCAAGCAGCACGGCATTGTCGATCAAGAACTGTAGGATGTCCGAGTACCACATTATGAATAGTCGTATATCACGGTTTGCAGTTCCCGTTTGTGACTACGCTGGTCCGCACCTCTCGCTACCTCCAAAACTCACTCCACCCCG
>CAZYDR010000108.1:0-12226 GCA_964645285.1 uncultured Alphaproteobacteria bacterium
GAGGGATCGGAGGTCCGCCAGTTCTTCTTCCAGGGTCGCTACTCGTTGCTCCATCAACTCGACGAGCACCAGCGCCTCAGAGTGAGTGAGAACGACCTCAACGACTTGGGTTGTGGTTGGGGCTGCTGCCGTGGTCGGCGGAGCAGTTGTTCGAGCGGAAGAGGTGGTGGAGGTCGTGGCCTTCGGCGAAATGGTCGTTGTCGGCGCTCGGGTGATGGTGCCTGTCTCGCTGCTGCACCCAGCCAGGAGTGCAACAGCCAACAACCCGGTCAATCGCTTCATCAGGCCCGACGGTAGTTCTCGACGGCCGTCATGGCACATCCATCTGAGACCGAGGCCGCCACCATCCGGGCCGACGTCCACATCCCCAACCACCACTCCATCAAAGAACTGGGCCGCCGGCTCGACCGGCTGGTCCGACGACAGACCGCCTACAGGAGGTCCCCATGTTCAGCACCATCCACCCCGCCCGCCTCTTCGCTTTGATCGAAGCGATCATCGCTGCCGTCGCAGCCTTTACCCCATTGACCGGCCCCCAGGTAGCGGCCTTGTGCGCCGTGGCCGCTGTGCTCACGGGTGAACAGGTCAAGCGCCGGGTCGACAAGGCATAGCCGGCAGCCGAGACCCCTGTGTTTTCAAGGGTTTCCAGGCATCGGCCGTGACAAATGGCCAAAACAACCCGCCCCCCTTACCCATCTACCCCTCCCGGAGGCCCTTAGAAGGGCGCTACGGGGCAGCTGTGGGGTCCTACGCCATCACCCTCACTGAACTGAAAGCGCCCCGCCTCCGACAGGTCTACTCGTAGCGCCTGCTGCTACATCCACCCCACCCGGAAGTCCCGTCCCCACCGTCCCCCGGGGGCGGGACTTCTCTCGTTTTCACCGAACTCCGAGGGCTCCTTCTCCGACAGGTCCTGACATACCAACGAACGGAGAAAACGTGACCAAGCCCGCAGTCAAAACCTTCAAGCGGGAAGGGAGCCGCTGGTACGTCGACCCGAACTCGGGCGACCGCCAGCCGTCAGTGACATCCATCCTGAACTCCTTACCCAAGCCAGCCATCGCCTTCTGGCGGGGTAAGGAAGTCGCCAAGGCCGCCGTCGACGACATCGGTGTGGTGATCGACCTGGTCACCAAGGGCCGGAGCGAGGCGGCGGTCGATCACTTGAAACGAGCACCCGATCGGTCATCCGGCAAGGCCGCCGAGTTGGGGTCGGCCATCCACGACCTGGTCGACCGCCACAACAAGGGCGAGACCCTCGACCGGGTCCACCCCGACTACCGCCCCTTCCTCGACACCTACGAGCGCTACATCAAGGAGTTCTCGCCCGGGGTCATCGAGTCCGAGGTAACCGTCTGGTCCGACACCTACAACTTCGCCGGGACGCTGGACATGATCACCATGTTCGACGACGAGGCCGTAATCATCGACCTGAAAACTGGCGCCTCGGGCGTCTGGCCTGATGTGAGCCTGCAACTGGCGGCCTACGCCAGAGCCGACTGCATCCTCGAGCCCTCCGGCGAGCGCCGACCGATGCCGAAGATCGACGGGGCGGCGGCGCTGTGGCTGCGTCCCGACAAGTTCGAGCTAGTGCCGGTCAGGGCACTCGATGACGACGTCTGGGCGGTGTTCCTCGCCCTGCAACAGGTCGCTTCCTGGCAACGGGAAACGAGCAAGGGGGTCCTCGGGCCCCCACTACAACCAGAAACCAAAGCACAGAAGGAGGCCACAGGTGGCCCTCAGTAAAGCGATATTCAACCAGCCCCCGAGTTTCGGCCAGGACGACATTGTCGGCCGGGTCCGTTCGGGGACACAGGACAACGGCCGCCCGGTCGCCCTCCAGCAGTGGCGGTTCACGCTCGGCGATCCTGCCCTGGCCAAACAAGTCGCCGCCCAATATGGCGGCACTCCACAACCGTGGGAAACCAAGACCGACGAGGCCCTGGAGATCTTCTCCACGGTCGAGACGTTGGCCGTGACATTCGAGGACATCTTCGCCGAGATGACTTTGTGGGGAAGATCGAAGCCGATCCGTTCCTGCGACGGTGTGTTCCAGACCGACGATGCCAAGACGCCCTGCGCCTGCCCCGCCGACTTCGCCGAGAGGAAGGTCAAGGCCAAGGAGGGGTCGGCCTGTCAGCCGAACATCAAGGTCCGGTTCCGCCTGGCCGACATGCCGGACGCTGGCATCTGGCGCTTCACCTCATCGTCATGGCAACTGGCGGCCGAGATCCCCGACCTTGTCGAGGACCTCGAGGCCCACCGGGTCGCCGGCGATAGTGCCGGCACCCTCGGCCTGAAGGTCGTCGAGTGGCAGACCAAGGCGGGCGAGGACAGGAAGTTCACTCGGCCATTCATCAAGCTCGGCGCCCTGGCGGCGGTCTGATGGCTAACCCGTCACGAGCCAGAGGCACCAGATTCGAGGTGGCCTGCGCCGACTACCTACGGTCGGCCGGGTTCCCGGAGTGCTTCAGAATGGCCACGGCGGGTGAACACGACTGCGGCGATCTGGGGGGGCTGCCCCAGGTCGCAGTGGAGTGCAGAGATAGGGCCCGCCTGGATCTGGCCGGCAACGTGGCCGACGCCAACCGCCGGGCCATAGAGAAGAAGGTGCCCTACGGCTTCACGATTATGAAAAAGCGGGGCGCCCCGATCGCTGACTCCTACGTGGCCTGCGACCTCGAAACATTCGCCGCCATCCTCGCTGCGCTGAACGCCTGACGGCCGAACTCCGACGGGTGCAGGGGTGACAACTCTCCAACAAATCCTCGACAAGGTTGACGACGTCCGGGCGGAGGGCTCCTCCTACCTTGGCATCTGCCCCTGTCACGACGACCACCGGCCCAGCCTGGCCATCACCCTCCAAGACACAGGCAAGCTGCTCCTCTACTGCCGGGCCGGGTGTCCTACGACCGAGGTGGTACTGGCCCTCGGGTTACGGATGAGCGACCTCTTCTCCGTCGAACCCGGCGACGGGGTGACCGTGGCTAGTGGTGGTCCACCGGCACCACCGACGGCCGACCACATCGCCTCGGTCGAGGACTACGTCACCGCCGCCAACGCTGTCTATCGAGGTAGCCCGGCAGCGACCTACTGCCTGGAACGGTTCGGCCTCGACGAAGATCAGGCGTACTACTTCCGGCTCGGGTTCGACGACGGTTCTCTCGACATGCCCTGGACGACCCCTACCTTCCGCAGGGTGCCCCGGCTGGTCGTCCCGTTCGTCGGGTTCGATGGGGTGGTCCGGGCAGTTCAGGGCAGGGCCTTGTTCGATGACCTAGTCAGCTGGTGTGGCCTCCGTAATCCGCCAGGGCACAGTTGGTCCACCATCGGGACGTTCATCCTCGACGGTGACGACGCCAACTGCTTAATCGCCGAAGGCCCGGGTGACGCCCTGACGTCACTAGCCGGCGGGACCTCGTCGGTGCTCATCAGGGGCGCCGCTCTAAGTCGCAACTCCTCGACCATCGACACGTTGATCGCAGGCACTCATGGCCGTCGAATCATCCTGGCTGGTGACGCCGATGCGGCGGGAATCGACTTCAACTTGAGCCTCGGCGCTGCGCTGGCTGGTGCCGGCGGCCAGGTCCACACCCTCGAACTCGAAGCCTCTGACCTGACGGCCTGGCGGGAGGCCGACCCGGTGGCCTTCCCGGAGGCCTTCCGGCGAGCCCTACGGGCAGCGCCCCGCATTGACGCCAACGCCACGCCACCCCCGCCTCCTGTCGCCGACGGTGATGGCGACGACGAGGAGGAGCGGTTCCGGCAAACAGATGAAGGCAACGCCCGGCGCTTCATGGCCCTCACCGGTGGCGGCGTTCGCTTTGTGCCGCAACTGGGCTGGCTCATCTACGACACCGGAATGTGGCATCAAGACGAGCACCGCCTCGTAGAGCGGGCCATGGCAGCGGTGTGTGAGGGAATGATCGCCGAGGGTCGGGACATGGTCGACGCCGGGCTACTGGTCCACGATGACGACCTCGTCGACCAAGGCGAACGGCTGATCAAGTGGGGCCTACGGTCAGAAAACACGCCCCGCTTTGACAATGCCATCAAGCGGGCCCGGCCCCTGGCGGCCCTGGACTTCGACCTCCTGGATAGGAACGACCACCTGCTGCCGGTGGCTAACGGAACGCTCGACCTACGGACGGCGGAGCTACTCGAACACAGCCCGGAACACTTCATGACGTTCCGGCTGGATGTGTCCTACGTGCCTGACGCCCCGGCGCCCAGGTTCAAGCAGTTCTTGCTCGAAATCTTTGACGGGGCGACCGAGATGGTCGAGTACGTCCGCCGCCTGATCGGCTACGGCCTGACCGGGTCGACGGCCGAGCAATCGTTCGCCCTTTTCCACGGCGTTGGAGCGAACGGAAAAAGTGTGCTGACGTCGACGATCAACCACGTCTTTGACGCCATCGTCGGCGTGGCCTCGTTCGCCACGTTCGAGCTGAAGCCGGCCGGGTCCTCGACCGCCGACCTGGCGGCCTTGAGGAACCGGAGGCTCGTACTAGCCCAAGAAGGCGAGGCCGGCCGCCCGATGGCCGAGTCGGTTTTGAAGCGCTGCACCGGCGGTGACAAGCTGACGGCGAGGCATCTTTACCGGGAGGCCATGTCTTTTTGGCCTCACTTCTTGCTGGTGTTGAGCACCAACCACCGGCCAAAGATCCGAGGGCAGGACCCTGGCTTCTGGCGGCGAGTGAACTACGTGCCCTTCAGTGTGTTCATCGAACCCGAACGGCGGGACCCGCAACTCGTCGACAAACTGGTCGCCGAGGCCGAGGGCGTCATGGCCTTCTTTGTCGAGGGGGCGAGGCAGTGGTACGAGGCGGGCAGCCTGAACCCGCCGGCCCAGGTTCGAGAGGGCACCGACAGTTATCAGGTGACGTCCGACGAACTCGGTGGCTTCGTCGGCTGGATCGTTGTCGGCGACCCGTCAGCCCGCATCCTCGGCCGCGAGGTGTACGAGGAATACCGGTCGTGGGCGATCGCCGAGGGGGTGTCCCCGTGGTCGGCCCGGGCGGTCTATGAGGGCCTGTGTGAACGCCTGCCCGGCGTGGTCAAGCGGAAGCGCAAAGAGGGCGTGTGGCTTGATGGTCTACGCCTTGCCACCGACGCCGACCGTGAAGGTGATGAAGGTGGTGACAGTGACCCCCACTCACTGACTTTGCCTAACGTTCCCGATTCCAACAGAGTTGTGAAAGTTAGTGAAGAGGGGTCATTACCACCATCATCGTCACCCGGCGGAGGTGGCCGATGAACAGAACCCCGCCACTCCGGCCTCAAATGGACGGGGCACCAACCGTCTACCCGATCCGAACGGGTGACGATGTCACCTCGGCCATTGCCTGGATCGTCACCTGCCCGCCTTTCATCACCCTCGACACGGAGACGACAGGGGTCGATTACGGCGACCAGGTGCGCCTGTTGCAGTTCGGCGACGACCGGACAGCGTTCACCGTCGACCCGCATCGTTACCCGGCGATCCTGGAGACCATTCTCTTCACCGAGACGCCGCTGGTGTGTCACAACAGTCCCTTCGATGTCCTGCACCTGGCCAAACTGGTCGACCCGGACAAGGTGGCCCACCACGCCGACGCCATCCTCGAACGAACCACTGACACGCAACTGCTGGCCCACTTGGTCGACCCGAGAGACCGGAGCGAAAGGGGCGCTATAGGCCACGGTCTGAAGGGGCTCGCCGAGCATTACGTCGACCGGAACAGCCCCGACTCGCAGAAGGCGCTGAAGCAGCGGTTCAAGGAGTTAGGCCTCAAGGGCTCCGCCGCCTGGGCCAACATTCCCCTCGACGATCCGACCTACAACCTGTACGGCGGCGTCGATGTCCTACTGACGAGCCGGCTTTATCCGATCCTCCGGGACAAGGTGGCCGAGTTGGGCATGGACCACCTGGCCGAGATGGAGCACCGGGTCCAAAAGGTAACGACCCGGATGACCGCCACCGGTGTCGGCGTCGACCTGGACTACGCCCGGGCCCTATCTGACGACCTGGACCATGAGCGACGGGTCGCCGAACGTCTGGCTGCGATGTACGGCGTGGCCAACGTCGGCTCGACGGCCCAGGTGGCCGAGGCGCTCAAGGTGCGGGGCTGCGACCTAACCGAAACCACCCCGACCGGTCAGCCGAAAGTCGACCGGGCGGTCCTCGAGGCACTCGACGACGATCTCGCCAAGGCCGTCCTGGCCGCCAAGACAGCCAGCAAGGCCCGCTCCGCCTGGGTGGCGCCCATCATCCACCACGCCACCCTCGATGGCCGCTGCCACCCCCGCATCCGGACGCTGGCCGCTCGTACCGGCCGCTCGTCGATCACCGACCCGCCGATGCAGCAACTCCCCACCAACGACCATCGCATCCGGTCGTGCTTCGTTACCGACCCGGGGCAGACGTTCGTCTCGATCGACTACCAAAACATCGAACTCCGCTGCCTAGCCGCCCTGGCGTCCGAGGATCAGATGACCGCCGCCTTCCAGGCCGGTGAAGACCTCCACTCGTCGATGGCCCAGCTGGTGTTCGGCGAGGTGACCCCTGAGACGAGGCGCCGACAAAAGGGCCTTTCGTTCGGGGTGGTCTACGGCGGTGGAGTAGCGACGTTGGCCAGGCAGACCAACATCACCGAGACCGAAGCCAAGATCGCCATGGACCGCTTCCGCCGGACCTTCCCGAAGATCGGACGCTGGTCGTCGCAACTCGTCGAACGGGTCAAGTTCGGCGAGGGCATCGTTATCACGGCCACCAACCGCCGTATCCCCTGTCCGAGGGATCGGGCTTATCGGGCGGTCTCGTACGCCGTCCAGAGCCTGGCCTCGGACATCTTTAAGGGGGCGCTCGTCGAACTCGATGACGCCGGCCTGGCCGACTACATCCGACTGCCGATTCACGACGAGGTTCTTTGCGAGGTGCCGACCAACCAGGCCAACGAGATCGCCACCACCATCGCTGAAACCATGGCCGGCGACCTGGGCGACGTGCCGATCACCACCGACATCGAAGTCATCGGGCCACGATGGGGCGACAAATACCGATGAGTCGCACCCCGGCCAGCGAGGTCTCGTTGGAGGTGCGCCTGTGGTCCAGGGTCATGCCATTCGACGTCCGTGACCCGTCGGCATGTGCTGACTTCTGTGGCCACCAGACCGCAGCCGGCTACGGGACGCTCCACGACCCGGAAACCGGTGAGGTGGTCTACGCCCATCGGGCTATGTGGTCACTCTGTACCGGCGAGGAGATTCCCGAGGGGCACGTCATAAGGCACACCTGCAACCGACCGAGCTGCATCCGCCCGGGACACCTACGCCTGGGCACGCCGGCCGACAATGAGCGGGACAAGGCCGAGGCCGGCCGGCACCGTGTCCTACCGAAACTGAACGATGCCGATGTCCGGGCGATCCGGCACTGCTACGCCACAGAACGCTTCTCCACCGGGGACCTGTCGAGGCTCTTCTTCTCCGGGTCCGGGGCGGGACAGCCGGCGGTGCAGCGAATAGTGGCCGGGATTACCTACCGGAACGCCGGCGGTCCGATTATCCAACGTGGAAGGGGCCGACCACCGAAGCGGCGTGACCGATGAAGTCAGCCGACCGACTCTTCTATCTCCAGCTCGACGACCTCGAGGCAGCCATCGCCGAGATGAGGCGACTGTTCCCCGAGGCGATCCGGTCGTCGGAAGATGTTGGCCCCCGGGCAGCACCTGGCGTGTCGATCCGGAGTAGCTCCATCGCCGACCCGACGGCCACGATGGCCCTAGACCCCCGCCGCCGATCCAGGGCCCACAACCTGAAAATGGCACGCCGCCGCACCAAGGGCGCCCTTGTGACCCTTCGGGAAGCGATCGGCCACGCCACCATCGCCGCCGAGTCCTAACCTCGAGCCGGGCGACGGCGTTGGCAGGGTGTCAACAAATAAAACAAGAAATGTCCCTCGGCACACATCCGTACAAATGTGCGCCGACGGTCCACGCCCGGGAACGTGCGCGTGGTGTATGCTTGTTTCTGCCGGGTGGGCTGATTCGGCTGACAACATCACAGCTATTTCAGGAGTTGCAATGACGATCACGAATGATTCGGCCGACAGCCAGGCCGCCATCCATTTCGACTTTCCGGACGCGGCGATGGAGCGCTACGTCAGGGGCGTTACCCGCCGCAAGTCCCGCCAGTGGCGGCTCAATGGCGAGGACAGCCGAGCGTTGATGAACGCCATCCTGGAGATTGCCATCAAGGCACGAGACGAGACCGACCCTGAACCGGCCGGCACCTTCCGAAGGCGATGGCAGGGGCGGGCGAAGCGCCGCATGAGGGCACTGCGTGACTTTCGGGCGGACATCGTCACCCGGCCGGGCTGGAACATGAGCACCTGGGACCAGCGACAGATCGACACCGCTCACGCCAGAGCCATCGACGAGCTACCGGACGCCATGCCGGACGAACAGCAAAAGAGGGCCAGGGAGATTTACACACTCGGCGGTGGGGCGGCCACGGTGTTCGAGAGCGAGAGCGGTCAAATGGTCTGGCTGGACGCCGCCGTCGGCCCTCACGAAGCGGAGGCGACCACCTGGCACGAGGTGACCGCCGATTCGGCCGTCGACGTTGAAGACACCGCCGTCCGGCACATCTACTCGCAGCAGACCCTCACCGACCTGGCCGCCTCCGACCTGACGGACCGGCAAAAGATGGTCGCCCAGCTACTGGAGAAGGGCGACAAGCCCGTCGAGATCGCTCGGATGCTAGGGCGGTCGAAGTCGACGATCAGCGCCGACATGGACGCCATCGGTGACTACCTGACCTGGCGCCGTACCGAAAACCAATGACTACCGAGGGGGACACCATGCCAACCGAAACCACCGGCGATTACGCCCGCCCTGACTGGTTCAGCAATCTGGACCTATGGGAGGAGCGCTACCCGTCAGCCCATCCGACCGACGAAAAGTTCGGCAAGATCAAAGTCACCAAGGGTGTCCGGCACCTAATCAAACTCATCGAAACCGAGGGACCAGACGGTCTGGTGTTGGCCCGACATCCCAACCTGGGCCGGGGCCTAGCCCTACTGCTCGAAAAGAAGTTTGAGGTCGCCTCGGGCCTGGAGGGTCGGTGGAGGACCGTTGGCCGCACCGCCCGAACCTTGTCGGAGCGAGACTTCATCAGCATCCGCTACTGCGAGGTTGAGGAATGGGGACCTGTGTGGTGGCTGACGTTGAGGCCGCTTGGCCGGCGTCTGGCCTCCGACGCTCCCGAGGTCGCAGTGCCGGGGCCGCAGAAGGGCTGGAAAGTCACCGCCAAAAGTGTCAACGAAACCGCCGGGCGAGCCCGGGCGCTAATGCCCCAGGCATACGGCCCGTCCGAGGCCAACTACAACGGCCTCTCATCCTGGCCCGACGAGCACATCTCGATCCACATCGCCCGCCCACCGAGCGACGTCGAGCAGGTCTTCACGTTCCGCCTCGGCACCGCCATCGAAGGCCGGGGTGACCTCTCCGAGTATTACGACAGGTTCCTGCATGGCAAGAAACCGGTGGAGAAAGAGGTCGCCGCCGATGCAGTGCTGACCGCCGCCTACCTCGTCGAGTGTCGGATGGTCAAAGACCCCAAGAAGGTCGAGGACGTTTTGGCCACGCTCCGCTACCTGTCCGACGGGGACCTCCTGGCCGTTCGCCGGTGGCTGTTCGACCTTGGCGGCCCGGACGTTCAGGCAACCATGGCCGACAAAATGATGACGGACACCGACAACATTTCCCCCTGGATGTGGGTCAGCCTGACGTTGGACCTGCTGTTCGACGCTGTCTGGAAGGGTCCGAAGAATGGGCCCCAGCGCCGGTGGGCCCTACGCCAGATCCGTCGCCTAGCGGCCACCGCCCTGCAGTCCTGCATCGACCTCGACAACGAGATGGTTGTATTCGCCGGAACCCGGAGCGAGATGGCGGCCTCACAGCGGGAAGCGGACCAGGCGGACGAGGTCTAAAGAGTCAGGCCGGACCGGGCAGCCCCTCGGTTCGGTCTGGCTCTTTCTGAACTTAAAGGGGCCAAACTCCGACTGAAGGGACTGACGGGAAACCACCTCACCAACAGGTCGGGTGTGGTGCGAGCTTGCCCATGTTGGAGCCGCCCGCCCGACCTTCCCCTACCCACGATCGGACCCATGGCACTTCGACGCAGTTGCATCGTCTGCGAAACCATTACCGAACCCGGCCAAGCCCGCTGCCCAGGCTGCCTACGGGTAGCTCGTCGCCGTTGGGACGCCGGAGCCACCGCCAACCGCCAGGCAAGACTGACGGGTGCAGGCGGGGCGGCTCGCCGTGAACGTCGAGCCATCAACAGCCGGGAAGGCGGTACCTGCGCCTGGTGTGCTGGTCAGTTCACCCCGGGGGGTCTACGTGTCGACCACGCCGTCCCCCTGTCTCGAGGCGGCACAGACCAACCCGAGAACATCCAGGTCCTCTGCGCTCCCTGCCATAACCTCAAGAGCCGCCAGGAGCAGCGGGTCGGGTAACAGTACGAACCCTCCCCAGGGGGGTGGGAGGGCCTTTGCTCTTCTCGCCGTTCACCGTTCACCGTGGCCCATCCGGATCGTCCGACGTCCCCACCAGCGGAGCCCCAGATCGTTCGTCCAGGGGGGTAAGGGGTTCGAAGTGCTAGACCCGCCGCCGTGGTATCCGGGCCACTGGGGCTCGGAGATCCGAGCCGGGTCTCGACCCTTTTTCCAGACGCCCGAGTTTTGGCCTGTCGTCCAGCCAGCCATGAACGAAACCAAGCCTGAACCGGGGACGCCTGATCTCCGACTAGGAGAGCCATGGCGGCCAACCCGATCTACCAGACCGACCGGGCAACCCTTTACTGCGCCGACGCCCTCGACGTTCTCCCGACCATCCCGGCCGGCACCGTCGACCTCCTACTGACCGACCCTCCCTACGGGGTCGGGTTCAGGTCAAACATGAGAACCGCCACGCCACGGTTCGACGCCATCGCCGGCGACGACTCGACTGACGTCGGCGAGGCCGTTGTGGCCACCGCCGTCCGGTGCCTCAAGTCGAGCCGGCATCTCTATGTCTTCGGGCCCTTCAAGGAAGCGCTCGATGCCATCCCCAACGTGTCCGAACCAGCCGAACTGATCTGGGACAAGGGGGCCCTGGGAATGGGGGACCTCACCCTTATCTACGGGCCGAGCTACGAGCCGATCTACTTCGCCACCCGGGCCACCCCTTCCGCCCAGGCCAAAGGCAACGGCCGCCTGGCCGCTCGCCTACGCCGGGGATCAGTCCTCCGGTACAACCGCCGGGCTGCCACCAAGTACCGCCATCCCACCGAGAAGCCCGTCGAGCTACTGCGGGCCCTCGTTGAGTGTTCATCGTTGCCCGGGGAGACCGTCCTGGACCCGTTCGTCGGGTCCGGATCCACGATGGTCGCCGCCGTCCTCACCGGGCGCCGGGCCATCGGTATGGAACTCACCGAGGAGTACGCCGCCCTGTCTGCGGAGCGCCTGGCCGAAGCGGAGACCATCGCCGACCAGATCGACGGGGCATGACCACCCACGTCATCTCGTTGTTCGACGAGTCGGCTGTGATGCTCGAACCGTGGCGCGACGCCGGGCACACCTGCTGGGCGGTTGACCTCCTCCACCCGAGGGGCGTCACCGAGCGTGACGGCATCAACCTCGTCCGCCACGACCTGACCGTCCCGTGGCTGCCTCCGTTCGACCGGGACGACATCGTGTTCGTCGTCGCCTTCCCACCCTGTGACCACCTGGCTGTGTCGGGGGCACGATGGTTCAAGGGCAAGGGCCTCCGGGCGCTGGCGTCAGCGGTCAACCTGTTCGCCACCGCCTCCGAGTTCTGCGAATGGGCCCAGGCCCGATACATGATCGAGAACCCGGTGTCCACGATCTCGACCTACTGGCGCAAGCCGGACCACACCTTCAACCCGTGGCAGTTCACGACCCTCTGCCCGGACGACAACTACACCAAGAAGACCTGCCTGTGGACTGGTGGGGGCTTCGTGATGCCCGACCCTCAACCGCTGGCCGGTCTCCCCGAACCCGCCGACCGCATTTTCCGGATGGCACCTTCACCGGAGCGTGCCTCACTGCGATCCCGCACCCCCAAGGGGTTCGCCCAGGCCGTCTACCTGGCCAACTCATGAGACTCGATGCCAGTGCTGACCAGATGGACCGGACGGGGAAGCACCCCTGCGAGAAGCCCTACGAGATGATGTCTGACATCGT
>CAZYDR010000109.1:0-12010 GCA_964645285.1 uncultured Alphaproteobacteria bacterium
CACCTGGACGAAGTATTTGTCCTAATTAATGGCGAGACGCACTACCTCTGGCGTGCCGTCGATCACGAGGGCGAAGTACTTGAGGTTTTTGTGACCAAACGGCGGGATCGCAGGGCTGCGCTTCAGTTTCTGAAGCGTGTGATGAGGCGGTATGGGCAACCAAAGGTGATCGTGACGGACCGGCTCCGGTCGTATCGCGCAGCGATGAATGTGATCGGGAATGGCGCCGATCAGGAATGCGGGCGCTGGCTCAATAACCGGGCCGAAAATTCACACCAACCGTTCAGGCGACGAGAAGGCGCGATGTCGAAATTTCGGGACGTGAAGACCCTGCAAAAGTTCGCTTCCGTCCATGCCTCGATCCACAATCATTTCAATCTCGACCGTCACCTCAACCGCCGCAAAACCTTCAAAGAATATCGCACTGCCGCGTTGGCCGAATGGCGTCAGTTGGCAGCCTGAGCGTCGCAACTTCAGGTGCTTTGGAGACTGGTTCGCATTAGACTGACAGCACCGTCTGGAGCGAAGCTCACCATGCCGTATGTATTTTATGATACCGAGACGACCGGCGTTGAAACCGCTTTCGATCAAATCCTGCAATTCGCGGCGATTAAGACCGATGACAATTTTGTCGAGTTGGACCGCTTCGACATTCGTTGCAGGCTGCTTCCCCATATAGTGCCATCGCCAGGAGCATTGCGGGTCACGAAGGTCACACCGGCGATGCTTACTGATCTCGATCTGCCGACCCATTTCGAGATGATCCGGCAAATTCGGACCAAGCTGCTGGATTGGTCGCCAGCGACATTCATCGGCTACAACTCGATAGCGTTCGACGAGGATCTGTTGCGCCAAGCGCTGTTTCAAAACCTACTCCCTGCCTACCTGACGAACACGAGTGGAAATTCGCGCGCCGATGTCATGCGCGTGTCCCATGCCGTTCACACTTATTCGCCAGATAGCATTTCCATTCCGATCAATGATGAGGGGAAGCAGACATTTCGCCTCGATCAATTAGCTCCCGCCAATGGCTACAATCATGACCAAGCTCACGAGGCGATGGCCGACGTGGAAGCGACCATACACATGGCGCGGCTTGCCCGGGATAGAGCGCCGGAGGTTTGGCAAGCTATGGCGCGCTCGGTGACGAAGAACGCCGTGAAACAACAAGTGACGAGTGAGAACATGTTATCGCTTACGGAATATTATTTCGGGCGCGTTTATTCGTGGCTAGTCACGTATTGCGGCGAAAACTCCGAGTACGATGGGCAGCTGGCGGTATTTGACCTGTATCACGATCCGGACGAATTTCGGCACCTATCAGTCGAACAGTTGGTGAGCGTTTTGAACAGAAATCCAAAGGTGATCCGATCACTACGAGCAAACGCACAGCCAATTCTGATGCCTGCTGACGCCGCACCGGAGAGCACGAAAGCCCTTGAGATTTTGCCTGACGAACGACAGCGTCGAGTGGATGTCGTTCGCGGAGATGCCGACTTTCGAGCCCGAGTTGGACAGGCCCTGGCGCTCAGGTTCGCCGATCAAGAGCCTTCGCCACATGTTGAGAAGCGCATTTATGATAGCTTTCCGGACCGAAATGACCAGGCGCTTATGGAGCGGTTTCATGGTGTTGACTGGTCGGAGCGGGCAGCAATCGCCGCACAGATTGACGATCCAAGGCTCAGTGAATTCGCACACCGGCTTGTTTATTTTGAAAATCCGGAATTGCTTCCCGCTTCGAAATCGGCGGAGTTAAAAGCGTGGATCGCCGAGCGAATTATGACAGAGGACGAAAACGTCCCTTGGATGACGGTGACCAAGGCGATACGTGAGACTGATGATTTACTCGCAGACGCGACTGGTGATGACGCTGAATTGCTCGGGGAAGTGAAGGAGTTCCTATACAGGATGGCAGACGCTGCACCAAGTCATAGTGCTTCGCACCGGTGACCTGGCGGATGGGGATTTGGATGGAATGCACAAGCGTCGCGACCGACATCGAGGTGGAGAATCTGGTCGGAGGGCGTTGTCAGAGTAAAGCGGCTTGAGCCGGGACGGGCCATTCCATAGTCTCCGACGATGAAAAATCCCTTCCGATATTTCAACAGCTCGCCCGAAATTATCCGCCTCACGGTGATGATGTATGTCCGGTACCCGTTGTCGCTGCGCCAGGTCGAGGACCTGCTGTTCGAGCGCGGTATCGATATCTGCCACGAGACGGTACGGTTCTGGTGGAACCGGTTCGGCCCGATGTTCGCCGCGGAGATCCGGAAACGGCGCGTTCAAAACCATTCGTATTCTCGCTGGCGCTGGCACCTGGACGAAGTATTTGTCCTAATGGTAGTGTCAGACTAAAGCGAACGGGTGACGTTTTGAAATATCGGAACGGGTTCTTCATCCACCGACGCTAGGATCAGCACCCCGGCAGCTCAAGAAATTTTCCTCTGACAATGCCCATCAGAGCCCTTCCAGCGACTGCTTAGCCACCCCTACAACGCTACCGCCGCCTTAAGCCCCTCGAACACCGCTTCTTCGGCGGTGCGCGGTGTCAGGCAGTCGCCGATCATGTGAAGCTTGATGTCGAGGCCGTCCAGCTCGGCTTTCAGGCCATCGACGGCATCATGACCCTGAGCCAGGACCAGGGTATCGACGCCCTCGAAGACCATGGGCTCGGCGCTGGCGCTGTGCTGCATGTAGACCGTGCCGGCGTCGGCGCCGAACAGCCGGGCGTAGGGGATGACCTCGACGCCGAGGCCGTGGAGCACTCCGTTCCAGGCGTCGCGCACATAGAATGGTATATGCTCGCCAGCGATCAGGCCGGTGACTGCCAGTTTCACGCTGCAGCCGTCGCGGGCCAGCTTCTCGGCAAGGCCGAGGCCGATCCAGTTACAGTGCCAGTCCGACACCACCACCGAGCCGCCGACATTGGCCTCGCCCTTGAGCACCTGCCAGGCATCGACAATATGGGCCTCGTCGGCGCCCTCGATCGCGGGCCAGTGGGGTACGGCGCCGGTGGCCATGATCACCGCGTCGGGCGCCTCGGCCTCGACCAGGGCGCGATCCACGGTGGTGTTGGTGACGACTTCGACGCCCGCTAATTCGCATTCACGGGCGAGATTGGTGACGATACCGCCGAACTCAGCCCGGCCGGGCAGCAGTTGGGCCAGTAGAACCTGGCCGCCGAGCTGTGACGCGGCCTCAAAGAGGGTCACCTTATGACCTCGCTCAGCGGCGGTGGCAGCGGTCTTCAAGCCGCCGGGGCCGCCACCTACCACCATGATCTTCTTCGACTCGGTGGCCGGTGTCAGCGCGCCGAACTGGGTCTCGCGGCCGGTTTCCGGATGCTGGATACAGGAGATCGGATAACCCAGGTGAAAATGGCCGATGCAGGCCTGGTTGCAACCGACGCAGGCGCGGATGTCGTCGGCCCGGCCGGCGGCCGCCTTGTTGCCCAGTTCCGGGTCGGCGATCATGGCTCGGGTCATGCCGCACATATCGGCCTGGCCGGTGCTCAGTACCTGCTCGGCGATCTGCGGCTGGTTGATGCGCCCGGCCACGAACACCGGAATATCGACCTTGGCTTTGACCACCGCGGCGAACGGCGCCACGTAGCCCACCTCGACGCTCATGGGCGGTACGACGTGAACCGCGCCGCCGAGAGATGCCGACGAGCCGGCGATGACGTTGACGTAATCAAGCTCGCCGGCTAGGGCGACGATGGCTTCCAGGGTCTCGGCTTCTTCGAGCCCTTCGGGGTCCTTTTCGTCGCCGGAGATACGCAGGCCAACCACCATATCCTTGCCGCCGCCCTCGCGGCAGGCGGCGATGGCCTCGCGGAAGAACCGCAGGCGGTTCTCAAGCGATCCGCCGTACTGGTCGTCGCGGCGGTTGACCCGGGGATTGAGGAACTGGGCCAGCAGGTAGCCGTGGCTGGCGATCAACTCGATACCGTCGATGCCGGCGTCGAGCATGCGCCGCGCGCCGTACTTGTAGCCGTCCATGACCTCTTGGATCATGGCCTGATTCATGGCTCGGGGAATGACGTGAAAGCGCTCGCTGCGGCTCACCGATGGGGCATAGGCGACCCGCTGGTTGCCGTCTTCGCCACCCATCACTTCGCGGCCGGGATGGAACAACTGGGCGATGACCTTGCAGTCGTTGGCGTGACACATCTCGGCAATTCGCCGGTAGCCGGGGATGCATTCGTCGTCGGTGGCGGTCAGGATATGGTTGGTGTAATGGGCCGACTCGTGAATGGCAGCGACCTGGAGGATAATCAACCCGGCGCCGCCCTCGGCCCGAGCCTGATGATACGCCACAAGGCGGTCGCCGGGAAGGCCGTGATCGGCCAGCATGGTATCGTGGCCGGTGGAAAATATCCTATTCTTGATCGTCGTGTTGCCGATGGTGAGCGGTGAAAAAAGCGTGGGAAACGGTGTTGAAGTCATGGTATGCGGCCATCGCTGAGGTTTCGGTTTCGGCACCTTAACGCCGCCCTGGCGCTGCTGCCAGCCCTGACCGCAACAGCCTATGCATGGCGGCCCAACGTGCTACGGTATTCCGGCGATTTAATACGACGGAGAGGAACCCGACATGGCCTTGCATTTCTCGCGCGACGAGTTCGCCGCGCGCACGGTTGCGGCACGCCAGGCGTTGCGCGACGCGGGTCTCGATGCCCTTCTGATCTTTGGCCAGGAGAACCACTACTACCTGACCGGTTTCGACACTTCGGGCTATGTCTTCTTTCAGTGCGCCGTGCTGACCGCCGACGATCAGCCGATCACCCTGCTGACCCGGCTGCCCGACTATGAACAGGCCAAGCGCACCTCGGTGATCGAGGACATCCGGCTCTGGCATGATGCCGAAGGAGTCGATCCAGCGAACGATCTCAAGGACATTCTCGCCGAGAAAGGGCTTAAAGGCGGCCGTGTCGGCATCGAGCTCAACACCTACGGTCTTACTCCGGCCAACTACGTCAAGGTGGCGGGCGCCCTGGATGGCTGGTGCGATCTCACCGACGGCTCGGGGGTGATCCAGGCCCTGCGCATCGTCAAGTCACCGGCCGAGCAGGACTATGTGCGTCGCGCTGCGGCTATTGCCGACGCCTCCCTGGAAGCCATGATCGACACCGCCGGGCCGGGTGTTTTCGAAGGCGAGATCAACGCCGCCGGCATCGCTGCGATTCTGCGGAGCGGCGGCGACCTGGCGGCCTCGGGCCCTGTGTTCGGCTCGGGCGACCGGGCGCTACTGGTGCGCGCCAGCACCGGCTACACCACCCTCGGCGATACCGACCAGCTGACCATGGAATTCGGTGCCTGTTTCCGGCGCTATCACGCCTGCTACATGCGCACCATCGCCATTGGCGAGGGCAATGACCGACAACAACATATGTTCGAGGCGACCCGGGACGCCATGGCGGCCATGACCGAGGCGGTGATGCCGGGCCGGCCCCTGGGGGAAATCGACGATGCTCACCGCCGCGCTTTTGACGCGGCGGGCTACAAGGACTCCCGCATGGCGGCCTGCGGCTACTCGCTCGGCGCCACCTACCGGCCGACCTGGATGGATACGCCGCCCATGCTTTATTCCGGTAATCCCCTGCCGGCGGCGCCGGGGATGGTGCTGTTTCTCCATGCCATCCTGGCCGACGCCGAGCACAACCTGGCTATGTCCCTCGGCCATACGCTGATCGTCACCGAAACCGGGGCCGAGCTGCTGAGCGCCCTCGAGCACGAATATACCGTCTGCCGCTGATGAGTGGAGATCCTGCGACTGTGGCTGAAGAACAGCCGCAAGCCGATACCCGCGTGGGCATTGCCTTCATCATGTCGTCGACGGTGTGTTTTGCCAGTCTCGATACCGGCGCAAAATATCTCAGCGCCTTCTACCCGGTGCTGGAAATTGCCTGGGCACGGTATCTATTCCAGATCGTTCTGCTGCCCTTCATCATTCGTGGCGTGCGCCTGCGCGACCTGATGCGAACCCAGCGGCTGGGATTGCAGATTGTCCGCTCCATGCTGCTGGTTGGCGCCACCCTGTCGTTTTTCACAGCCGTGCCCACCATGCCCGTTGCCGATGCCTCAGCCATCGGCATGGTGTCGCCACTGCTTATCACCTTGCTGGCGATTCCGTTTCTCGGCGAGAAAGTCGGCGCCCGACGCTGGACCGCCGTGATCATCGGGCTGTTGGGCGCGCTGATCATCATCCGCCCCGGGTCCGGCGTTTTCGGCGTCGTCGCCCTGTTGCCGCTAACCAGCGCCATCTGTTTTGCGTTCTATCAGATCGCCACCCGCGTTCTCGCCCGCATCGACCCGCTGGTGACCACGTTCTTCTACTCTGGCGTGGTCGGCACCGTGGTGCTGACCGCGGCCATGCCCTTCGTCTGGCAAACCCCTGACCTGGAGGGCTGGGTCATGATGATTGGGCTCGGCTTGCTTGGCGGTGGCGGCCACTTCCTGGTCATTCATGCGTTGCGCCGAGCGCCGGCTTCCCTGTTGGCGCCGTTCGGTTACATCCAACTGGTCTGGATCACAATCCTCGGCTACGTGGTGTTTGGCGATTTCCCCGATAATTTCACCATTCTGGGGGCCCTCGTGGTGGTCTCCGCCGGGGTCTACGTCATATACCGCGAAAGCATCGTCAAGAAGGCGTCATGACCATTCCCGGACAATCCGGTGCGGCCGGGTCAATTGATGCGCGGATTGCCGACCCCCGGGGCGGAATTCTGCTGATCGTCGTATCGGGCATTTTCTTTGCCGGCCTCGACGCGGGCGCCAAACATTTGACCGTGCTTTATCCCATTCTGCAGATCACCTGGGGCCGCTATTTGTTCCAGTTGTTCATATTGCCGTTCATTCTCGGCCGGGTTCGGCCCCGTGATCTGCTGCGCACCCGGCGGCCGGTGCTCCAGGTCTTGCGCGGGTTGTTGCTCATGGGTGCAACGCTGACTTTTTTCGTTGCCGTAACCTACATTCCGCTGGCTGATTCAGCCGCCATCGGCGCCGTGGCGCCCCTGCTGGTGACCGCCCTGGCGATTCCGCTGCTTGGCGAAAAAGTCGGGGCGCGGCGTTGGGCGGCGGTGATCATCGGTCTGTTCGGCGCCTTAATCATCATCCGCCCGGGCTTCGGCACGGCCCATTGGGCCACGGTGATGCCGTTGGCCACGGCCCTGTGCTTTGCGCTTTATCAGATCGTCACACGCATCCTGGCGGCCAGCGATCCGGCGGTGACCACGTTTCTTTATACGGCTATCGTTGGAATCATCCTGTCTTCAGCCGTTACGCCGTTCATCTGGGTTCCCATGAGCGGGTTCGACTGGCTGGTGATGATCGGCATCGGCGTGCTCGGCGGCGGGGGTCACTACTGCATCATCCAGGCCATGCGCCGGGCCCAGGCCACGGTGCTAGCACCGTTCGGCTTTATCCAGCTGATCTGGGTGACCATCGCCGGTTTTCTGATATTCGACGACTTCCCCGACATCTACACCATCACCGGCGCGGCAATCGTGGTTTCTAGCAGCATTTACGTTTTCTATCGGGAAGGCGTGGTCAAGGGCACAGGCGCCTAGCCGCCCGGCGGTTGCTGGGGTAAAGTTTTTGTCTTAGGGGAGGATATCGAGATGACATTGGCACGCACACATTCATGGCCCGAGGGGCACTGGGACTGGCCCATTCATTTGTCGCACAAGCACGGCTTGCGTTGCGGCGATATGATTTTTGTCGGCGGCCAGGTCGATCTCGATTCGTCGGGCAATGTGCGCCATGGCGGCGATCTCGCGACCCAGACCGTAGAGGTCATGGCCTATATGGGGCGGGTGCTTGAGGGCTTCGACACCGATCTCGCCGATGTGGTCATGCTTACCGCCTTTTATGTCAACGACGGTACCGTCGACGAGGACGCCTTCCTGGCCAGCGTCGGGGCGACCCTGCCGCCGGGTGCGGCGCCAGCCATCACCGCCGTGGCGCTGCCCTACCTTGCCTACGAGGGCATGCTGGTAGAAATTGAGGCCACTGCCATGCGTGGTGCTGACGGCGCCCGGCTTACCCGCGAGATCGCCTCGCCGGATGGTCTGGTGCCCTTGCCGGCGCCGTTCGTCCAAGGCGTGCGCTGCGGCGAGATGATTTTCGTCTCCGGCCAGTCGGCCCGCGACGCCGGCGGCGCAGTCGTGAGTCCCGGCGATGTTCTGGCTCAGAGCGAGATGCTCATGGAGAATATCGGCACGGTACTGGCCGCCTTCGGCGCCGACCACAACGACGCGGTGCGCTTCCGTATGTACTATGCCGCCGGTGCCACCGCCGATGACTGGGAAGGTGCCGCCCGGGTGCGTGCCAGCTATTTTACCGAGCCCGGCCCGGCCGCCACCGGCCTGCCCGTCGAATACCTCGCCCCCGAAGGCTCCATGGCCCGCATGGAAATTATCGCCATGATGGACACTGACGGTGAGCGCCTGCCGCGCGAGCATGTCTGGCCCGAGGGCCACTGGGATTGGCCGATCCATCTGCCCTACAAGCACGGCCTCAAATGCGGCAATATGATTTATGTGGGCGGTCAGGTGTCACTGACGCCCAAGGCCGAGGTCATCGACCCCGACGACATGCCGGCCCAGACACACACGTCTATGGCCAATATCGCCACGGTGCTGGCCCTGTTCGGCGCCGAACTCGACGATATCGTCAAGGTCGGAGCCTTCTATTCCGCCGGTTGCGGCCCCGAGGCCCTGCACGCCAACCTTAGAATTCGCTCGGACAGCTTTACCGAACCGGGGCCGGCCACGACCGGAATCCCACTGTCCTACCTTGCCTTCCCGGGCATGGTCGTTGAGTTTGAAATAATGGCCATGGCCGAACCAAAGGAATTGTCATGACTGCTATACCGCTTCGTAATATCGATCTCGACAGCGCCGTTGACGACGCCAAGCGGCGCTACACCGAGGCCCGGCCCGAAAGCCTGGCGCGTTTTGAGAAGGCGCAGCAGTCGCTGCCCGGCGGCAATACCCGTTCGGGCCTCTTTTACCCGCCGTTTCCGTCGACCATTGCCGGCGGCAAGGACGCCCGGGTGTGGGATGTCGACGGCCACGACTACACCGACTTCGTAGTCGAATACACCGCCGGGCTCTACGGCCACTCCAACGCCAAGATCAAGGCCGCGGTCAAGCAGGCGCTCGACGACGGCATCGTGCTCGGTGGCCACAACACCGTCGAGGCGCGTTTCGCCGAGGTGCTGTGCGACCGTATCCCGTCCATCGAGCGGGTGCGGTTCTGCAACTCCGGCACCGAGGCCAACCTGATTTCGCTGAGCGCCATGCGCATCGCCACCGGGCGCCCGGCGGTGATGGCGTTCTGGGGCGCCTACCACGGCAGCGTGCTGAGCTTCGGTGGGGGAGAGGTCTCGCTCAACGTGCCGTTCCCCATGGTCATGGCCGACTACAACGATCTTGAAGGCACCATGGCGTTGATAGAGGAGAACGCCTCCGACCTCGCCGCCGTCATTATCGAACCCATGACCGGGGCCGGCGGCTGCATCTCGGCCGATACGGAGTTTCTCCAGGCGTTGCGCGACGCCACGGCCAAACACGGCATTATCCTGGTGTTCGACGAGGTCATGACCTCGCGGCTGTCGCCCGGCGGCCTTCAGGCCCTCGTCGGGGTAACCCCGGACATCACCACCCTGGGCAAGTATCTCGGCGGCGGCCTAACCTTCGGCGGCTTCGGCGGCCGTGCCGACCTGATGGACCGTTTCGACCCGCGCCGGGCCGACGCCTATCCCCACTCGGGCACCTTCAACAACAACATCCTGACCATGTCGGCGGGCTATACCGGTCTCACCGAGGTCTTCACTCCCGAGGCCAACAAGGCGCTCAACGCGGCCGGCGACGACGTCCGTCAACGCATCGGCGCGGTCATCGAGAAACACGGCGCCACCGCCCAGGTCACCGGCCGGGGTTCGATGATGGTAGTGCATTTCTGCGACGGTCCCATGCGCGGGCCGATGGATACCGCGCGCAGCAGCAAGCAGGCCTCGACCCTGTTTCATCTCGACATGATGGGGCGCGGCAAATACGTCGTGCCGCGCGGCATGATCAACCAGTCCCTGCCCATGACCGATGGCGACCGCGATGGTCTGGTCGAAGCGATCGATGAGTTCTTCAGTGAGTACAGCGGGTTGCTCTCGAGCGGTTGAACCCGGACAACAGAGGAGTGAATGCCATGGCGTCATCTTTCCCCAATCTCTTCTCACCGCTCAAGGTCGGGCCTATCGAGATCAAGAACCGTATCTTCTCCACCGGCCACATGACCATGATGCTGAACGGCGGTGAGCCGAGCGACGACATGGTGGCCTATCATCAGGCCCGCGCCGCAGGTGGCGCCGGACTGATTATTACCGAGGCCTCGGCGGTCCATCCCGCCACCGCGCCCTGGCACATCTATAGCTTCTCCGACGATTGTATTGCGGGCTATCGCAAGATCGCCGACGCGGTGCAGCCCTACGGCTGCATGGTGTTCGGTCAACTCGGCCACGGTGGCGCCCACAACTACACCACACTGGACGGCACCCGGCCGATCGCCTACGGCCCGTCGGCCCTGCCTCGCGAGTGGTCGCACAACATGCCGCGGGCCATGTCGAAGGCCGAGATCGCCGATGTGGTCGAGCACTATGGCGCTGCCGTCGGGCGCATGGCGAAGGCAGGGCTCAACGGCGTCGAGATTCTTGCCAGCCATAACCTGTTGCCGGCCCAGTTCCTCAATCCGACCAGCAACGTACGCACCGATGAATATGGCGGCAGTCCGGAAAATCGTATGCGCTTCCTGCGTGAGGTCATCGCCGCCGTGCGCGCCAACGCCACTGACGACATGGTGGTCGGCATGCGCATATCGGCCGACGAGAAGCAGCACGATGGTCTCACCCCCGAGCTTGCCCTTGATGTCTGCATGGCCCTCGACGACGACGGGGTGTTGGACTATTTCAATGTCGCCGCCGGCAGCATGTCGGGCTTGTCGGGCATCATCCATGTGGTGCCGCCGATGAATTACGAGGGCGGCTATACCGCGCCGTTGGCCGCCGCCTTCCGTGCCAAGCTGTCCAAGCCGATATTCGTCGCCGGCCGTATCAACCAGCCGCAGATCGCCGAAACCGTGGTCGAATCGGGCCAGGCCGACATGTGCGGCATGACCCGCGCCATGATCGCCGATCCGGAGATGGCCAACAAGGCGAGCGCCGGGCGGCTCGACGACATCCGCGCCTGCATCGGCTGCAACCAGGCCTGCATCGGCCACATGCTGGGCGGCTTTCCGATTTCCTGTGTTCAGCACCCGGAGACCGGACGCGAAATTGAGTTCGGTGAGCGCCGGCCCGCGGCGACGCCAGGCACGGTCTATATCGCCGGTGGCGGGCCAGCCGGCATGAAAGCCGCCGCAGTCGCCGCCGAACGTGGCCACAGGGCCGTCCTGTTCGAGAGTAGCGCCGTCCTTGGCGGCCAGATCAAACTCGCCCAGCTATTGCCCGGCCGGACCGAATTTGGCGGCCTGGTAACAAATCTTGCTCGTGAGATGGAACTAGCCGGCGTCGAGGTCCGCCTCAACACTACCCTGACCAAGGCCATGATCGAGAACGACGCCCCGGATGCGGTGATCGTCGCAATTGGCGCCACGGTTAACCGGCCGGAAATCGAGGGCGATGGCGAGGCCCACATCGTCGACTCCTGGCAGGTTCTCGGCGACGAGGTCAACGTCGGCCAGCGTGTTGTCATCGCCGACTGGCGGAGCGATTGGGTCGGCCTCGGCCTGGCCGAGAAGCTGGCGTCGGCCGGCTGCTGGGTTCGCCTGGCGGTCAATGGCACCATGGCCGGGGAGACCATTGTCGGCAGCGTGCGCGACCGCTGGGTCGGCGATTTGCAGAAGCTCGGGGTCGAGATCATTCCCTATGTCAGGCTCCATGGCGCCGACGCCGACAACGTCTATCTGCAACACACCGTTAATGACGAGGCGATCATCTGCGAGGATGTCGACACCCT
>CAZYDR010000110.1:0-11834 GCA_964645285.1 uncultured Alphaproteobacteria bacterium
CCCAAGAAGCTCAACGCCATGACCGTTAAATCCTGGGGCGAAATGGGCGAGGCCCTGACCGCCCTTGGCAAGGAACCGGACCTACGTTGCTTGATCATCGCCGGGGAGGGCCGCGCCTTCCTGGCCGGCCACGATGTCAACGAGATGCGCGAACACACCGAGGACTTCGCCGCCGGCAAGTTCAAGCCCGCCGAACTTCATGAAGGCCAGAAGAACCTCCAGGAGACCACCCGGCAGATTCGCAAGCTGCGTTTTCCGGTGATCGCCGCGGTCCACGGCTACGCGGTGGGCGCCGGCTGCGAGGTGACCCTAGCATGCGACCTGGTGGTCGCAGCCGTGGGCACCAAGCTCGGCTTTCCCGAAGTCACCGTCGGCGCCACTATCACCAATGGCGGCACCTTCCTGCTGCCACGTAAGGTCAGCCTCGGCTGGGCCCGCGAGTTGGCCTATATGGGCGAGTTCGTCGATGCCGATGAAGCCCTGGCCATGGGCCTGGTCAACCGGGTGGTGCCGGAAAGCGAGCTGCGCGCCACGGCGGAGAAGATGGCCCGGCGCATCGCCAGCCGGGCGCCCCTGCCGGTGCAGCTCCACAAGGCCATGCTCGACCGCGGCCAGGAGGCGTCGTTGGAGACCATGCTGGCCTTCGAAACCGAGGCCCTGGTCATGACCGCCGTCACCGAAGACCACCGCGAGGGCGCCGCCGCTTTCTTCGAAAAACGCGAGCCGGTGTTCAAGGGGCTGTAGAAAGCAGCCGGCTTCACTCTCCCTGACCCTGAGCCTGTCGAAGGGCCTGCTTCGACAGGCTCAGCATGAGGGTGGTGGATGGGCGATCAGTTGTTGATCTCGAAAAGCCCGGCCGCGCCCATGCCGCCGCCGATGCACATGGTGACGACGACGTTCTTGACGCCGCGGCGCTTACCCTCGATCAGGGCGTGGCCGGCAAGGCGGGCGCCGGACATGCCGTAGGGGTGGCCGATGGAGATGGCGCCGCCGTCGACGTTGTAGACATCGTTGTCGATGCCCAGGCGGTCGCGGCAGTAGAGGGTCTGCACGGCGAAGGCCTCGTTGAGCTCCCACAGGTCGATATCATCCACGGTCAGGCCGTTGCGCTCCAGCAGACGGGGCACGGCGAACACCGGGCCGATGCCCATTTCGTCGGGCTCGCAGCCGGCCACGGTGAAGCCCCGGAAGGTGCCCAGGGGCTCGAGTCCGCGCTGCTCGGCCAGCTTGGCGTCCATGACCACACAGGCCGAGGCGCCGTCGGATAGCTGGCTGGCATTGCCGGCGGTGATGACCTTGTCCTCGCCGAGGACGGGCTTGAGCGATGCCAGGCCTTCAAGCGAGGTGCTCGGCCGGTTGCCTTCGTCATGCTCCAGGGTGACGGTTTCCTCGTGGCTCTCGCCGGTCTCCCGGTCGGTGACCACCTTGACCGTCTCCAAGGGCACGATCTCGTCGTCGAGACGGCCGGCCTGCTGGGCCGCGGCAATGCGCATCTGGCTTTGCAGGGCGTAGTTGTCCTGTTCCTCGCGGCTGATATCGTAGCGCTCGGCGACGTTCTCGGCGGTGTCCAACATGGACATGTAGATCGCCGGCTTGTTATCGACAATCCAATCGTCGGTGAAGTGGAAGCGGTTCATGTGGTCGTTCTGCACTAGGCTGAGGGAGTCGAGGCCGCCGGCAACCATCACCGGCACCTTATCGACCATGACCCGATGGGCCGCCATGGCGATGGCCTGCAGGCCCGATGAGCAGAAGCGGTTTACCGTCACCCCTGACGCGGTCACCGGCAGACCGGCGCGCATGGCGATCTGGCGGGCGATGTTGCCGCCGGTAGCCCCTTCGGGCAGGCCGCAGCCCATGATGATGTCTTCAACCTCGTCCGGATCGACCCCGGCACGCTCAACCGCGTGCTTGACCGCGTGGCCACCGAGGACCGCGCCGTGAGTGTTGTTGAAAGCGCCGCGGTAGGCCTTGGCGATAGGCGTGCGGGCGGTGGATACGATGACTGCGTCGTTCATAGCTATTTACTCCCTCTAATACCATCGGCCATGAAGAATAACCGATGGGCGTTCATACGCCACGCAGGCTTCCGCCAAACGGTTGGCGACGCGAGGTCGCGCTTGCCAGCGGCCATTATGATTTAGTCATAATGGCCGCTGGACCTAAAGGTCACCGAAACCCTTGCCCTCGGCGGCGAGCTTGCGCAGTAGCGGCGCGGGCTCCCAGGTGGGGCCATGCGCGGCGTGAAATTCTTCGATTGTGGCCAACACCTTGTCGAGGCCGACCTGATCGGCATAGAACATGGGCCCACCGCGATAGGGCGGGAAGCCGTAGCCGTTGAGCCAGATGGTGTCGATGTCGCTGGCGCGCTCGGCGAAGCCTTCGTCGAGAATGCGAGCGCCCTCGTTGACCAGGGGATACATGCAACGGGCGATGATCTCCTCGTCACTGATCTCGCGGCGGGTAATACCGAGATCGGCGGCGACTGACTCGATGATCACATCAACCTCGGGATCGGGCTGGGGCACCCGGTTGCCCGGCTCGTAGCGATACCAGCCGGCGCTGGTCTTCTGGCCGTAACGGCCCTGCTCGCAAAGCTGATCGGCAACCCGCGAGAACGGTTCCTGATGGAGGGTGCCGCGGTCCTTGCGCGAACGAAAGCCGATATCGAGGCCGGCCAGATCGCCGACCGCGAACGGTCCCATGGCGAAACCGAAGTCGTAGATCACCTGATCGACCTTTTGCGGCGCCGCGCCTTCGAGAGCCAGCATGTTGGACTGGCGGAAATAGCCCGACAGCATGCGGTTGCCGACGAAGCCGTCACAGACGCCGACCACCACCCCGACTTTGCCCATGGCCTTGGAGAGCTGGATCGTGGTCGCCAGGGTGGTCGGGTCGGTCTTGGCGCCTCTAACGATCTCGAGCAGGCGCATGACATTGGCCGGGCTGAAGAAGTGAGTGCCCAGCACCTGGTTCGGCCGCCCCGTCTCACCAGCGATTTCGTCGACATTGAGGTACGACGTGTTGCTCGCCAGGATGGCGTCCGGCTTGCAGGCGGCGTCGAGCCTGCGGAACATATCGCGCTTAATTTCCATCTCCTCGAATACCGCCTCGATGACGTAATCCACGTCACCGAAGTCGGCGAGATCGAGGGTCGGCTCAATGAGGCCCATGCGGCGGTCGACCTCGGCCATGTCGAAGCGGCCGCTCTTGACCGAGCGTTCGTAGTTCGAGCGGATCTTGGCGAGACCGCCGTCGAGAGCCTCTTGCGTCGCGTCGGTGATGCGCACGGGAATGCCGGCGTTGGCGAAATTCATGGCGATGCCGCCACCCATGGTGCCGGCGCCGATGACGCCGCCGCGCGCGACCTTGGCCACCGGGGTTTCCTTGGTGATGCCCGAGACCTTGTTGGCCGCCCGCTCGCCGAAGAACGAGTACATCAGGCCCTTGGCCTGGGGCGAGGCCAGACACTCGCTGAACAACTCGCGCTCGCGGGCCATGCCGGCGTCGAAGTCGAGTTGGGTCGCCGCCTCGACCGCGTCGATGCACTTCCACGGCGCCAGGTAACCCCGGGCCTTGCGGGCGATGGCCTTGCGGTAGCCTTCGAACAACGCCGGGTCGGCGCCCTTGACCTTGCTGTTGTCGTCGCGCACCCGCTTGAGCGGCGCGCCCTCGACGACCAGACGCTCCGCATAGGCCACCGCGCCGTCAAGCAGATCACCGTCGATCATCTCGTCAATCAGGCCGAGCTTGTGGGCGGCACCGGCGGAAATCGGACTGCCGCCGACACACATCTCAAGGCCCTTCTCAACGCCGACCAATCGGGGCAATCGCTGGGTGCCGCCGGCGCCGGGAATGATGCCGAGTTTTACTTCCGGCTGGCCGACCTTGGCGCTGGCCACGGCGCAACGGTAGTGACCGCTCATGGCGCATTCGAGGCCGCCGCCAAAGGCCGTGCCATGGATTGCGATGATCACCGGCTTGGTCGCCGCCTCGAAGCACGCCATCACATCGGCCAGACTTTTGGCTTCCGGCGGCCGGGGCTTGTTGAACTCGCGGATGTCGGCGCCGGCAATGAAGGTGCGGCCGTCGCCGATGAGAACCATGGCGGTGATTTCAGGGTCGGCGACGCTGGCTTCGACCCCGGCAATGATGCCGTCGGGAACGCCGACACTCAGGGCGTTGACCGGTGGATTGGTGACGGTAATGACGCCAACGGCGCTGCGTTTGGAGAACTGGACAAGATCGGACATGGGCGGGGCCACCGTTTAAATCGGGACAAAAAAGGAGTGCCCCAATTGTTAGTACACGAACGGCCTAAAGGGAAGCGGTGGAGTGGGTATTTCTAGCGCCTAAACCAATAAATCAGCTGTCGCCGCGCGGAGTCTCCTCCGCGGCGTCGCGGCCGCTGACAAACCACCAGCACCACCACAAAGCCTTCCATAGCGGATCGGCGATGGTCATGATCGCGCGCCGGCAGGCGGCGAGCAGAACGCGGGGGTTGCCCAGGGCGTTCATGGCCTTGGTCAGGGCGAATGAATCGTCGTCGCGCATGCTGAACAGAACAATGATCGGCGCCACCAGAATGGATAGCGCCAGGACACCGCATATGTAGATAAACACCAGGGTCGCGGCGATCGCCACGAAGTGGCCCACGAGGGCGAACCAGCCGCCGATATCAACCAGGTAGCCCCAATTGCTCAGGGTCGAGCCCAGGGCAATGCCCAGGAGCAATACCGGAAGATAGGAGACAAGTTCCTGTAGCCTACGCATCAACACGACAACCCAGGTTGATTCCGCCAGGGCAAAACCTATCATAAATGCCGCCGCCGGGTCACCCCCGTCCGGATTGCGGCGGCTAGCGGAGCCCTTGGGATGTGGCTATGCTCGTTCCAGTTTGGACCGACGGATGGCAACAATGGCGTCTAAGACAGCGGCGGAAACCGGCACATGAAACGGTTGATCCTGGCCGTGGTAGCTGCCGCCCTGTTGCTCGCCGCCGGCGACGCGCGGGCGGGCCGTGACCAGTTGGTCATCGGCATGACCCAGTTCCCTTCCACCTTCAGCCCGATCATCAACGCCATGCTGGCCAAAAGCTACGTGCTGGCCATGACGCGCAGGCCCTTGGTGATCTACGGCCACGATTGGGAGTTGGCCTGCCTGCTGTGCGTCGAACTGCCGACCATCGAGAACGGCCTCGCCCGGGTCGAGACCCTGGCCGACGGCAGTCAGGGCATCGCCCTTGATTTCGCCATCCAGCCCGGCGCCACCTGGGGCGACGGCGTGGCCGTGACCAGCGCCGACGTGGTGTTCGGCTGGGAAGTCGGCAAGCACCCGGAAACCGCCGTCGCCGACCGCGAAACCTATGAGCGCATCGCCGCCATCGACGTTCATGACGACCAGCACTTCACGGTCCATCTCGACAAGCTATTCTACGACTACCCGGCGCGGGCCTCGGTTCCGCTGCTGCCGGCCCATCTTGAGCGCGACGCCTTCGCCGAGCCGGCGGAATACCGCCACCGCACTCTCTATGACACCGACACAGCCAATCCCGGTCTTTATTTCGGCCCCTACCGCATCACCGAGGTGGTGTCGGGCAGCCATGTGGTGCTGGAAATCAATCCGACCTGGTGGGGCGAGGCCCCGGCGTTCAAGCGCGTCGTGGTGCGGGTCATCGAGAACACCGCGGCCCTGGAAGCCAATCTGCTGTCCGGCGCCATCGACTACGTAGCCGGCGAGCTGGGGTTCTCGATTGATCAGGCACTGTCGTTCGAGCGTCGGCACCAGGACGCCTTCAACGTGGTCTACAAGCCGGGGCTGATCTACGAGCACATCGATCTCAATCTGGACAACCCGATCCTGGCTGATCGCCGGGTGCGCCGGGCGTTGATCTACGCCCTCGACCGGGACGCGCTGGTCACCCAGTTGTTCAGCGGCAAACAACCGGTCGCCCATTCCAACGTCAACCCGCTCGACTGGGTCTACAGCGAGGACGTGCCCCACTACAGCCACGACCCTGACAAGGCGGCGACCTTGCTCCATGAGGCGGGTTGGACGGATATGCGCGACGGCGTACGCCATAATGCCGCCGGCGAGCGCCTGACCCTGCAGATCATGACCACCGCCGGCAACAAGACCCGCGAGCTGGTCGAACAGGTGCTGCAGAGCCAGTGGAAGCAGGTCGGCATCGAGATCACTATCAAAAACGAGCCGGCCCGGGTGTTCTTCGGCGAGACCGTGGCCAAACGCGGCTATCCGGCCCTGGCCATGTACGCCTGGCTGTCGTCGCCGGAAAGCGTGCCGCGCTCGGCCATGCATTCGGCCATGATTCCCAGCGCGGCCAATAGCTGGTCAGGGCAGAACTCACCGGGCTTCGTCAATGGCGAGATGGACGCCATGATCGAACAAACCGAGGTCGAGCTCGACCGCGAAACCCGGCGCGGTTATTGGCAACGCATGCAGCAGATCTATGCCGGGGAGCTGCCGGTGCTACCACTTTACTTCCGAGCCCAGCCCTATGTGCTACCGCCGTGGCTGAGCGGCATCGAGCCCACCGGCCATCAGGGCACCACCACCTTGTGGATTGAGCACTGGCGGGCGAGCGAATAGCCGGCGACGATAGCCCGGCGACGCTGCTTGGCGTCGATGGGCTTTCCGTGGCATTCCCCACAGACAGCGGCGAAGTCCGCGCCGTCGATGGCATTTCCTATGATCTGTCGCCCGGCGCCAGCCTCGGCATGGTCGGCGAGTCCGGCTGCGGCAAGACCATGGCAGCACTGGCATTGCTACGCCTGGTGCCGCCGCCCGGCCGCATCACCGGCGGGTCGGTTCGTTTTCAGGGCGGTGATCTGCTGGCCGCTTCGAAACAGCGTATGGAGGCGGTGCGCGGCAATCACATGGCGATGATCTTCCAGGAACCCATGACCGCCCTCAATCCGGTGTTCACGGTCGGCGACCAGATTGCCGAGGTGCTGACCACCCATGGTAAGGCGGGGCCGCGCGAAGCCTGGGCCGAGGCTATCGACCTGCTCGATCGGGTTGGCATTCCGGCGCCCTCGGAGCGGGTCCACGACTACACCCACAGCCTGTCCGGCGGCATGGCCCAACGGGTGATGATCGCCATGGCTCTGGCCTGCAAGCCGGCGCTGCTGATCGCCGACGAGCCGACCACGGCGCTGGACGTTACCGTCCAGGCACAAATCGTCGAGCTGTTGCTGGAACTCCAGGCCGACATGGGTATGGCGATCCTGTTTATCAGCCATGACCTGGGGGTGGTCTCGGAAATCGCCGACCACATCGTCGTCATGTATGCCGGGCGCATCATCGAGCGGGCGCCGGCCGGCGAATTGTTCCGCCAACCGCGCCATCCCTACACAAGGGCCCTATTCGAGACTATTCCCCAGGTGGCGCGCCGCCAACGGCGTCTGCCCATGATTCCCGGCTCGGCGCCGGGCGCCTGGCCGACCGGCTGCCGCTTCCGCGACCGCTGCCCCTACGCCGAGGATCGCTGCGCCGAGGCGGAACCAGCACTCAAGCCCGTGGTCTTCGGCCACGCGGTGGCCTGTGTGGTGGCGTCACAATGAGTACAACGCCGCTGCTCGAAGCCCGAGGATTGACCAAGTATTTCCCGCTCCGTGGCGCCGGACTATTAGCAGCCAAGAAGGGCGACCTGCGTGCGGTCGAGGATGTCACCATTGAACTGCACCCCGGCAAGACCTTCGCGGTGGTCGGTGAATCGGGCTGCGGCAAGACAACCCTGGCCCGTATGCTGGCTCTTCTACACCGCCCGACCAGCGGCGAATTACGCTTCGATGGCAAATTTATTTTATCAAATAATACACGTAATATCAATCTGTTACGTCGTAATATTCAGATGGTCTCTCAAGATCCGTTTAGCGCTCTCAACCCGCGTATGACGGTTGCCACGATTATCTCGGAACCGCTGCGCATTCATCGCCAACCGAGCCGCGCCGAGCGGGTCGCGGAATTGATGGAAGCCGTGGGCCTGGCGCCGTCTCTGGGTGACCGCTACCCTCATGAGTTCTCCGGCGGCCAGCGCCAGCGCATCGGCATCGCCCGCGCCTTGGCTCTGGAGCCCCGACTAGTCATTGCCGACGAGCCGGTCTCGGCCCTCGACGTCTCGGTCCAGAGCCAGGTGCTCAACCTCATGCAGGACCTCCAGGACGATCTCGGCGTGGCCTATCTGTTGGTCAGCCACGACCTCGCCGTGGTCGACCACATGGCCGATCAGGTGGCGGTAATGTATCTCGGGCGGGTGGTCGAGAGCGCCGCCCGTGAAGACCTGTTCGAGCGACCCAGCCACCCCTATACCCGCGCCCTGATGCGCGCCATTCCCAAACCCGGCGGCGCCAAGCGCACCACCAGCGTCGGCCTCGGCGGCGAGATGCCGAGCCCGCTCGACCCGCCGGCCGGCTGTCCGTTCCATCCGCGCTGCCCCAACGCCGTCGATATCTGCCGCCGGGAACGCCCGGCGCTTGAGGCGGTGGCTGATAGTGGTGACGGCCACCGCGCCGCCTGCCATCTCATAGGGTGGGCCTAGGCCATGAAACGCTATGTGGCGGGGCGCCTAGTCGAGACGTTTGTTGTCCTGGCAGTCATGAGCTTTCTGATCTACGGGCTGATCGGCCTGATGCCGGGCGACCCCATCGACATCATGGTCCAGGCCGACCCCAATCTGACTACCGCCGATGCCGCCCGCCTCAAGGCGCTCTACGGTCTCGATAAGCCACTCCACGAACGCTACCTCAACTGGCTCACGGCGGCCCTGGAGGGCGACCTGGGCTATTCCCGCATCCACAACGCGCCGGTACTCGACATCATCATGCCGCGGCTCTCCAACACCCTGGTGCTCATGGGACTGAGCTTCGTGGTGTCGCTACTGATCGCCCTACCCATCGGCATCTACTCGGCGCTGCGGCCCTATGGGGCGCGGGATTACGCGGTCAATTTCATGGCCCTGGCCGGCATCTCCATACCGGTATTCTGGTTCGCCCTCATGCTGATCTACCTGTTCGCGGTCGAGTGGCGCCTGCTGCCGGCCAGTGGCATGCAGACCATCGGCGTGGACAGCCTGGCGGACCGGGCCAAGTATCTGGTGCTTCCCGTGCTCACCCTGAGCGCCGCCAGCGCTGGCGGGTTCACCCGCTTCGTCCGCGCCTCGACCATGGAAACCATGCGCCAGGATTACATCCGCACCGCTCGGGCCAAGGGGCTGCCGGAAGGCCGGGTAGTGTTCAAGCACGCCCTGCGCAACGCCCTGATCCCGGTGGTCACTATCGTCGCCTTGAGTTTCGGCGGTCTGTTCTCCGGCGCCCTGATCACCGAGACCATGTTCTCGTACCTGGGCATGGGCAAGCTGATCTACGATTCAATCCTCGGCAACGACTTCAATCTGGCTTTGGTTTGCCTGTTGTTCGCCACCCTGGTCACCCTGCTGGCCAACCTCGCCGCCGATCTTTGTTACGCCTGGCTCGACCCGCGCATTTCCTATCAGCGCGAGGGGGCAATATGAGCGACGTCACCATCGCGCCAGGGCGTTCCATGGCGTCGCTCACCCTGCGGCGCTTCCTGCGTCATCGCATGGCGGTGGCCAGCGCCGTAGCTTTGGCCGTGCTGGCCGCCGTCGTCGCCGCCGCGCCCCTGGTCGAGATGGTATTGGGTATCGACGCCAACCAGGTCGATCTGATGGCGCGCTTCGGCTCGCCCGGTCCGGGCCACCCTCTGGGCACCGACGAATTGGGGCGCGACGTACTAGCGCGTCTCCTTTATGGCGGCCAGATATCCCTGGTGGTCGCCCTGGTCACCGCCGCCGCCGCCGCCATCATCGGCACCGCTATGGGCCTGGTGGCCGGCTACTACGGCGGTTGGGTCGATGCTGTTTTGATGCGGGTGACGGACGGGGTTATCGCCTTGCCGTTACTGCCACTGCTCATCGTGCTGGCGGCCATCGACATGAGCCGCATCCCACTCCTCGCCCCCCTCGCCGGTGCCGAGGGCGAAAGCCTCTATCGCATCGTGTTGATTATCACCCTGGTCGGCTGGACCACGGTGGCGCGGCTGGTGCGAGGCGCCGCCCTGACCTTGCGCGAGCGCGAGTACGTGGTCGCCGCGCGAGGCATGGGGGCGAGCGGCCTGCGCATCATGGCGACCCATATCCTGCCCAATTCGATTTCGCCGATTATCGTCGCCACCACTCTGTCGGTGGGCAACATCATCCTGTTCGAATCGGTGCTTAGCTTCCTCGGCCTCGGCATCCAGCCGCCCATCGCAAGCTGGGGCAATATGCTGAACAACGCCCAGGAACTGATTTATGAGGCCCCGGCCCTGGCCTTCTATCCCGGTCTGCTGATTTTCCTCACGGTTATAGCCTTCAATTTCCTCGGCGACGGCCTGCAGGACGCGCTGGATCCCAAGGCGGTGAGTTAATAACCGGCGATTACGCCAAGGCCTCGACTGCCGTGCACAGGCGATCGATCTCTTCCTCGCTGTTGTAATAGTGCACCGAAGCGCGCACCACGTCGCCGGGTACCCGGCTTTCCATGTCGAGACGGGTCGAGAACACGGTCGAGGTCGAGACGTTGATCGCCTGATCGGCAAGGACCTGTTTAATTTCGCCCGCGTCACGGCCTGCCATGGAGAACGACGTGATACCGCAGCGTTCGGCGCCGATGTCCCATACTGTGACGCCGCGGATGCCGGCGAGCCGCGCCCGCAAGTCCTCGACCAAGCCGTAGATACGGTCACGGATGTCTTCCAGGCCCCAGGCCCGCGCGTAGTCGATGGCGGCGGCGAGGCCGATCTTGCCGGCGACGTTGGATTCCCAGTTCTCGAAGCGCCGCGCGCCGGGAACAACTTCGTAGCGGTCGGCAGCCACCCATTTGGCGGCTCGAAGGTCGAGAAAAACGGGTTCAAGTTTGTCCGCAAGGGCGCCGCGAACGTAGAGGAACCCGGTGCCGCGCGGGCCGCGCAGGTACTTGCGGCCGGTCGCCGATAGCATGTCACAGCCGATCGCCTCGACATCGATGGGCATTTGCCCGACCGACTGGCAGGCGTCCAGCAGGTAAGTCACGCCAGCGTCCCGCGCCACCCGGCCGACCGCCGCCGCCGGGTTGACCAACCCGCCGTTGGTCGGCACATGGGTGATCGAGATCAGCTTGACCCGGTCGTCGATCATGTCCGCCAGGGCGGCCACCGATATCTGGCCGTGCTCGTCGTTGGGAACGGCCTCGACCACGGCGCCGGTTTTCCGCGCCACCTGCAGATAGGCGATGTAGTTGGAGACGTATTCGGCCTTGGCCGTGAGAATGCGGTCGCCGGACTTGAAGTCGAGAGAGTAAAACGCCATGTCCCAGGCACGGGTGGCGTTCTCGACGAAGGCGATCTCATGGGCCCGGCAATTGATTAGCGACGCCGCCGAGTCGTAGGACCGATCCAGGGCCGCGCCATTCCTAGCAAAGGCCTCGTAGCCGCCAATTTCGGCCTCGAGACGCAAATGGTTGGTGGTGGCGTCGAGGACCGGCTGGGGCATCAGCCCGGCGCCGGCGTTATTGAAATGGGCAACATTGGCGCAGCCCGGCGTTTCGCGTCGCGCGCGATCTAAATCGATGGTCACAGTCCGGCCTCCGAAATGGTAGGTAGATAATTCTACTGGTCGTCCGAAAAAAAGAATTTATTAACCCTGTCCCTGTAGTCCGAAACGCTAGCGCGAGCAATTGCGGTTTGATATATACTCGGCGCTCGGTTGCGAGAGTTTATTCCTCGGTAGCTCAGTTGGTAGAGCGGGTGGCTGTTAACCACCATGTCGCTGGTTCGAG
>CAZYDR010000111.1:0-11743 GCA_964645285.1 uncultured Alphaproteobacteria bacterium
ATCTGTATCGCTGATATCGTCATCTTCTGGATCAATCAATGAGTCCTGAGCCTAAGTTAACGGCGGTCGCCGGTTTTTTACATTTAGGTGATCTAGGTCAATATTTGTTAACGATGTCCTGATATCCTACGTCTACGATCAGAGGTACAGCAGGGACGCCGCCAACGCGGCATCTGGGAGGGCGGACATGGACTACGAAGGCTTCTTCGCCAAGAAGATTGACGGGCTCAAGGGTGAGGGCCGCTACCGCAGCTTCGCCGAGTTGGCGCGTCATGCGGGCGAATTCCCCATTGCCACCAATCACAGCGACGAAACCACGGGCGACGTGGTGGTGTGGTGTTCCAACGACTATCTCGGCATGGGCCAATACCCCATGCTGCTCGACACCATGACCAAGGCCATCGCTCAATACGGCGCAGGCGCCGGCGGCACCCGCAATATTTCGGGCACCTCCCATCCCATCGTTGAACTCGAGCACGAGTTGGCCGCGCTTCACGAGAAGCCCGCGGCCCTGGTGTTCACCTCTGGCTATGTGGCGAACCTGGCGTCGCTGTCGACCCTGGCCGCCATGCTGCCCAACTGTGTCATCCTGTCGGACGCTTGGAACCATGCTTCGATGATCGAAGGCATCCGCCACAGTCGATGTGAGAAGAAACTCTTCCGCCACAACGACGTGGCCCACCTTGAGGAACTGCTCAAGGGAGTCGAGCCCGGCCGGGCCAAGTTAATCGCCTTTGAATCGGTCTACTCCATGGACGGCGACACCTCGCCGATCGAAGAAATCTGTGATCTCGCCGACCGCTACGGCGCCATGACCTATCTCGACGAAGTCCACGCGGTTGGCCTCTATGGCCCTCACGGCGGCGGCATCGCCGAACAGCGTGGACTGATGGACCGCCTGACGGTTATCAACGGCACCCTGGCCAAGGCCTTTGGCGTGCTTGGCGGCTACATCGTTTCATCACCAGCGATTATCGACGCGGTGCGCAGCTTTGCCTCGTCGTTCATCTTCACCACCGCCCTGCCCCCGGCCCTGGCCGCCGGCGCCCTGGCTTCGGTGCGCCATCTCAAGGCAAGCAACGTGGAGCGCGAGCACCATCAGGAACGCGCCGCCCGGCTCAAGCGTATGCTGAGCGAGGCGGACATCCCGGTGATGCCGTCGGAGACCCACATCGTGCCGGTCCTGGTCGGCGACCCGGTGAAGTGCAAGCAGGTCACCGACATTCTGCTCGACGACTACGGCATCTACATCCAGCCGATCAACTTCCCGACCGTACCGCGCGGCACCGAGCGCCTGCGCATCACGCCCTCGCCGGTCCACAGCGACGCCATGATGGACGATCTGCTGGCCGCCCTGATCGAGGTCTGGGCCATGCTGGAGCTCAAGCGCGCCGCTTAGGTATCTGTATTTCAACGTCAGGCCATTGCCGCGCCCACGGCCTGGCCAGCACCCGTTCGCGATAGGCGGACAATCGCTGGTTCAGGGCATGCGGCGTCGGCACGATCCGCATGGCCAGCAGATCATCGAGGCCGAGCGACGCCAGCAGTTCAAGCTGTTTATCGTCATCCATACGAACCGCCACGGCGGTCGGCGTTTCCAGCCAATGGCATAGGGCATCGCTGGTATCGCGGTAGGGCTGGTCGCCGTTGCGCCGGTGCATGCGGGCCTGGTTCTTGACCGACCACGGAACCTGGGCCAACACCTCGGCAAGGCGCTCCTCATACAATCGTTCGTCCGCCTTATCAGTGTTGTCGTCGTCAAAATAAATCACGTCGACATCATCAAGCGATGTCGCTTCGTCATAGCCATGGAGATGGTCCCACACCAGAGCGCGAACAAACCCGGCGCAAACCCAGCAGTCGGGCAATCCGAGACCGCGGACGGCCCGCAACACGGCCATGCGCCAAGGGTCCGCTTCGACCAGGCGAAGCACATCGTCGGCGCCGCTGAACACCGCCATCTAAGGTGTGAATTGCTCGTTGAGAATTCGTTCGGCCAGATTGTGCTCGGGGTCGAACAGCATGGTCAGATCGACCGCGCGGTTTTCCTTGATGACCACATCGACCACGTCGCGAGCCTCGGTGGAGTCGGCCACGGCGCTGACCGGCCGCTTTTCATTCTCGATAATTTCCAGTCGTACCGTGGCCTCGGACGGCAACAGGGCGCCGCGCCAGCGCCGGGGCCGGAAGGCGCTGATCGGGGTCAGGGCCAGCAGGTCGGAGCCAACCGGCAGGATCGGCCCGTGGGCCGACAGATTATAAGCGGTGCTGCCCGCCGCCGTGGCCACCAGCACGCCGTCGCAAATCAACTCGTCGATACGCACGGTACCGTCGACACTGATGCGAATTTTCGACACCTGCCGGGTCTGGCGCAGCAACGACACCTCGTTAATAGCCAGGGCCTCGATGGTCGAACCGTCAACACTGCGCGCTGTCATGACCAGGGGATGGACGACACTTTCCGACGCCTCGTCGAGGCGCGCCGGTAATTCATCCTCACGATATTCATTCATGAGAAAACCGACCGTCCCCCGGTTCATGCCGTAGATCGGCAGGCCGCAGCCGATGAAGCGGTGCAGGGTTTCCAGCATGAAGCCATCGCCGCCAAGGGCGACAACCACATCCGCGTCTTCCGGATCGACACCCTGGTAACGGGCGCGCAGCGACTTCTCGCTCGCTTGAGCGACGGGCGTGCCGCTAGCAACAAAGGCAAGTTTTTCAAAGGCCAAGGATGTTCCCCCGGTTATCACGAACCACGCCCACTGGCGCGGTGGGCGCAGTATAGACAAATGGACCCGCCATGCCAGCGTGGCAGCATTGGTGGGTGACAAAACCGGGGCCGCCGCGCACACTCCAGCAGATCTATCAGGGAGGGCGGAGATGAGGAAATTCGGACTAGCGTGGGCAGCGCTGCTCGTCTTGCTGGCGACGCCGGCGGCGGCAGCCAAAGACCGCCATGCGGGCTATTACTATCCGACACCGACCACCACCGAGACCTACGGCGCGCGGACCATCAAGTTGCCCGAGGCCACCCGCGAGACCCGGCTGGCGTTCATCATCGGCATAACCAAGAAGTCGTTGAGCCGGCCCTACCCGCCGCGCATCGCCATATTCGCCAAGGGCGACGAGGCCCAGAAACTAATCATTGTCGCCCTTGAGGACGATTATATAGACACTCTCTACCGGGCCCGGGCCCTGCTCGCCATGTTGACGTCGGTGACCCGCACCACGCCGTTCATCGTCGATCTCGGGCTCGCCGATTTTCTCACCTTCTTTGACCTGGCCAAACTGCTCGGCTTCGAGCAGATCACCATCTCCGACGGCGACAAGTTCACCCATCAGGTGATCCTCCAGTAACCACGGTTTGAGTAATTGGGTTCTTTACCTCGCCACGGTGTTGATCTGGGGCGCGAGTTGGTACGGTATTAAGCTTCAGCTCGGCGTCGTTGAGCCGGCGGTTTCGGTCATGTACCGCTTCGGCGCGGCATCGCTGATCTTGATAGCATGGTGTCTGCTGCGCGGCATTTCCTTGCGCTTCGATTTGCGCCAGCACGGTTTCGCCGCGCTCATGGGATTCCTCATGTTTTGCCTCAATTACGTGGTGTTCTACATCGCCACCGCCGACGTAACCACGGGCTTCGTGGCGCTGTCGGTATCCCTGATGGTGATTTTGAATTCCCTGTTCGGATCGTGTTTCCTGGGCCGCCCCATGCGGCCCATCGTGGTGATCGGCGGACTTTGCGGTGTCGCCGGTATCGCCCTGGTCTTCTGGTCCGAGCTGTCCGGATTCGGCGGCGGTCAGGCGACCGTGCAGGGCATCGTGTTATGCCTGATCGGCACGGTTGCCGTATCTCTCGGCAACACGGTGTCGGCGCGCAATCAGCAGGCCGGCATGGCGGTGCTGCCGACCAATGCCATCGCCATGGGTTATTCGGCGCTGATCGTCGCGCTCTATGTGGCCGCCACCGGCAAGCCCGTGAGCTTCGACTTTTCGCCAATCTACATTGGCTCCCTGGCCTATCTGGTGGTGTTCGCCACGGTCATCGCGTTCGGTTGTTTCCTCACCCTGCTCGGCCGCATCGGGTCGGACCGCGCAGCCTACGCCCTGGTGCTTCAGCCGGTGGCGGCCCTGGCCATTTCCACCGCGGTCGAGGATTTCCAATGGGGCTGGCCGGCGGCTCTTGGCGTGGTTCTGGTCCTGGCCGGTAACATCATCGTGCTTGGCGGCGGCAGAAACACGAAGGTTGCACGTCAGACGCTCTAGTGATGTACCCTGCCGTCAAACACTGGGACGGCAAAGGGAGGCGGCCATGCAAGGCCTGATGATGGACTCACCGCTGGTGACCACGTCGCTGCTCGCCTATGCAGCCACGTATCATGGCGACGTGGAAATCGTGTCACGTTCGGTCGAAGGGCCGATCCACCGCTACACCTACGCGGATTGCTATGCACGCACCCGGCAACTGGCCGGCGCCCTGGCGCGGCGCGGCATCACCAGCGGTGACCGGGTCGCCACCATGGCGTGGAACACCCACCGCCATCTCGAGCTTTACTTCGGCATCGCCGGTTATGGCGCGGTCTGCCACACCATCAATCCGCGCCTGTTCCACGACCAGATCGAATACATCGTCAACCACGCCGCCGACCGCTACATCTTCCTCGACCTAAGCTTTGTCGAACTGCTGGAGGGCATGCAGGACAAACTCGGCTGTGTCGAAGGCTTCGTCATCATGACCGACGCCGCCCACATGCCCGACACCACGCTCCGCAACGCCCTGTGTTACGAGGACCTGTTGGCCGCCGAGGCGGGCGACTTCGAATGGCCTGACCTGGACGAGCGTTCGGCATCGTCGCTATGCTACACCTCGGGCACCACGGGCAACCCCAAGGGCGCGCTCTACACCCACCGGGCGACCGTGCTGCACAGCATGGCGGCCTGCATGCACGACCACACCATGTCGCTCTCCAGCCAGGACACCGCCATGCCCGTGGTGCCGATGTTTCATGTCCATGCCTGGGGCCTGCCCTACGCCGTCGCCACCTGCGGCGCCAAGCTGGTGCTGCCCGGCGCCAAGCTCGACGGCGAAAGCCTCCACGAAATGCTGGTCAGCGAAAAGGCGACCTTCACCGCCGGGGTGCCGACCCTGTGGTTCGGCCTGCTCGACTATCTGGAGCAATCGGGCAACAGACTCGATGACCTGGAGCGCATGGGCGTCGGCGGCGCCGCGGTGCCCCTGTGGCTGATCCGTCAGTTCGACGAGAATTACGATGTGGAAATCGTCCAGGGCTGGGGCATGACCGAGACCGGGCCGGTGGCCACCTGCGGCACCCTCAAGCGCAAATTCCGCGATAGTCCGGCCGAGGAAAAATACGACCTCCGGGCCAAGTCCGGGCGCATCCCCTATGGCGTCGAGTTCAAGATCGTCGATGACGACGGCGTCGCCCGGCCCCACGACGGTGTGGCCAGCGGCGAGATTTTCGTGCGTGGGCCGTGGATCATCAGCGCCTACTTCAACGACGACGAGGCCACGGCGGCGACTTTCGACGACGACGGCTGGTTCGGCACCGGCGATGTCGCCACCATCGACGGCGAAGGCTATGTCCAGATCACCGACCGGGCCAAGGACCTGATCAAATCCGGCGGCGAATGGATCAGTTCCATCGATCTGGAGAACGCCGCCGTCGCCCATCCCGACGTGGCCGAGGCCGCCGCCATCGCCATGGCTCATCCCCGATGGGGCGAGCGGCCCCTGCTGGTCATCGTGCGCCGCGACGATGCGGACATTACGGCGGATGAGATTCAAGACTTCCTCACCGACAAGGTCACCAAGTGGTGGCTGCCCGACGACATCACCTTTGTCGACGAACTACCCCACACGGCCACCGGCAAAATCAGCAAGCTGACGCTCCGTGAGCAATTCGCCGACTACATCCTGCCCACCGTGGAGGCCTGACCATGCTGGTTGTCGACAACCCCCTCGACCTCAAGGCCCATGTGGGCGAAGAACTCGAACCCAGTGACTGGGTTACCGTCGACCAGCCGACCATCGACAAATTCGCCGACGCCACCGGCGACCACCAATGGATTCACGTGGATGTGGGGCGCGCCGCCCGCGATATGCCGGACGGCAAGACCATTGCCCACGGTTATCTCACGTTGTCCCTGCTGCCCCAGATGATCTATCAGAGTTACCATGTGACAAACCACACCCATGGCCTCAACTACGGCTCCAACAAGGTGCGTTTCACGGCGCCGGTGGCGGTTGGCTCAAGGGTCCGCATGCGCATGACCTTCACCGCCGTCGACGAAGTCGCCGACGGCGGCGTGCGGGTCACCGGCAATTGCGTCATGGAGATCGAAGGCAGCGACCGCCCGGCCCTGGTCGCCGAGGTCATCAGCCAGATTTACGGGTAGCGAGCGGCGGCGCCCTAGCCGCCAGTCACGCTCATATGGCGGGAGACGCCGGGGCCTTTGTTGCGGCGGTCGATGATGAAATCGTGGCCCTCGGGCTTGCGGCCCATGGCCTCGAGGATGGCTTCGTTGAGCAACTCGTCGGACTCGCTGGCCCGCAGCGGCGCCCGCAGATCGGCCGAGTCGTCCTGGCCGATGCACATGTAGAGCATGCCTGTGCAGGTCAGCCGCACCCGGTTGCACGATTCGCAGAAATTATGGGTCAGCGGTGTGATGAAGCCGAGGCGGCCGCCGGTCTCGCCGACTTCCACATAACGCGCCGGGCCGCCGGTTTTGTAGTCGATGTCGGTCAGGGTCCAGTTTTCCATGAGCCGGCCACGGACCACCGACAAGGGCAAATACTGGTCGGTGCGATCACCGTCGATGCCGCCCATGGGCATGGTCTCGATGAGGGTCAGATCAAAACCCTGGTCGCCGCACCAGCGCACCATGTCATCGATCTCGTGTTCGTTGACGTCCTTGAGCGCCACCGCGTTGACCTTAACGCCGAGGCCGGCGCGCTTTGCCGCCGCCATACCCTCCATGACTTTTTCGAACTTGCCCCAGCGGGTAATGGCGCGGAATTTGTCCGCATCAAGGGTGTCGATGGAGACATTGACCCGGCGCACGCCGCAGTCATAAAGCTCGTCGGCGAAGCGCGAGAGCTGGCTGCCGTTAGTGGTCAGGGTCAGCTCGTCGAGATCGCCGGCGGCCACATGCTTGCCCAGGTTGCGGATCAACCACATGACATTGCGCCGCACCAGGGGCTCGCCACCGGTCAGCCGGATCTTACGTATGCCGAGTTCGACGAAGGCACCGCACATGCGGTCGAGTTCCTCGAGGGTCAGCAGATCGGCCTTGGGCAGGAAATTCATGTCCTCGGCCATGCAGTAGACACAGCGGAAGTCGCAGCGGTCCGTCACGGACACCCGCAGATATGAGACTTCCCGGCCGAACGGATCGATCATGATAGCTTCCTCAAACAACACCAATATGCGGCGCCTTAACGAGCGAACGGCTACGCTAGCGATATTCGCCCCGGTGTCAAACGACAGATTAGACGATGGCAAACGACAGTTTGAATATCGGGCGTCATTGGACGACTGACAAGTGCCTGCTCGACGCGCCGCCAGGGAACCGTTAAAAAAAGACGCGCGCCGTGTGGCGTGTGATTCGGATTGGAAACCGACCCTGGGGGAATACGGATCCCGTTGATGAAACGTTGGTTGCTTGCCGCGCTATTGTTGGTTGCCGCGTCTCTGCCCGCCTGGGCCGATGCCATGGACGACGCACGCGCCGCCTTCGAGGCGCAAAGCGAGGGCCGCCTCGACGAGGCCATCCGGTTTTACACCCTGGCCATCGACAGTGGTGGCCTGTCCGACGACAACGTGGTGTTCGCCTATAACAACCGCGGCCTGGCGTTCGACGACAAGGGCCTCCATGATCGCGCTATCGTCGATTTCGAAGCCGCAATTCAACTCAACCCGAACTACTTCCGAGCCTATTACAATCGTGGCATCGCCTATGCTCGCAAAGGATTCTTTGATCGCGCCATTCGCGACTACGATACCGCTCTGAGCCTCAACCCGAACGACTACGAGGTGCTTAGTCAGCGCGGGCTGGCCTACAGCAAGCTCAATTTCCATGACCGCGCCATCGCCGACTTCAGCGCCGCCATCAAGGTCAAAGCCGATCACTACCGAGCCTTCACCAATCGCGGTAACGCCTACCTGTCCGCGGGCCTGGCTCGCAAGGCGATCGCGGACTTCGACATCGCCATCGGCTTTAATCCGGACTACGCCGACGCCTTGAAGGGCCGTGGTAACGCGTATGCCGCCCTGGGCCTCAACGATCTCGCTATCGCCGACTACGAAGCCGCCCAGGCGATCAAGCCTGACGACCCGAAGGCTAATCTCGACATTGCCCGCCAAGCCCTGGCCGACCAGGGCGTCAGCGACGAAGACCTGACGACAATCGCAATCACGCCCGAGGTGATCCCAGAAGAAGCGCCTGTAGTGACACCCGAGATCGAGCCGATGGCGCTACCCGAACCGGAACCCGTAGAGACGCCCGACGATCAGGCCGAAAAGGAAGAATTGCGCAAAGCCGCCGCCTTCGCCGCATTCATGGATCGTGGTGACACTCATTCGGCCCAGGGCCTCTATGACCTTGCCATCGCCGACTACAATGCCGCCATTAAGATTAAGGTCGATCATTACCGAACCTATTCAAATCGCGGCAACGCGTATCTGTCCATGGGTCTGGCCCACCTGGCAATCACCGATTTCAACACCGCCATCAGCCTTAACCAGAACCATGCCGATGCCTGGAAGGGCCGAGGCGACGCCTACGCCGCCCAAGGTTTCACCGATCTCGCCATCGACGATTATGAATCTGCTCTGGCGATCAATCCGGACGACACGAAAATCGTCCACAACCTGACCATTGCCCGCCAGGCCCTGGCCCGCGAGGGCGGGGGCATCAGTGGCGAGGGCGTCGGCGCGACGGCCAACGGGTCCGATGCGATCACCGGGACTCCAGCGGTGGAGCCGACTGCACCAGCGGAACCGGAAGCCGTGGCGGCGGTCGAACCATTGGCCGTCCCCGAGCCGGTGGACGTGGGCAAGATCACCGACTATCAGGGTCAAGGAGAAGTCTCGGGCGAGGCCGCCGACTTCACCGATTATATGGACCGCGGCGACGCTCATTCGGCCAAGGGCCTCTTTGAGCTGGCGATTAACGCCTATACCAGCGCCATGCGCATCGAGCCCACGGATGCGGAGGTTATGCGTCGGCGCGGCAATGCCTACCTGTCCAGTGGCCAGTTCGACCGGGCCATCAGCGACTACAACGTCGGCCTCGATATTGCACCGGACAACTTCCCGACTCTCAAGAGCCGGGGCTACGCCTTTCTCGCCAAGAACCTGCTTGACCGCGCCATCGCTGATTTCGACCAGGCGAACGCCGTCCGGCCCAACGACTTTGGCGTTCTCAAGGGTCGCGGCGACGCTCATATAGCCAAGGGCAATCTGGCCGCCGCGGTTGCCGATTACGACGCCGCGGCGATCATCAAACCTAACGACTTCGACCTGTTGAAAGCCCGCGGCACCGCCCATTTCATCAGCGGCCTCTTCGACCGCGCTGTCGATGACTATGAAGCGGCGGCGACGTTGCGGCCGCTCGACGCCGGATTGCTGAAGAATCGCGGCGCCGCCTATAACGCCACACGACGCTACGCCCTGGCCATAATCGACTTTAATCGCGCCGACCAGATGCGCTCCGGCGACATTGAGACCCTGCGCGGACGGGGCGACGCCTACCGGGCCACCGGCGACTTCGACATGGCAATCGCCGACTATGACAGCGCCCTGCGGCTACGGCCCGGCGATACCGAACTGGTGACTAGTCGCAATCAGGCGCTTAAGGCCAAGGGCCCGGAAGCCGAGGCCATCGCCGAATATGACGCCGCGGTGATCTTTCTTGAAGATGATACCAGCGACTTCTATATTCCCGACGCCAGTTCCGTAGGCGGCGGCATCGACGACCAGAACATCTTTCTCTTCAGCAGCGCCCTGCACACTGACATCAATGATGTTGACGCCTACGTCGGCCGCGGCACCGCCTATGGCAACAAGGGCCTGTTCAAACGCGCCATCACTGACTTCGACGCCGCTCTGGCCCGTGACCCGACCAATTTCATCGCTCTCAACAAGCGCGGCGACGCCTATGGCGCCCAGGGATTCTTCGACCAGGCAATCGCCGACTACGACGCTGCCATGCGTGTCACGTCCAACGATTCCACGCCGCTCAAATCACGCGGCAACGCCTATCTGGCCAAGGGCCAGTATGACCGCGCCATCGCCGATTACAATTCAGTCCTGAGGGTTGATCCACGCGATCTCGAAGCCCTGAAAAATCGCGGTGACGCTCTCTCGGCCAAGGGCTCGTACGATTTGGCCATTGTCGATTACGGCAACGCCCTAGTTCTCGACCAGCGTAATTTCGCGGTGGTTAAGGCGCGCGGCACCGCCTACTGGTCCAAGGGTCTGTACAACCGCGCCATCGACGATTTTGATCGCGCCATCAATATCGATGATGGCGATTTCGAAGTGTTCAAGCTGCGCGGCAATGCCTTCTCGTCCCAGGAACTCTACGACCGCGCCCTGGCCGATTACGGTTCAGCGCTCGGACTGCAGCCCAACGACTTCGAGGTCTACAACAGTCGTGGTGACATCTATCGGGTGCGCGGTCTCATCGAGCAGGCGATTGGCGATTATGATGTGGCCCTGACGCTCAACCCGAGCTACTTCGAGGCTTATATCAATCGCGGCAACGCCTATCGCGCGCGGGGAATTTACGGGCAAGCCATCGCCGATTACGAGGCCGCCATTCTGCTCAAACCGGACCATCCGGTGGCCTATAACAACCGTGGTATAGCGTACGACGGCCAGGGCCTCTACGATCTGGCCATCACTGACTACGATACTGCTATTGACCTGCGCCCGGAATACGCACCTGCCTACCACAACCGGGGCAACGCGCGATTCTATCTCGGCCGTTTCGACCTCGCGGCACGGGATTACGAAGCCTTGTTGCGGGCCAACCCATCCGACATCTATCGGGTCATCTGGTTCTATCTCGCGCTTGAACGCGCCGGTGACAGAGGCATGGTCGAACTGGTGGGTTACACGGACAAAATCGACGTCGGCCGCTGGCCGGGCCCAGTCATCATGCTGTTTCTTGGCCAGGCCGGGCCAAAGGACGTCATGGCGTCTCTCGAGGGCTTGAGCGGCGACAAACGCCGCGAACGGGCGTGCGAAGCGCTGTTCTATCTCGGCCAATTCTACATGATCGAAGGCAACGTCGAGGCGGCGGTCAATCTCTTCCAGCAAGCCCTTGATACAGGCGTGACCAATTTCATCGAATACACCGGCGCCAAGGCTGAGTTGGAACATCTGGGCATGCTTTAACGCCCTGGGAACTTGCCGGGACGACCGGCGATATACTCGGGACGAACCGGGAGAGAAGGGACGCGGCCGTGGGCGACATGATGACCACTCGCGAGGTTGCCGAGTACCTGCGCATCAAGGAGCGCAAGGTCTACGACCTGGTGAAGGCGCGGCGCATCCCCTGCACCCGGGTTACCGGCAAGTGGTTGTTTCCGCGCCCGCTCATCGACGCCTGGGTCAGCCGGAGCGCCGCCGCCGTGACGCCCCCAGCCCCGCCACCGGTAATCGCCGGCAGTCACGACCCGTTGCTCGAATGGTGCCTCAACCAGGCCGACGCAGGCCT